>CAZPMO010000095.1:0-18268 GCA_964587515.1 uncultured Rhodospirillaceae bacterium | reverse complement strand
CGCCTAACCACGGGGCGGACTAATCTCGGTCAAATGATTCTATTTGGTCGGATAGTGCTCTAGCAAAGAAAAACGCCGCGACGATGCCGCGGCGTTTTTGGTAATTTCCGAAGAACTTGCCGACCGGCGGTCAGGCCGCCTTCTTGAGCATGGTTTCGACCTTTTCGGTGGCCGAATCCTGATCGATCTTCTCGACCAGCGCAAGCTCGGACGAAAGCCGTTCCAGCGCCGCCTCGTACATCTGGCGTTCACTGTAGGACTGATCGGGCTGACCGGTCGCGCGATGAAGGTCGCGTACGACTTCGGCGATCGAAATGGGATCGCCGCTGTTGATCTTGGCTTCGTATTCCTGGGCCCGGCGGCTCCACATGGTGCGTTTGGAGCGCGCGCGGCCGTGCAGCGTCGTCATCGCGGACTGCATTTTGTCGCGCGTGCTCAGCTTGCGAAGACCGGATTCCTTTACCTTGCCCACCGGAACGCGCAGCGTCATTTTGTCGGAATCGAAGGAAATCACGAAAAGCTGCAATTCGAACCCGGCAATTTCCTGCTTTTCGAGTCCGAGAACCTTTCCGACGCCATGGGTCGGATAAACTACGTGATCTCCCTTGGTGAAGGGCGCCTTACTTGCCATTTTTGTCTCTTACTCCTCGACCGTAGGTTACATGACAACGGGCGGGCTCGCGTAAACCGTTCAGGCAGATGATGTGTCCCGCAAAACGAGAGACCGCCAAGGCGGCCTCGCGCAGCGAATAATCATCGATCAGCCTTCTAACTGGTGACGGCGACCACGATTGTCAATCGGCATGACAGTATCCTACCACAAAACCGATTGAAATAACACCCTTTTTTCGCGCCTGGTCGAGTTGTTCCGATGCCCGGAATCCGCGGTTCGTCAGGCTGAATCAACTGCCTTTTCCGGGATTTGAGCTAAAATGCTCTTCATATTTGTTTGCGGTGTCTTTCCAGTCGTCCGCGTCGGTCGGGGAATCGCCCTTGCGTGTGATATTGGGCCAGTTCTCCGAATATTGGCGATTTATCTCGACCCATTTCTCCGCGCCATCATCGGTGTCGGGATGGATCGCCTCGACCGGGCATTCAGGCTCGCATACACCGCAATCGATGCATTCGTCAGGCTGAATGACCAACATGTTTTCGCCCTCGTAGAAACAGTCCACCGGGCACACTTCCACACAATCCATGTATTTGCATTTGATACAGGACTCATCGACGATGTAGGTCATTCCGTTCTCCGCACAGTCGTTTGTAATATCCGGGGTTACCCGGTGGGGTTTTCCCGTGCCTCCCACGGGACGAGGCAGAGCCTCTTTCGGTCAGAAACTTAGTACCATCGCGGTTGCGAACCAACAGTTTTCGTGCCCGGTCGAGCGGTTCATCCACAGTCTTCCCTAAGCGCCCGAAATCTTTTCCGTGACGCGTTTGCGGGCGATCCCCCGATCACGGTCGGTGACATAGATCAACCCGCCGATGCGGCGCATGAGCTGTGATTCAAATTCATCGACCTTGCCGTCGGCATAGACGACCTCCCACAGCATTTCAATCAGCTCGACCCGTTCTTCATAGGAAAACCGGTCCTTGATGGCGCGCGTGAAATGCAACAGCTGGACCGAGTCGTCGACGGCGACGACAGCGGCGGCGAGCAACGTCTCGGCTTCTTCGCCACTGAGCTCCAGCCGCGCCTCGATCAGCTCGATGATTTTCGCGCGTTCGTCGTCGTCGAAGACCGTATCGACGGTCGTGGCATGCACCAGCAGCGCCGCCGCGGCGAGATGGAATTCATCGACCGTGTGGTGGCCGCTTTCGCCACCCGCGCGCGCGCCGCGATCCTCGAAAAACGATTTTATGCGATTGATCATGGACCCCTGCCTATCACGTCGCCTCGCCGCGCCGCAAGCCGGGCCGCGCAAGCCGATGTTCCGACGGCGCCAGGTCTTCATACAGCGTCCGCGCCTCGCTGGCCGGTCCCCGCCGAACGCCCAGTTCGATCACCCGGACCACCCGGATGTCGCGGGCCTGGGGAAATGTCAGCACGTCGCCGGCGCGGATCAGGTAATGCGCCTTGGTCACAACCTCGCTATCGACGCGCACCCGGCCCGCGCTGCACAGGCGCGACGCGGTGGCGCGGCTCTTGAAAAAGCGCGCCTGCCAAAGCCACTTGTCGAGGCGGATCGCGTTTTCCGTCATCGCGCCGGGTGCAGACCGCGCAATTTTTCGAAGGGCGAGCCGCGCGTCGGCTTCGATTTGCGGCGCGTCGCCTTGCCGCGTTGGCGCGGCGAGGCGCGGACAAAGCGCGGCCCGTCGTCCGCTTTTTCTTCGCGGTAGTCGAGGGCGCGGATTACGGCGGATGCCTGTTCCGCCGGCATGCCGAGCAGCGAGAGAATTTCGTGCGAAAGCGAAATTGGCCCCTTGCGGGATTCGCGGATCAGCAGGACGGATAGCCGGTCGAGGATGTCGATGCGCACCGCCCGTCCGGCAATGGGACGATATCCGCAGGCTTCATAAAACGCCGCCTCGACGTCGCGCTGGGTCGGCACCCAATTGAGGCCCGGCGGCGGCGGCGGACGTACCGGATGATCGCCATGGACCGCCCACAACAGGGCGCGCAGGCGGCTCGCCTTCGGTTTCACCAGCGCCGGCAGAAACACGCTTTCCGATCCGATCCGGACGCCGAACCGCCGCAGCGTCCGCCTATCCTCCGGGCCGATGGCGCCGGCCAGGGATTGCGCGGATCGGCGCGACAGCGAACCCAGCCCCTCGACGAGCTGGAAGGCGATGCCGCGCGCCGCCCCCGAAAGATCGGCGTCCCTCAGCGCGAACAGCGGGCCGAGCCCTTCCGCCAGCACGCCGCCGAGCCAGTTCGACAACCGGGCGCGCACGCGATCGCGATGTTCAGCATCGAGTACGCCCTGCGGGACAATTTCGATAAGCGGGTTCAGGACCGTGTCCCCGGGTCGCAGCCGTGCGATCCGTACGCCTCGCCAGACGATGCCATCGTCGTCGTCGAACGCGAAGGCGTCGTCGGCCTCCGCCGTGATCCGGCGCACGCGCGTCTCGATGGCGCCTTGCAATGCGCGGTTGGCGGCCGACATCAGGGCGCGCCTTCCCTCGCCGGAATCGGCGGCGTCGGGTATGAATCGGAACCCTTCCAGGCGGCCCACATATTCACCCTCGACCGTCACCCCGCCATCCTCGGTGACGGCGGCGAACAGGTTTTCCTTGCCGCGCAGGCGGGACAGGGCGGCGGCGCGGCGATCGACAAAGCGTTGTGTGAGCCGTTCGTGAAGTGCGTCCGAAAGCCGGTCTTCGGTGGCGCGCGACCGCTCCTGCCAATGCGCGGCATCGTCGATCCAGTCGGCGCGGTGCGAGACATAGGTCCAGGTCCGGACATGCGCGATGCGCGCCATCAGTGTGTCGATATCGCCGTCCAGCCGATCCAGCCGCGCGATCTGATCGGCGACCCAATCGGTCGGCAGCCTAGCTTCGGGCCCGGTCAAATGACGGTAGATGCGGCCCAGCAATCTGGTGTGGGCCTCCGCCATGGTCTTTCGATAGTCCGGTATCTGACAGACGTCCCAGAGCAGCCGCACGGCTTGGGGGTGGCGCGCCGCGGCGGCGATTTCCGAATCCTGCACCAGTGTGGCCAGCGCGATCTGGTCTTCCGCGGGTCTCGCGCGCATCAGTTCGGGTCGCGGCGGACGCGCGTCCAGACTTGCGATCAGCGCGGTGGCGGAACGGAAATCGAGCTTCGCGTTGCGCCATTGTATGGCCTTCACCGGATTAAAGCGGTGGTTCTCGACGGCCTCGACGATCTCGGCGTCGAGGGGGCCGAACTCGGCCACGGTGCCGAACGTGCCGTCCGTCATGTGGCGCCCGGCGCGGCCCGCGATCTGGCCGATTTCCCCGGTGCTCAGCGCCCGATGGTGATGGCCGTCGAATTTCTTCAGGGCCCGGAACACCACATGGTCGACATCCATGTTGAGTCCCATCCCGATTGCGTCGGTCGCCACCAGATAATCGACCTCGCCGGCCTGATACATGGCGACCTGGGCGTTCCGGGTGCGCGGGCTCAGCGCGCCCAACACCACCGCGGCCCCGCCGCGCTGGCGGCGCAGCAACTCGGCGATGGCGTAGACCTCGTTGGAGGAGAACGCCACCACCGCGGTTCTTGGCGCCAGGCGGGAGATTTTTTTGGGTCCGGCATAGGTCAGGCGCGACAGGCGCGGTCTGCTGACGAACACGGCGTCGGGCACGAGCTTGCGAATGATTGGCCGCATGGTGTCGGCGCCCAGAAACATCGTTTCGACGCGGCCGCGCGCGCGCAGCAGACGGTCGGTAAAGACATGGCCGCGCTCCGGATCGGCCGCCATCTGAATCTCGTCGATCGCCAGGAAATCGACCTCGCGGTCGAGCGGCATCGATTCGGCGGTGCAAATGAAGTATTGCGCCCTTGCCGGGACGATTTTCTCCTCGCCGGTGATAAGCGCGACGCGTCGCGCGCCCTTGAGCCGCACCACGCGGTCGTAATTTTCGCGCGCCAGCAGGCGCAGCGGAAACCCGATCATGCCGGTATCGTGGTCGAGCATGCGCTCGATGGCGAGATAGGTCTTGCCGGTATTCGTGGGCCCAAGAAGCGCGGTCACGCGCGGGTGCTGATCGTACGCCGCCATACCAATAGAATCGCGTCTATTTCGCGCCGATGCAAGGGCGGGGGCTTGCACCCGCCGGGGCGCATACGCATATCTTTGCGGTTCAGTTGCTACCGGAGAACCGAGGGATGACGGAAGAAAAGCTGAGCTTCCAGGCGGAAGTTTCGCGACTGCTGCAAATCGTCGCGAATTCGCTGTACAGCGAAAAACAGATTTTCCTGCGAGAGCTTATTTCGAATGCGTCCGACGCCTGCGACCGTGCGCGCTATGAAGCGATCACCGATCCCGCGCTGACCGCCGACGATCCGGAGTTTCGTATCCGGATCGCGGTCGAGAAAGAGGCGCGCATCATCGAGATCGCCGATAACGGCATCGGCATGAACCGTCAGGCGCTGATCGACGACCTCGGCACCATCGCGCGATCGGGGACCTCGGCCTATCTCGAAGAGCTTTCCGGCGACGCGAAGAACGATGTGGCGCTGGTCGGCCAGTTCGGCGTCGGCTTTTATTCCGCGTTCATGATCGCCGACAATGTCGAGGTGCTGAGCCGCCGCGCCGGCGAAGACCAGGGCTGGCGCTGGGTTTCCGACGGCACAGGCGAGTTTACCGTCTCGGAATCCGACAAGCCGACGCGCGGCACCACCATTCGGATGCATGTCCGCGACGGCGAGGACGAATTCCTGGAGACCGAGCGTCTGCGGCACATCGTGAAGACCTATTCAGATCACATCGCGCTGCCCATCCTGATCGCCGAGGGCGAGACGGAGGAGGCGGCCAATCAGGCCTCGGCGCTGTGGCGGCGGTCCCGCGACGAAATCACCGAAGACGAGTACAAGGAGTTCTACCATCACGTCGGCCATGCCTTCGACGACCCGTGGATGACGCTCCACTGGCGGGCCGAGGGCATGCAGGAATACACCACGCTGCTGTTCATTCCATCGGCCAAGCCGTTCGACCTGTTCCACCCGGAGCGCCGTCACCACGTGAAGCTTTACGTGAAGCGGGTCTTCATCACCGACGAGTGCGACGAGCTGGTGCCCAACTGGCTGCGCTTTTTGCGCGGGCTGGTCGATTCCGAGGATCTGCCCCTGAACGTCAGCCGCGAGATGCTCCAGAACAACCCGACGCTGACCCGCATGCGAAGCGCCATCGTCAAGCGCGTGGTCGGGGATCTCGGCAAGAAGGCCGAAGAGGCGCCCGACGAATACCGCGCCTTCTGGGAGAATTTCGGCGCGGTGCTGAAGGAGGGCATCTACGAGGACATTGAGAACCGCGAGGCGCTGATGGGGCTCGCGCGTTTCCCGTCGACCGCAGATCCGGACGCCATGGTGGGCCTCGCCGACTATGTGGGGCGCATGAAGGAGGGCCAGTCGGCGATCTATTACATCACGGGCGAAGAGGCGGAAAAACTGCGCAAGAGCCCACAGCTCGAAGGATTCGCCGCGCGTGGCGTCGAAGTGCTGCTGTTTACCGATCCGGTCGATGAATTCTGGGTCCAGTCGGCGGCGGAATTCGATTCCCGGCCGTTCAAATCGGCGACCCGCGCCGGCGCGGAAATCAGCGACATCCCGCTGAACGACGATGCGGCCGACACGACCGAAGAGGCCGAGGAGCCCGCCGACCAGGGCCGCATCGACAGCCTGATCGCCATGTTCAAGCTGACGTTGGACGATGCGGTCAAGGATGTCCGGGTTTCGGAACGGCTGACCGACAGCGCGGCCTGCCTGGTTTCCGACGAAGGCGATATGGACATCCATCTGGAGCGGCTGTTGAAGCAGCACAACCAGCTCGATGCCGGCGCGTCCAAGCGCATCCTCGAAATCAACCCGAAACACGCCCTGATCCGCACATTGGCCGAACGGATCGGCGCCGACGAAGCTAAAGACCGCCTCGACGATGCGGCCTGGCTGGTGCTCGATCAGGCGCGCATTCTTGAGGGCGAGCCGTTGCCCGATCCCGGCGCCTTCTCACGCCGTCTCAGCGACGCCTTGGCGCGCGGGCTTACCGTCGCCGGTTGAGATAAGCTCAGGCGGCGGCTTCTGTTTCGCGCAGCTCGTTGAGAATTTCCACCGCGCGCCGCCATGATTTCGCGGTCGCTTCCGGATGCCACGCCTTGGCGCTGGACGGCGCGGTATAGCCGTGCTGCACACCCGGGTAGATCTCGATCTCCACATTGCTCATGCCGCTGGTCGCTTCGCGAATTTTGGCGAGAGCCTCCGGCGGCGCGGCATGGTCCTGATCGCCCCAATGCAGGGAAACCGGGACGCGAATGTTTTTGACGCCGTCGAGATAGTTCTGGACCTGGGTGCCGTGAAACGAGATCCCCGCGTCACAACCAAATAGCGCCGGACCGATAATCGCGAAGGGCCCGCCATAACAAAGTCCGACAACCGCGATCTTGCCGTTGCATTCGGGCCGCGATTTGAGGTCGGCGATCACGTCGGCGAGGTCCTTGATTCCGGCCTTGATCATCGGCTCGCGGTCCGCGGCGCGCTCGCGCGCCCGCCGCTGGCCGTCTTCCGACCGGTCCATGGGCCCGGCGTCGCCGCGCCAGAACAGATCGGGCCCGGCGGCGATGAACCCCTGCGCCGCCAGATCATCGCAGTTGGTTCGCACGTCGCCGTCGACGCCGAATACCGACGACATGATGATCACCGCCGGCGCCGGACCGGACGCCGGCATCGACAGGTAACAATCGAACTCGCCGCCTTCGCCGGCGGCGATGCGGATATCCTGACCGCTCATGATTATTCCCCCCAATCGAGTTAAGTCTTCGATTCTTTCATGAGTTTCAACAGCTTGGGTGGCGACATCGGCAGCGATTGCGGACGGATGCCGATGGCGTCGCCAATGGCGTTGCCCATCGCGGCCAGTGTCGGCACCACCGGCACCTCGCCGACCCCGCGCAGCCCGTAAGGATGTTTCGGGTTCGCCACCTCGACGATGACCGTGTCGATCATCGGCACATCGGAAGCCACCGGGATGCGGTAATCCAGGAAGCCCGGGTTCTGCAAGCGTCCGTCGTCGCCGTAGATGTACTCCTCGTTAAGTGCCCAGCCGACGCCCTGCACCGCGCCGCCCTGGTACTGACCTTCGACCTGGATCGGATTGATCGCCTTGCCGGCGTCCTCGATCACGGTGTAGCGCTTCACATCGACCCGGCCGGTTTCCTTATCGACCTCCACGTCGACGATATGGACGCCGAAGCCCGGCCCCTCGCCGGTGACGTTCATTTCGGCGTGACCCGAAATGGCGCCGTGGCTGACGCTGGTCTTGGCGGCGATTTCGGCAATCGACATGGGATCGAAATCACCCACGTTGGCGCTCGCCGGGCGGCAATGGCCGGCTTCGAACACGACCTCTTCTTCCGACACGCCCCAGATTTCGGCGGTGCGCTTGATCATCGTGTTGATCGCCTGCCGCGCGGAATCGACGATCACGATGCCCGACGAGTGGGTGGTGCGGCTGCCGGCGGTGACCCGGTTGTTGCCCATCATGCTGGTGTCGGAGAGGATCGCGCGCACCTTGTCGAGCGGAACGCCGAGTTCCTCGGCCGCCATCATGCTGAGCGAGAGCCGCGAGCCGGCGACATCGGATGTCCCGGCCATGATCGTCACCGAGCCGTCCGGCGTAATGGTCAGCGAACCGGTGGTGTCGCCGCCGCGGTTGAACCAGAATCCGGCGCTGACGCCGCGGCCCTGGCCTTCCGGCACGGGCGACTGATAGTGATCGCAGGCCTTCGCCGCTTCCATCGTCTCGACGCAGCCGATGGTCCCGAAGGTATCGCCATATATGGTCGTGTCGCCTTCCTTGTGCGCATTCTTGATGCGGAAGTCGAGCTGGTCCATGCCGCACAGCTTGGCGAGTTCGACGACGATGGCTTCGACGCCAAACACGATCTGCGGCACGCAGGGCGCGCGGAACGCGTTCACCTTGGGACGGTTGGAGACCACCTCCCAGGATACCGTCTTCACATTTTCGATGTTGTAGCGCGTGAACATGGCCTGGGGCCCGTTCCAGAACATGGAGCCGGAATAGGCGCCGGTCTGGAAGATCAGCTCCGCGTCGGCGGCGACGATCCGCCCGTCCTTGGTGGCGCCCATCTTGATGCGGGACTTGGTGCCGGACACCGGGCCGGTGCAGCGGAACACCTCGTTCCGGGTCAACACGATACGCACCGGACGACGCGACTTTCTCGACAGCATAACCGCCACGGGCTCGGCATAGGGGCTGGTCTTGCCGCCGAATCCGCCGCCCATCTCGGACTGCTGAACCCGGATCTTGGCCGATTCCATCTGCAGGATTTCCGAAATCCGGTCGCGGAACACATGCGTGCCCTGGGTACAGCAATAGATGTCGATCTGCCCGTCATCGGAGCACGAGGCGATGCAGCCCTGTGGTTCGATATAGGATTGGTGCATGGGCTTGGAGTCGAATTCTTTTTCGATCACGAAATCCGCGTCCGCGAAGCCCACCTCCACGTCGCCGACGCCGAACTGCATGCAGTGGGTCACGTTGGTCGGCTTGTCCTCGGCGCCTTCCACGCCCTGGGTGCGAAGGTAATCATGCAGGATCGGCGCGTCGGGCTTCATCGCCTCGACCGGGTCGATCACATGCGGCAATATTTCGTACTCGACCTTGATCAGCTTCAGCGCCTTCCTGGCGATGGTCTCGCTGGTCGCGGCCACGGCGGCGACCGGCTGGCCGTCGTAATAGACCTTCTCTCGCGCCATGATGTTGCGCGTGAGGTCGCCGATGGGCGAGCCCTGCGGGATATCCGGAAAATCGTCGCGGGTGACGACCGCATTGACCCCGGGAAACGCCTCGGCCGCGGACGTGTCGATCGACTTGAGCACGGCGTGCGGATGGGGGCTTCGCAGAATCTTGCCGATCAGCATGCCCGGCAGATGCACATCGGCACCGAACTTGGCGCGTCCGGTAACCTTGTCGGGCCCGTCATGCTTGACCGGGCTGGTGCCGACGATCTTCAGCTCGCGATCAGGATTAAAGCCGCTTTCCTCAAGAATGGTCGCCATGATCAGCCTCCTCGCATTTCTTCCGCCGCCGCCTGGACGGAACGGATGATTTTGTCATAACCGGTGCAGCGGCAGAGATTGCCTGCCAGCCAAAAGCGAATTTCGGTCTCGCTCGGGTTGGGGTTCTTTTCCAGCAACGCCCGGGCGGCGATCAGAATGCCCGGGGTGCAGATGCCGCATTGCAGCCCGTTGAGCTCAAGAAAGTTGCGCTGCAACGGGTGAAGTTCCTCGACGGTGGCCATGCCCTCGATGGTGTCGATGGTCTTGCCGTCGGCCTCGACGCCGAGCGCCAGGCAGGCGCAAATCAGCCGGCCATCGACCATGACGCTGCAGGCGCCGCAATCGCCGGAACCGCAGCCTTCCTTGGTGCCGGTCATGAGCAGCTCGTCGCGCAGCACGTCGAGCAAGGTCTGTTCCACGTCGCACAGCACTTCGTACTGGTCGCCGTTGACGGTGGTGGTTATATGCGTTTTTGCCATCAGTTCTGTCCCGCTCGCTTTAGTGCATCCCTAATTACGCGGCCCGCCAGCACGCCGGCGACGTCGATGCGAAACTCAACGGTTCCGCGCTTGTCGTCGATGGGCTTGCAGGCGGCGCGCACGGCTTCCGCCGCTTTCTCGATCGCCGCGTCGTCGACTTTGCTGCCGATCAGCGCCTGGGCCGCCGCGTCGACCTTGAGCGCCGTGGCCGCCACCGCGCCAAGCCCGACCCGGGCCTCGGTGCAGGTGCCGCTATCGTCGAGCGTCAGGTTTACGCCGACGCCGACCACCGCGATATCCATTTCGGTACGGGGCGTGAAGCGCTGATATGCGCCGCCCGAATTCGCCGGTCGCGGCCCGAAAAAGAACGAGACCAGGATTTCGTCCTTGGCCAGCGAGGTCTGGCCGGGTCCTGTCGCGATATCTTCAACTGGCACGGTGCGGATCCCGCCGGGTCCGGCGACGGTGGCGATCGCGCCGGCCGCGATCAGGGCCGGCGTACTGTCGGCCGCCGGCGAGGCGTTGCAGACATTGCCGCCCACCGAGGCGCGGCCCTTGACCTGGATCGAGCCGATCAGCTTTACGCCGTCGATCACGTCGGGCCAGGTCTTGCTGAACCCGTCATGCTCCATCAGTTCCATGCCGGTCACCGCCGCGCCGACGCGATAACCGCCGTCCGCTTCGACAATCGCGCGGGTCTCCGCAATATTTTTGATATCGACGATCAGGTCGGGCTCGATGACCTCGGCATCCATCTGGATGATCAGATCGGTCCCGCCCGCCATAATCCGGGCGCCGTCGCCGCCCAGCATCCCAATCGCGGCCTCCAGGGTCTCCGGGGCCTCGTATCTCAAATCGCTCATGACTGTCCCTTCCGCTCTTCCTTGTTGCCCATATGGTTAGCACATTCGGCCCCAAGGCCATGAAAAATTCTTGTTATTTTGCTTCGCCGGGGATGAAGTCCCGCCAGTAATCGCGCCGCACCGGCTGATCGGTGAACCGTCCCACGCGGTCGGCGGCGCGCCCGATGATGTCGGCGGCGTTCTGGTCGTGGGCGCGAAGGTAATCGCCGACCGTGGCGACGGCGTCTTCGAGGACCCCGAATCCGGCGGTGAACACCGCGCTCGACAGCTCGACGGCGGTCGCGCCGGCCAGCATCATGCGCACCACGTCAAGCCCGTCGCGCGCGCCGTTGGTGCCGATCAGCGGCGCCTTGTCGCCGATCCGGCGGCGGGTCTGCGAGAGCCAGTAACACGTCAAGGGCAGCGACCAGGCGCCGCCGACCCCGAGATTGGTGCCCAGCAGCGGCGCCTGCGTGTCGAGATCCGGCACCATGCCGAGGAAACGCCCCATCATCACCACCGCGTCGGCGCCCGCATCGCCCGCCGCTTCGGCCAGCCCGGCGACGCTGTCGCTCTGGCCGGTGATCTTCACCCAGACCGGTATGGTCACTGCATTGCACACCGCGGCGACGAAACGATGCACATTGTCGGCGGCGCGTTCGGTGGAGACGGTGCCCGCCGCCTCGTCGCCATAGGGCGTGCCGATATTGAATTCCAGAATCCGCACGCCGGCCTGTTCGATGCGCCGGGCCATGTCCACCGCCGGATCGAGGGCGGCCAGGATCACGCTCGCCACCACGTAGGACTCCTGCTCGCGCGCCTCCCCATCGAGCCCCGCGACGACCGCGAGCCAGTCCTCGAACGGCGTTCGCGTCAGCTCCGACCGGCAGGCCAGCGTCGCGTCCCTGGGCGGCCCGAAATCCCAGGGCAGTTCGCGCCAATTGCTGTCGAGCAAACGGTAATCGGTGTGATCGAGTTGGTCCTTGCCCGCTTCCGTTTCGTTGAAGGACTTGGCGACCACCGCGCCAGCGCCGGTGGCGATCGCGGCGCGGATGCCGGCCTCGGTCATCACGTGCTCGCCCGATCCGCAGATCACCGGGTTCTTGAGGTCGACCGACCCAATCCTGGTTTTGAGGGATCCCGCCATCAGCCCATGGTGGCCGGCAACCACAGCGCCAGCGCCGGGACCGCCACCAGGATGGCGATCAGCAGGATTTGCGCCACCACGAACGGCAGCACGCCGAGATAGATGGCGCCCAGCGGCACGTCCGGCACCATGCCCTTGATGATGAACACGTTCATGCCGATCGGCGGCGTGATCAGGCCAAGCTCGACCACCATCACCACGATCACCCCGAACCACACCGGGTCGAAACCGAGGTTGGAGACCACCGGGAAGAAGATCGGAATGGACAGCAGGATCATGGCCAGTGAATCGAGGGCGCAGCCCATCGCCACGTATATCAACAGGATCACGATCAGGATCATGTGTTTCGACAGTGGCAGGGACTCGACCCACGAACCGATGGCGTCGGGCACCGAGGAGAGCACCAGGAAATTGTTGAAGATGATGGCGCCGATCAGGATGGTGAAGATCATCGCCGAGGTCTTCACGGTATCCATCAGGCACTTGAGCAATATTTCCCAGCTCATGCGCCGCGCCAGTACCGCAAGCGCGAGGGCGCCGGTCGCGCCGATCCCCGCTGCTTCTGTGGGCGTGAATATGCCCAGATAGATACCGCCGATCACCAGCAGGAACAGCAGCACCGTTCCCCACACGTCCTTGAAGGCGCGCAGCTTGTCCATCCCAGAGGAACGCTCGCCGCGCGGCCCCTGTTCGGGGTTGATCTTGGTTACGATGGAGACCGTGGTCATGAACGCGAACACGGTCATGATGCCCGGCACCACGCCGGCCAAGAACAGCTCGCTGATGCTGGTCTCGGTGAGGATGCCGTATAGCACCAGGATTACGCTGGGCGGGATCAGGATGCCGATGGTGCCGCCAGCCGCGATCGATCCCGTCGCGAGGCGAACGTCGTAGTCGTAGCGGCGCATTTCGGGCAGCGCCACCTGGCTCATGGTTGCCGCCGTGGCCAAGCTGGAGCCGCAGATCGCGGCGAATGCGCCGCAACCGCCGATGGTCGCCAGCGCCAGCCCCCCGCGCCGGGCTCCCAGCCAGGTATAACAGGCGCGGTAGAGTCCCTCGCTGAGCCCCGAGGAGGTCGCGAAATAGCCCATCAGCACGAACAGCGGCACGACGCTGAGATCGTAGGTGATCGTGGTCTCGAACGCGGTCTGGGCGAGCAGCGATAGCGCCGCGTCGAGGTCTATCAGCAACATGGAGCCGAAGAAGCCCGCCGCCGCCATGGCGAAGCCGATCGGCATGCCGATCGCCAGCAGCACGAACAGCAGGGACATGATCAGGATCGCGATGACGCTCGGTTCCATGTTCGCCCCGACCCGCGCCCTATGCGTCCCGCCGCGCAACATCGCGCGCCGCCTCGATGAACTGCAGCAGCAGCGAGGTGACCATCAGAATACTGCACGCCGCCATGACATAGGCGAACGGCCATATGTGCCATTCCCAGATCTGCGTCAAATCGCCCTTTTCGAAGGTCACCCCCGCCTTGAGCCAAAGCTGCCAGCACATCAGCGTGACCACCGCGATGGAAATCCCGAGCGTGATTACGTCGCACGCGGCCCGCGCACGGCGAGACAGCCGGTCGATCACCAGATCGACCCGGATATGGCCCCGCGAAAATGTCGTCAGCCCGACGCCGAGATAGATCATTAACCCCATCATCAGCTCGGTCACATCGACGGTACCGACAATCGGGGCATTGAAGACATATCGGCCGACAACATCGCAAAACGTCAGCGCCATGATGATGGCGAGGCCGACCGCGCCGGCGCGGGCGAGCCACGTGGTGACCCGCTCGCTCAGCGCGCTCAACCGTTCCTCGGTCGGCGCCGACATATTTTAACGCTGGTTCCTGTCAGGCTCTGACGTTCAGCTTCCCGCCTTCAGCGCCGTCAGAAGCTCGTTCAGCAGCGCTTTGCCGTCATGGCCCTTGGCGTTGGCTTTTTTGATCCAGTCGCTGCGCATGCCGCTCAGTTTCGCGCTCCAGCGCTTGAGCTCGGAAGCCGAAATATCGCGGATCGTGTGCCCGCCCGCCTTCTTCACGAGGGCGATGGTGTGGACGTCGTTGTCGTCCCACGCCTTGCCGATCAGCTTCGCGCCGGCGGCGCCGCCCGCCTTCATCAGCGCCGTCTTGTGCGGGCTGGAAAGCTTGTTCCAGGACTTGGTGCTCATGGTTACCCAAAACGCCGTGGTGTAAAAGCCGCCCGGCACCTGGAGATGATGGCTGACCAGCTTGACCAGACGGAAACCACGGATCGCTTCCCACGGAAACAGGGTCGCCGTGGTGGTGCCGCGTTGCAGGCTTTCGTGGGCCTTGGTGGCCGACATGGCAACCGGGATGCCGCCGAGATTCTTGGCGATCGGCACGCCGCCCCCGCCGACCCGGACCTTCACGCCCTTCATGTCCTCAAGGCGCACAATCGGCTTCTTGCTGTGTAGAACGCCGGGGCCATGGACGAAGACCGTGATCAGCTTGGTATCGTCGAACTCGTTTTTGTGGAGCCCGTTCTTGGTGTACCAGTTCCACAGGACAGGACTGCCGGTGATGGAATTCTTGGTCGCGAACGGCACCTCGATGCCGCGTATCAACGGCATGCGACCGGGCGTATAGCCGGCCACGCCCCACGCCAGGTCGCGCACACCGTTTTTGGCGAGGTCATAGGCGCCCGGCGGTTTGGCCAGCGGCGATTTGTCGACCTTGATGTCCAGCGTGCCGCCCGACGCGTCGCGCACGGTTTTTGCCCAGTTGGCGTAGGTGACCGTCAAATGGTGCACCGGAGGTACCCAGTGCGCCATTTTCAGCGTCACCTTCTGAGCCGACGCGGCGGTCGCGAGCATCGACGTCGCGAGCAGTGCGCCGCCGGTGGCGATCGCAATATTCCTAACGATCTGCATGAAAATTCTCCCCTCGGTGTTGTTGGACGCTTCCGCGTCGCATTGTTCCGCGCCATTCTATGCGTGAATAACGGATTTCAACAACGGTTATGTGGAACGGGTGGGAAGGGGGGCGCGGCTCGATCAGTTCATGGTCTTTGCCAGCGGGATCGAGGCGGCGCCGATGATGCGTCCGCTGCCGCGTTCCTGGACCAGCACCGCGCACGCGTCGCGGCCCTTGGCGCCGAGATCGGCGAGCGCCAATTTGAGTTCGAGCGCATCGCCGCGCCACGTGCCGATACGCCGCATGCTGCGGACCACATTGGCGTTGGTCATGGTAACGCCGTCATTCTCGCCGGCCCCGATGGAGGTGGTGTGCTTGGCGTCATAAAAGGCGATCCAGATCGCCGCTTCGCGGCCGCGATCGGCCAGGCGTTCGGGAATTGCGATGCGGACATTGCCGCCATCGGGGTGGGTGACGTCGATCTTCAGTTTTTGACGTTTGCGCGCGGCCGATATCAGACGCTCGACCTGGCCCCGCCGCGACCCCACGGTTTCGGTCAGGCCGTCGATGACCATCTGCGGGGTATAGACATAGCGCCGTTTCAGCTCGCGCAAATAGGCCTGCTGGCGCTTCGTCCATTGCGGGCTCGAATAGGGGTCCGTCCAGCCGATATAGTTCCAGTAATCCACATGGAACGATAGCGCGATCACATCGTCGCGCCCGGCAAGCTCCACCAGATAGGCGTCGGCCGGTGGACAGCTCGAACACCCCTGCGAGGTAAACAGCTCGACAACCACGCTCTGCTGCCCGGCGGCCGCCGGGCCCCACCAGAATGCGGCGGTTATTGCGGCGACGGAGAATACCTTGCGGATGCCGTATATCATTTGTTCAAGGTAAGGCGCGCATGCGCCGGCGGCGAATCAATTGTAGGTGATGCAGCCGCGTTCCCATTTTTCTCGTGACGACAGCATAAATCCCTCTATCCTGTTGGAAAATAAGAATAAAATTTCTTGTTTCCAGGCTTCGGGCGAACACGAATCAGGCGGCGGACAACATGTTGCGCAGGACATATTGCAGAATTCCGCCATGGCGGTAGTACTCCACCTCGTCCAGCGTATCGATCCGGCACATGAGTTGAATTTCCTCGGCCGAGCCGTCGGCGCGGTTGATGCGACAGGCGACATCCATGCGCGGCGTGATGCCGTCGGCGACACCCGAGATATCCCAGGTCTCGCTGCCGTCGAGCTTCAGCGTCTTGCGGTCGGCGCCCGGCTTGAACTGCAAGGGCAGCACGCCCATGCCGACGAGGTTTGAACGGTGGATGCGCTCGAAGCTCTCGACGATCACCGCCTTCACGCCCAACAGCCGCGTGCCTTTCGCGGCCCAGTCGCGCGATGAGCCGGTGCCGTACTCCTTGCCGCCGACGATGATCAGCGGCACGCCGTCGGCGATATAGCGCATCGCCGCGTCATAGATGGTCATCTGTTCGCCCGACGGGATATGGCGCGTCATGCCGCCCTCGACGCCCGGGACCAGTTCATTGCGAATGCGAATATTGGCGAAGGTGCCGCGCATCATGACTTCGTGATTGCCGCGCCGCGACCCGTAGGAGTTGAACTCCGCCGGCCGCACCTGGCGCTCCAGCAGATAGTCTCCGGCCGGACCTTCCTTGGCGATGCTGCCGGCCGGCGAAATGTGATCGGTGGTCACCGAATCGGCCAGCATGGCGAGCGTCCGCGCGCCGGCGACGTCGGACAGCGCCTCGGGTTCCGGTCCCATGCCGTCGAAGAAGGTCGGGTAGCGCACATAGGTGCTGGAATCCTGCCAGTCGTAGGTTTCGGACCCCGCCGCGCCGATGCCCTTCCATTCGGCCGGTCCCTCGAACACGTTGGCGTAGCGGCTGCGATACATTTCCGGGCTGATCGCGGCGCGCATGGTCTCCGACACCTCGGCGTTGGTCGGCCAGATATCCTTGAGATGGACCGGATTGCCGTCGCCGTCCTCGCCCAGCGCGTCGGTCGTCAAATTGACGTTGAGCGAGCCGGCCAGCGCATAGGCCACCACCAGCGGCGGCGAGGCGAGATAATTGGCGCGCACCTGCGGGTGCACGCGGCCTTCGAAATTGCGGTTGCCCGACAGCACCGCGCCGACCACCAGCTCGCCGTCGTCGACGGCGTCCGCCACGGCGTCGGGCAGGGGCCCGGAATTGCCGATGCAGGTGGTGCAGCCATACCCCACGATGTTGAAACCCAGCGCGTCGAGATCGCTCTGCAATCCGGCCGCGTCGAGATAATCGGCGACCACCTGGCTGCCGGGCGCGAGCGAGGTCTTCACCCACGGCTTGGCCTTGAGCCCCAGCGCGTGGGCTTTCTGCGCCACCAGCCCGGCGGCGATCAGGACCGACGGGTTCGACGTGTTGGTGCAGCTGGTGATCGCGGCGATCACCACGTCGCCGTCGGACAGCTTGTAGTCGCCGCCGGCGACCTCGATCGGCGCGCCGCCGCCGCCAAGCTCGCCCACCGCCTTGCCGAAGGCGTCCGCGACGCCCGACAAAGCCACCCGGTCCTGCGGCCGCTTGGGGCCGGCGAGGGAGGGCTCGACGGTTGAAATATCCAGCTCCAGCGTGTCGGTGAACAGCGGCTCGGGTGTGTTCGAATCGCGCCACATGCCCTGGGCCTTCGCGTAGGCCTCGACCAACGCCACCTGCTCGGCGTCGCGGCCGGTGAACGCGAGATAATCGCAGGTCTCCTGATCGATCGGGAAGAATCCGCAGGTCGCGCCGTATTCGGGCGCCATGTTGGCCAGCGTCGCGCGATCGGGCAGCGACAGCGAATCCAGCCCCGGGCCGCAGAACTCGACGAACTTGCCGACCACGCCGTGGGCCCGCAGCATCTCCACCACGGTCAGCACCAGATCGGTCGCGGTCATGCCTTCGCTGGGCGCGCCGGTCAGACGCACGCCGACAACGTCGGGCAGCAGCATGGACACCGGCTGGCCCAGCATCGCGGCCTCGGCCTCGATGCCGCCGACGCCCCAGCCCAGCGCGGCCATGCCGTTGACCATGGTGGTATGGCTGTCGGTGCCGACCAGCGTGTCCGGAAACGCGAGGCCATCCTCGGTCCACACCGTCTTGGCGAGATATTCGAGGTTCACCTGATGGCAGATGCCGGTGCCCGGCGGCACCACGCGGAAATTGTTGAAGGCTTCCGATCCCCAGCGCAGGAATTC
>CAZPMO010000094.1:6897-18293 GCA_964587515.1 uncultured Rhodospirillaceae bacterium | reverse complement strand
GAAAGCTAGGTATATCCTCATCCTGAGGAGGGCCGAAGGCCCGTCTCGAAGGATGCATGCTCCAAATGCGATTGTCCTGGCCATCCTACCGCAGCGGGGGCCGATGGGTTAGTCTTATGGCGGGATTAAAATTATAATGGGGCGACCACCATGCAATATGATTTCGTACCGATGCCGGACCGCAAGCCGCTGAAATGGCCGAACGGGGCCCGGCTCGTATTGTTGCTGACCTTCAATCTCGAACATTGGGACATGGTCAAGGATACCGACGAGCCCTATTACCCGGGCGGGCCGTCGATCCTGCCCGACCCGCTGCCCGGCAACGTCGCCGATTTGCCCAACTATACCTGGCGCGAATACGGCCAGCGCGTCGGCATCTGGCGACTGATGGACATCTTCGACAAGGCGGGCGTGCCGGCGAGCTGCACCATGAACGCGAAGACCGGGCTGGAGCGCCGCCGCATCGTCGACGCGGTCAACGAGCGCGGCTGGGAGCTGGTGGCGCACAACTATGTCCAGTCCGAACTGCTGACCGATTTCGCCCATCAGCCGGACAAGGAACGCGAAGTCATTGTCGAGACGCTGAAGGTGTACAACGATGTGGTGGGCCGTCCGGCGCGGGGCTGGCTGTCGTCGTCGCTGCGCTGCACGCCAAACACATCCGGTATCCTCGCCGAGCAGGGGCTGATCTTTCATACCGACATCATGAACGACGACCAGCCCTTCCTGATCCGCACCGATCACGGGCCCATCGTCTCGGTGCCGTATTCGAACGAGGTCAACGATTTCCAGATCTTCTTCCGGCGCGGCATGTCGACGTCCATGGCGGCCGAGGTGATCATCGAGCAGTTCGACGAGCTTTACCGCGAGGGCGGCGAAAGCGGCCGGCTGATGAATATCGGCATCCACCCCCATGTCTGGGGCCAGCCGTTCCGGGTGCGGGCGCTGCGCGAATTCCTCGACCACGTAAAACGCTTCGACGGCGTCTGGTTCCCCAAGCGCGAGGAAATCGCCGAGTGGTACCTGGAAAACCACGAAAGCCATATCCCGAGTTGAGACATGGTTTAATGCGATCGGGAGAAATGGGAGCCGGGGCGACATAATGACGATCAAAGGTGTGGAGACGGGCGGCATCGGTAAGCCGGTGCTGCGCAAGGAGGACCATCGGCTGGTCACCGGGCGCGGGCGTTACACGCTGGATGTCGATTTGCCCGGTCAGGCCCACGCCGTCATCGTGCGTTCGCCGCACGCCCATGCGCGACTGCTTTCGGTCGATACGGCGGCTGCCGGCGCCGCGCCGGGCGTGCTCGCGGTGCTGACCGGCGCCGACATGACGCCCGACGGCATCGGTTTGATCCCGTGCTATTCGGCGATCGCCGGTCTGGTCGATCTGCCGCTGAACAACTCAGACGGAAGCGACAAACGCACCACCCCGCTGCCCCTGCTGGCGACCGACAAGGTGCGCTTCGTGGGCGATCCGGTGGCCGCGGTGATCGCCGAGACGGCGGCGGCGGCAGCCGATAGCGCCGAGCTTGTCGCGGTGGAATACGAGCCGCTGGCGGCGGTGACCGCGACGCCGCGCGCGCTCGAGGCGGGCGCGCCGCTGGTCTGGGACGACGCGCCCGGCAACCAGTGCGTCGACGCCGGGTTCGGCGACGAGGCGGCCACCGAAGCGGCGTTCGCGGGCGCCGATCACGTGGCGAGCCTGAACACCTGGGTGCAGCGGGTGACCGGCGTGATGATGGAAACCCGCTCGGCGCTGTGCGATTACGACGCGGCGTCGGAGCGCTTTACTTTCTACTGCGGCGGCGACAATTCGGTGCGCCTGAAGCGCGACCTCGCGAACGTATTCGGCGTCGACGAGAACCGCTTCCGGGTGATCGTCGAGGATGTCGGCGGCAATTACGGCACCCGCAACTGGACCTATCCGGAATACGGCATCGTCTGCTGGGCCTCGCGAAAGCTCGGCCGCCCGGTGAAATGGGTCTCGACGCGGAGCGAGGCGTTCCTCTCGGATTATCAGGGGCGTGATCTCTCCGTCGACGCCGCGCTCGCGCTCAACCGCGACGGCGAAATCCTCGGGCTGCGGTGCTCGCTGCTCGGCAATATCGGTGCCTATACGGTCAGTTTCGTACCGCTCAACAAGACCTCCGAACTGCTGACCGGGGTCTACCATATCCCGGCCGCCCACATTCGCGGCCGCGCGACGCTGTCCAACACCTCGCCCACCGCGCCCTATCGCAGCGCCGGGCGGCCCGAAGCCATGTACATCATCGAACGGCTGATGGATCGCGCCGCCCGCGATTTCGGCTTCGACCCGGTGGAGCTGCGCCGCCGCAATCTGGTCGGCGAGGACGCCATGCCTTACGGCACCGCGCTGGGGCTGAAATACGACAGCGGCGAATTCGAGCGCGCCATGGACAAGGCGCTGGAGCTCGGCGACTGGACCGGCTTCCCGGCGCGGCGGGAAGAAGCCCGCGCGCGCGGCCGCCTCCGAGGCATCGGGCTCGCCAATTACATCGAGATCACCAGCGGTTTCCCGGTGGAGCGCACCGAGATCGACGTCGATCCGGAAGGCCGTGTCGAGGTGGTGATCGGCACCACTTCCAGCGGCCAGGGCCACGAGACCAGCTTCGCCCAATGCGTCGCGGAATGGCTCGGCGTGCCGTTCGAGAGCGTGCGCATGATCACCGGCGACACCGACATCGTGAAGGAAGGCGGCGGCTCGCATTCGGCGCGCTCCATGCGCATGGCGGGCATCGTGATGGGCGCGGCGACCGACGCCATCATCGAGAAGGGCAAGCGCATCGCGGGACATCTGCTCGAAGCCGCGGTGACCGATATCGCGTTCTCCGACGGCGTCTTCCGGATCGAGGGCACCGACCGCAGCCTCGGCATTTTCGAGATCGCGGCCGCGGCGCGCGATCGCGACGACCTGCCCGAGGATCTGCGGGGCGCGTTCGGGGCCGAGCATCAGGAGCTCATGCAGGTGCCGGGCTTCCCCTATGGCGCGCAGGTCTGCGAAATCGAGATCGACCCCGACACCGGCGCGCTGGAGGTGATTGCCTACGCGGCGGTCGATGATGTGGGACGCGCGGTGAACCCGCTGATCCTGCACGGCCAGACCCATGGCGGCGCGGTGCAGGGCGCCGGTCAGGCGCTGCTGGAACACGCCTTCTACGACGCGGAGACCGGCCAGATGCTGGCCGCCTCGATGATGGATTACGCCATGCCGCGCGCCGATGACTTCCCGTCATTCGCGACCCATATCATGGAAGTGCCGAGCCCGACCAACAGGCTCGGCGTGCGCGGCGGCGGCGAAGGCGGCGCGACGCCGGCGCTGGGCGTGGTGGTCAACGCCATCGTCGATGCGCTGGCCGAGTACGGCGTTGATCACATGGAGATGCCCGCAACCCCCGAACGCATCTGGCGCGCGATCAAGGAGGGTGCGGCCTAGAATCGTGAAAATTTGTGGTCTTTTGAGAGGAACAGGGGTCCATGAACGATATCGTCGAAAAACCACGCACCAAGGTCCAGCCGAAAACCAAGCGGCCGCGCCTTCACAAGGTGATCCTGTTGAATGACGACTACACGCCGCGGGAATTCGTCATCGGGGTGCTGAAAAAAGTCTTCAAGATGAACGAAGACGAGTCCTATCCGGTGATGATGGCGGCGCACCAAAAGGGGTCGTGCGTCGTCGCCGTCTATACGAAGGACGTCGCGGAGACCAAGGCCACCGAAGGAATCGACGCCGGCCGCAAGGAAGGCCACCCGCTGATGTTCACCACCAAGCCGGAGCAATAGACGCGGGCAGGCCGGATAGACTCGACCGTCGGCGGACCATACAATCTCGCCCGTCGGTTTCTCTGGAAGTTTACGCATCACATGGCCGAAGATCGTGTCCAGAGAAGGCTCGCGGCGATTTTGGCCGCCGATGTGGTCGGCTATTCGCGGCTGATCGAGGCCGACGAAGAAGGAACCCGGGCGCGCTTCAGAAAAATTCATGCCGAGTTGATCGACCCCCGGATCGCCGCCGACGGCGGACGCATCGTGAAGACCACGGGCAACGGCATATTGGTGGAATTCCCGAGCGCCGTTGACGCGGTGCGCAATGCGCTGGCGATCCAGTCGGCAATGGCCGGCCACAATGCCGAGTTGCCGGAAGACCGCCGGATGGTGTTCCGCGTCGGCATCAATCTCGGCGACGTGATCATCGAGGACGACGATATTCACGGCGACGGCGTGAACGTCGCGGCCCGGCTCGAAGGGTTGTGCGGACCCGGGGAAGTCTACGTCTCGGGCACGGTCCACGATCACGTGGCGGGAAAGCTGTCGGCCGCGTTCGACGATCTCGGCGCGCAGACGGTGAAGAACATCGCCAAGCCGGTTCAGGTGTTCCGGGCGCGGCCGGCCTCGGTCACCGCACCGGAAGCAAGGGACGAACCATCGTTGAAATCGTCGAGGCCGTCGATCGCGGTATTGCCGTTCGCCAACATGTCGGGCGATCCGGAGCAGGAATATTTCTCCGACGGCATCTCCGAGGACATCATTACCGCCCTCAGCCGAATTCGATGGTTCCTGGTAATCGTGCGCAACTCGAGCTTCTCCTACAAGGGAACCTCACCCGACATCCGCCATGTCGCACGCGAGCTCGACGTGCGCTACGTGCTCGAAGGCAGCGTGCGCAAGGCGGCCAACCGGGTGCGCATCACGGCCCAGCTCATCGACGCCGCCGACGGCAGCCATATCTGGGCCGAGCGTTACGACCGCGATCTCGATGACATTTTCGCCCTTCAGGATGAGATTACCGAGACGGTGGTGCGGGCGATCGAGCCCGAGCTCAGCCGTGTCGAGCAGGAGCGCGCGCGGCGCAAGCGGTCCGACGACCTCGACGCCTGGGACTGTTATCAGCGTGGCATGTGGCATGTCTGGCGATCGAAAAAGGCCGACAATGAAGAGGCGCAGCGTCTGTTCCGGCGCGCGATGGAGATCGATCCTCATTTCGCTTCCGGCTACGCCGGTCTTGCCACCGCCCGCATGCGCAGCACGGTGCTCGGTATCGCCGATCAGCCGGCCGAGGAGATCGCAGAAGGCATGCGCGCGGCCAACACCGCGCTGTCGCTCGACGAGCGCGACGCGGCGGCGCATGTCGCGCTCGGCATGGCGGCGATGTTCCGGTGGGATTACAACGCCGCTCTCGACGCCACGGCGAAGGCGATCGACATCAATCCCAACTATGCCTTCGCGCACCTCCAGAATGGCCTGGGCTTTGTCTATAGCGACCGCCCCGAGGAAGCGCTGCCCGAGCTGGCTCTGATGGAACGGCTGAGCCCGCGAGATCCGATGCTATGGCTTGCGTTCATCGGACACGGCATAGCCTACCTCACGCTGGGCGATGACGACGCGGCGCTGTCATGGACCCGAAAATCGGTCCAGGAGGCCAACGCCCCTTACAACGCCTACATGTGGCATGCCATAATGCTCGCCCAGCTCGGTCGCACCGACGAGGCGCGTAACGTGACCGCGGATTTGATGCGGCTCAGACCCGATTTCTCGCTGAAAATTGCCCGGGCAACGCCCTCGGGCGGAAATCTTTTGAAGACGACCCACCTCGACAGCCTGCGCGAGGCCGGCGTGCCGGAGTAATACGCGATGGCGAGCGAAATCCCGTAATGGTTAGTATCTCGACGAAGGAAAAAAAATACGGTCATGGCTGAAAATCTGAACGATGGGGCGACGGCGCCGGAGCGCGTGGTGGTAATCGGAGCGGGCGGTTTTGTCGGCTCGGCGATCGTGGCGGCGGCGGCAGAGCGCGAATTCGCGGTCCATCCGCTGGGCAGCGCCGATGTCGATCTGCTGGCCGACGGTTCGGGGGAACGGCTGCGCGCCGAACTCCGCGCGAACGATGCCGTGGTCTTCGTCTCGGCCCGGGCGCCGTGCAAGGACTATGCGATGTTCGAACAGAACATCCTGATGGCGAAGAACGTGCTCGACGGGCTAAGCGGCCTGCCCTTGGCGCACCTGCTCTATATCAGTTCCGACGCGGTCTACAGCGATTCCACGGAGCCGCTGACCGAGACCTCGGTGACCGCGCCGGACAATCTGCACGGCCAGATGCATGTGGCGCGCGAAACCATGTTCCGGGCGACGCTGGCGGAAACGCCTTTCGCCGCGCTGCGCCCGACGCTGATCTACGGTGCCGCCGATCCCCATAACGGGTACGGGCCCAACCGGTTCCGCCGTCTGGTGCGGGCCGGCGAGACGATCGCGCTGTTCGGCAACGGCGAGGAACGGCGCGACCATGTCAGCGTGCGCGACGTCGCCGAACTGGCGGCGCGCATGCTGGAACGGCGGACCACCGGCGCCCTCAACGCGGTCACCGGGCGGGTGGCGTCGTTCCTCGAACTGGCGAAAATGACCATCGGATTCTCGGAGGCGGCGATCGCAATCGAAAATCTGCCCCGCGCCGGGCCGATGCCCCATGACGGCTACCGGCCGTTCGACCCGTCGGAAGTAAAACGGCTGTTCCCCGATCTCGAATTTACCGATCTGGAATCCGGCCTGCGCGCCGCCTTCGACGCGGCCGCCGAATAGCGGCCGCTTACGATGCCGCCGGTCGACGCGTCAACATCACCGCGCCGACGCCGCAAATCAGGGTCAACAGACTGGCACCGGTGACCGCGACGGTCATGGGAACCGCCGTGCCGTCGGACAGCATGGCGACGATCTGGGACAGGACGGCGCCGAACAGGAATTGCAGGAACACCACGATTCCCGACGCGGTGCCGGTCAGAAGTGGTTCGGATGCGATCGCGGCGGCCTGGGCCTGCGGCATGGCGAGCCCCTGGCCGATGGTCAGGAAACCGGCCGGCACAAACAATCCGAGCGGGGTCAGACCGCCGCCCCAGACCTGCGAGATCAGGACCACCGGGCCGATCGCGGAGAGCACCGAGCCGAACACCACCAGGAAATCGCCCGAGACCCGCCCGACGAAGCGCCCGGAAAGGAAACTCCCCAGCATGTAGCCCGCCGGCCCGATCATGAACAGCAGTCCGAATTCGGTGGCCGGGCGGTGCAGCACCTCGCTCATCAGATAGGAGGACGCGGTCGCGTGGGTAAAGAAACCTCCCGTCGCGAACGCCGGGTTGAGCGCATACAGCATGAAGCGCGGCGCGCTCAACAGCCGCCAATAGCCCGAGACCAGACCGGGGCGCGGGCCGCTTTCCGGGCGATGGGTCTCGCCGATCACCACCATCGAGACCACAACGGCGATCACGCCGAAGACCGCCGGCAGAATCAGGCTCGACTGCCAGCCGAGCCAGTCGGTGAGCACGCCGCCGATCGGCGGCGCGAACAGCGGCCCGACCACGTAGGCCGTGGTCAGATAGGCGATCATCTGCCCCAGCCGATCCGTGCCATAGACGTCGCGCACAATCGCGCGCGCCAGCACCAGGCCGCTGGCCGCGCCGATCCCTTGAAGCACGCGCCCGGCCAGCAGGAAATTGATATCCGGCGCCACCGCCGCCATCGCCGCGCCGGCGCTGAACAGCGCGAGCCCGCCGAGCAGCGCGGGCAAGCGCCCCAGTCGGTCCGAGAGTGAGCCATACGCCAGCGTCGCGCACGCCATCGAAACCACCGCGAGGCTGAAGGCGAGCTGTGCGATGCCCTCCTCGACCGCGAAGGTCCGGCGCACATGCGGCAAGGCGGGCAGGAACAGATGAATCGAGAGCGGGCCGACCAGCGTGATCAACACCAGCGCGATAAACAGCGGGGTTCCCGGCTGGCGGGCGGCGACGTTTTCGGGCACGCGGGGGCCTGTTCTAATATCCGACGATGGTCTCGCCTGAATTAGGACTGACGACCTGTCCCGTCACCATGTCCGCCTCCGGCGAGGCGAGCCAGGCGACGGCGTAGGAAATATCGATCGGCTGGGTCAACGCGCCCAGCGGTACGTTCTTGCCGCGTTCCTCGATTTCCGCGTCGGACGCGGTGCCGCGCGTCATGTCGGTCACGATGAAACCCGGCGCGACCGCGTTGACGTTGATGCGCCACGGCGCGAATTCGCGCGCCCAGTTCTTGGTCAAACCGGAGATCGCCGATTTCGCGGCCGCGTAGTGCGAGGCGTTGGCGTTGCCGCCCATGGCGAAGATCGACGACGTGTTGACGATCTTGCCGGCGCGGCGCTCCTTCATGCCCGGCAATACGGCCTGGGTCGCGAAGAACGTGCCGCGCACGTGGATCTGGTACATGCGGTCGAAGAAATCGAGGTCGATGTCCTCGATCGGCGCGCGTTGGCCGCCGATACCCGCGTTATTGACCAATATGTCAATGCGGCCCATCTCGCGCACCGCGGCCTGGAACGCCTCCACGTCGCGGATATCGAGGGTGATCGAACGCGCCTCGCGCCCCGCGGCGCGGATCATCTCGACGGTCTCGGCGACATTGTCGGCGATCACGTCGTGAACGATCACGTCGGCGCCGCGTTCGGCCAGCAACACAGCGTGCGAGCGTCCCATGCCGCGTCCCGACCCCGTCACCAGCGCAATTTCCCCTTCCAGCACGTCCGTCATTGTCTACTCCGCCGCCTGTTGTTCCTGTTCGGCCGCGATGCGCTCGCGCAGGATGGCGCGGAAGGCGATCGCGGGCGCATCGACGTTGATATCGACAACCGGCGCATCGGGCATGCGCGTCATCATCTCCTGCTGCGCCTCCATCACGCCGACATCTTCCATGAAGATGTTGGTGAAGCCGTTTCGATAGATTTCGTCCATCTCCGCATCATCTTTCCGGAAGAAGCGGGGATGGGCATAGAACTGGAACGAGGTGGTCTCGGTTTCCGGCGTGGTGGTGATCAGCGCATGCATGGCGGTGCCCTGCGGCGGAGCGCCATATTCGAGCACGCCGGAGCCAACCTCGTCGCTGGAGACATCGACGTCGCAATGGCTGGGCACGGTGGCGACCACGTTTTGGCGGCGGTCGACATTGCCCTTGAAACCGCCGGCCATCTTAAAAAACGGAGCGGGCGGCGAATCGGGGATCAGACGCGTCATCAGCACGCCATCGTCCATGCGGTCGGTCCTGACGGGAAAATCGAGGATCGATTCCGCGCCGATCGTGCTGGGATGCACATAGGGGAGATGGGACAGATCGAGCAGATTGTCGGTGATCAGCTCGTAACTGCATTTCACATAAAGCGGCTTGCCGCCGTTGCCGCGCGTGACGTTCCAATCGGGATCGTCCATCCAGTACCAGTCGGGAATCAATGTGTCGTCGGCCGCCGCCGGATCGCCCATCCAGATCCACACCCAGCCCCAGCGCTCGACCACCGGATAGCGCCGGACGGTGGAGCCGGGCGGCACCTGGGTCTGGCCCGGCACCAATACGCAATCGCCGGAAGTATCGAATTCCAACCCGTGATAGCCGCATTGCAGATTGTCACCCACCACCTTGCCCAGCGACAGCGGCAAATGGCGATGACAACAGCGATCCTCGAGCGCGGCGGCGGTCCCGTCGGCGGCGCGGAAAAGCACCACCGGCTCACCCAGAAGCGTCCGGCCCAGCGGCGTTTCGCCGCCGATTTCGTCGTCCCACGCCGCGACGTACCAGCAATTGCGCATAAACATGGCGGTATTCCTTCCTTCTTGTTGTTCTACCACGAATTATACCATAAATCGGCGTCAACCGGGCTTGCGCGCCAGGAAGGCATAGCCGAATACCTCGAAGGCGCGGGCGTTAGGCTCGCCCCCGGCCCCGCCGAAAGTATCCACCGGTTCGCCGATCTCGATATCGACGAAGCCCGCCTCCGTCAGCATCTTCCGCCAGCCCGCACACGGCAGGCCACCGGCGATTCAGGCCGTCCACAGGTCAATATCGGCGATCGCGGCCTCCGGCACCGGCTTGCCGTTGGCGATGTCGGCGAATTGCAGGCGACCGCCGGGCTTGAGGACGCGCATGATCTCGGAAAATACGCCGCGCTTGTCGGCGCACAAATTGATCACGCCGTTGCTGATCACCACGTCGGCCCAGCCGTCTTCGACCGGCACATCCTCCAGCAGGCCTTCCCGGAACTCGACATTGTCGAGGCCCATGGCGCCGGCCGTGGCGCGCGATTTCGCCAGCATCTCCTCTGTCATATCGATGCCGACCACGTGGCCGTTCGGGCCGACCTGGCCGGCCGCGATGAAGCAGTCGAAGCCGCCGCCCGCGTCCACAACCCGCTCGCCGGCTTCCAGCGTACGCGTCGAGAACGGGTTGGCGACACCGGCGAAGGACTCGACCGCGGCGTCGGGCAGCGCGTCGACCGCACCCTGGTCGTAACCCAGGCGCGCCGCCAGCTTGCGGCCGGTATGAAAATGGAAATCGCCGTCTGGCGCAACCGCGACCTCGCGGTACTTCGCCTTCACCTCCTCGCGCAGAACCTCGGCGTCGACGGGCAGGTTCTCGGCAAGCGTTTTGGCTTCAGCCATACTTCATCCTCCGACGATCAAATCCCGACCTGTTCATTATCGGGATCAAATCCCGACGATGGTAACACCGCCGTTGGGCGAAATCACCTGGCCGGTGATCTTGTCGGTCTCGGGCGACGCCAGCCATGCCACGGCATAGGAAATATCCAGCGGGTCGGCGAGGCGGCCCAACGAAACCTCTTCCTCCATGGCGCGGATCCGCTCCGGACCGATACTGTCGAGCGTCAGTTTGGTCTCCAGCAGGCCGGGCGCGACGGCGTTGACCATGATGTTGTAGGGCGCGAGCTCGCGCGCCCAGCACTTGGTGAATCCGGATAGCGCCGATTTCGCGGCCCCGTAATGGGAGGCGAAATGCACGCCCCCCATGGCGAAATTGGACGAGATATTAATGATCTTGCCATAGCGGCGCTGCTTCATGCCGCCGAGAACCGCCTTGGTGGCGAAGAAGGCGCCCTTGACGTGGACATCGAACATGCGATCGAACGTTTCCTCGTCAATCTCGTCGATCATCAGCCCCTGACCGGCGACGCCGGCGTTGTTGACCAGTATATCGACCGGTCCGGCCTCGCGTTCGGCGGCGGCGATGGCGTCCGCCATGGCGCGGGTCTCGCGGATATCGAGCGCGATCACGGCGGCGCCGACGCCCCGGTCGCGCACACGCCGGGCGGTCTCTTCCACCGAATCGGCCTCGATATCGTTGACAATGACATTCGCGCCGCGCTCGGCCAGCAATTCGGCGTGGGACCGACCCATCCCGGCGCCGGCGCCGGTGACCAGCGCGGTTTTTCCCTGAAGCGAATTGGCCATGGTCTCTGCCTCCCTGGCCTTGATTACCAGATCACCCCAAACAGAACCAGCTTCGCGCCGAAATTCACGGTCTTGATCATAGGTTATATGACCTAATCAATAGGGCGGGGTTAATCGACCATT
>CAZPMO010000094.1:0-6887 GCA_964587515.1 uncultured Rhodospirillaceae bacterium | reverse complement strand
AATCGACAGGCACGCCGCCGACCGGCGCGTCCGGTTGTCATGCCTGACAGCAATCGCGAAGGAACCGGCCATAATTCGCTCTCCAAAAATCAGGACCCAAGGGCGGCTGATCAACTGCGTCCTGGTCGCGGTCGCGGTGGTGATCGGGATCTCGACGGTGCTCACGCTGCGCGATTCACGAGAGGTAGTGAAGACCTGGGCCGAATATGACCGCGGCGCGGCGACCAAGACCGCCATTCTCAGCGACATTCGGGGCACCATGGGCTATGGCGGATTTATCCACCAATTCAAGAATTTTGTCCTGCGCAAGGATATTTCGCGTCTGACCGAAATTCAGGAGAAGCTGCTCAAAATCGAAGATGCGCTGTACGAATATCACAGGCTTTCGGTCAATGACCGCGAACATACCGCGGTGACGCGCATCGATGAGGTGATCCAGGAATATACCGACAAGGTGAACCTGGCGGCGAACATGGTCGTGGCCGGGGCATCGGCCCATGCCATCGACGAAAAGGTCAAGGTCGACGACTCGGCCGCGCTTCTGGCGATGGACGTGCTGGAGACCGAATTGCTGGAGCTCAGGCACGTCAGCAAGGCTCGTCTCGAGGCGTCGGTGGCGCACGTCGAAACCGTTGTCGAGGACACATTGCTGGTCATTGCCGCGCTGCTGGCCTTGCTGACCGTCGCCTTCTTCTGGTTCACGCGCTACCAGCTTCTGCGACCGATGGAAAAGCTCGGAAAGACCATGACGGAGCTGGCCGAGGGCAATTTCGCGGTCGAAATTCCGGCCATCGGCCAGGCCGACGAGATCGGCGACATGGCGCGGACGGTGGAAGTGTTCAAGGCCAACGCCATCGAACGCCGGCGCTTGCGGGAAGAAGGCGAGGCCATGCAGCGCAAGCTTGAGGAAGAGGTCCTTGAGAGGCGGCGCGCCGCCGAGGAGTTGCTGGTCGCGAAAGAGCAGGCCGAAAACGCCGACCGGGCAAAATCGGAATTCCTGGCCACAATGAGCCACGAAATCCGCACTCCCATGAACGGCGTCCTCGGCATGACGGGCCTGCTGCTGGAAACCGATCTCACCAACGATCAGCGGGACTGCGCCACGACTATTCGAACGTCCGGCGAGACGCTTCTGACTCTGATCAACGACATTCTCGATTTCTCGAAGATGGAGGCCGGCAAGTTCGATCTCGAAGTCATCGAATTCGATCTGCGTGAGATCGTTGAAAGCGTGGTGACGCTGCTGGGAGCGAAGGCGGATGAGAAATCGCTGGAACTCTGCGCCTTCACCGCGCCCGACGTGCCGCTGTTCCTGCTGGGGGACCCCAGTCGGGTCCGTCAGGTTCTGATGAACCTGCTGGGCAACGCGCTGAAATTCACCGAACGCGGCGCGGTCTGGGTTGAAATCGAGCTTGAGCAGGAGTCCGGCGACAACGCGCGGCTGAAATTCTCGGTCTGCGATACCGGCATCGGAATCGCCGAAGACGCTCAATCCAAACTATTTGAGCGCTTCATCCAGGCCGACACCTCGACGACCCGGCGGTTCGGCGGCTCCGGGCTGGGCCTGTCGATCTCGCAGCAACTGTGCGAACTGATGGGCGGTGAAATCGGCGTCGAAAGCCGACCCGGCCGGGGCAGCACCTTTTTCTTCACCCTGCCTTTCCGCAAATCTTCCGTGCGCGACAACGGGCTCCGCCACGACATCGCGGGGTTCCAGGGAAAACACGCGCTGCTGGTGATGGACGGAGAGGATTGCCGGAAGCCCTATCGCATCCAGTTGACGGCATGGGGATTCTCGGTCGAGGAAACCAGCGATGCCCGGTCGGCGCTGGATCACTTCGATCACGCCAATGTCGACATCGTCATCGTCAATCACTCGTTGCCCGATATGGGCGGCCCGGAACTCACCGCGAAAATCAGGGACAAAACCACCGGCGCCGACGTCAAGATCATCCTGATGTCCCCTGTCGGCGCATCGAATCACAATTCGATATCCCGGCATTCGGCGACCATGGCCAAGCCGCTGCGGCAATCGGCCTGGTTCGATTGTCTTTCCGACGCGCTAATCGGCGGTGGAGCGGGGAGCGGACGAAATATCCCGGTCGACGACCCGACCGATACCGACACCGCCGCGCCGGCGGACCCAATGCGTAATCTTCGTATCCTGCTGGCCGAGGACAATCTGGTGAACCAGAAGGTCGCGACACTGATGCTGACGCGGAACGGCCACCGCGTCGATATTGCGGCCAACGGGCTGGAAGCTGTCGAGGCGGTGCGAGACGTCCCTTACGACGTGGTGCTGATGGACGTGCACATGCCCGAGATGGATGGGCCGACCGCGACCAGGCGCATCCGCGAATTGCCGGGCGCGGAGTCCGAAATTCCAATCATCGCGTTGACCGCGAGCGCCATGCAGGGTGACCGCGAGAAATTTCTCGCCGCCGGCATGAACGATTACGTGTCCAAACCGATCGATCCGGAATTGCTCGACGCCGCGCTGCGCCGTCAATGCGGCGAGGTCGCCGGCGAACGTGAGACGGCAACGCAAAGCGATATGCCGGTTCCTGAATTCCATCCCGCGCCGCCGCCGGCCGGTCTCGACGAAGACACGGCGCAATCCATACGCGACTTCCTCAATACGTTCGACCGCCGCAGCGCCTGACACAAGTCTGCCGCCGCCCGCCGGCGGGTGGTATGATCCGTCAATACCGCCCGATTGACGGAACTCCATGTCTCTTCCCGCTTCCACTCTTGCCGCGCGTGCGCGCGACGTCGCCGGTCTTGCGGTCGCCACCGCCGGCGGCGCGCTGTTCGCCTGGCTCGACCTGCCGATCCCGTGGTTGCTGGGGCCGATCATCGCGTCGGCGGCATTCAATCTGGCCGGCGCCCGCGTCAGCTGTCCACCGGGCGCACGCCAGATCGGCCAGATCCTGATCGGCGCGGTAATCGGGCTTTACTTCACGCCAAAGGTCGCCGGCATTGTCGCCGGCCAGCTTCCCTGGATGGTTCTGGTCGCGGTGGTGGCGATCGGGCTTGGCGGGGTCGGCGCCTGGATACACACGAAAATCGCCGGGCTCGACCGCCCCACCGCATTCTTCGGCAGCGTACCCGGCGGCATGGCGGAAATGATGACCATCGGCGACCGCTACGGCGCGGAACCGGTGGCGCTGACCCTGTCGCAAACCATCCGCGTGACCATCGTGGTGCTGATCATCCCGGCGGCGCTGACCTATTTCGGCGAACGCGGGTCGGAGGTTTTCATCCCGCCGTCGAAGATCGTGAACTGGGCGATGCTGCCATTGCTGCTGGCCGGCGCGGCGGCGGTCTCGATCACCCTCAACCGGCTGCGCGTCACCAACGCCTGGATGCTGGGGGCCTGCGCCTTCACCGCGGCGCTGACCTATAGCGAATCGTCGCTTAGCGCGATGCCGCCGCTGTTCATCATCACCGCCCAGGTGCTGATCGGCGCCAGCCTGGGCGAGCGCTTCGAGCGCGAGGCCATGAAGCGCGCGCCGCTGGTGATCCTCGGCTCGGCGATCGCCACGGTGATCATGATGGCGGTGGCGGCCGGGCTGGCGCTCGCCATATCGGCATGGTCGGAGACCTCGGTATGGGCGATGCTGGCCGCCGCCTCGCCCGGCGGGCTGGCCGAAATGAGCATCACCGCCCAGGTGCTGGGCCTCGGCGTGCCGCTGGTGACCGCCTATCACATCGTGCGGGTATTCATGATCACGGTGATCACCCTGCCCATGTACCGCCTCGCCGAACGCCTGACGGATTCCGATTAACGTCCCTCGGCGTCGCGCATGGTCGCGACGAAGACGCGATAGTCGTCGGGCGGGCCGTCGGGGAAACGCTCGCGCAAACCGATCCCGGTGCAATGCTCCAGCAGTTCCGCCGTCGCCGTCGCCATGCGCGGCGCAATGCCGAGATCGTCCAGCGTGACCGCGACCTCGCGCATCTCGGCGGCGCGGCGCTTCGCGTGCAGCGCCACCCGGCCAACGTGATAGGACGCGAGCGTGGTCCAGTCGAGACCGGGATAGCTCTCATCCAGCGAGGCCAGCACGCGGGCGCTGACGCCGGCCTTCTCGGCCGCCGACAGCGACTCGACGAACAGCGCCTCGAGCCCCTTCACCATTACGCTGCGGCACATCTTCACCGACGAGGCCTGGCCGATTTCGGTCCCCACCGCCTCCACATCCATCCCGAACGGTTTCAGCAGGGTCTCGAGTTCGACCGCCGCCGCGCCGGCCAGCAGCATCGGCACCTTGTGGGCATAGCCGGGCACCGTCGCCATCACCGCGCTTTCCACATACCGCGCGGCGCCGCCATCCTCGATCGCCGCCGCCGCCTTGCGCTTCTTTCCCGGCGAGGTCGAATTCATGTCCATGAAAATCTGGCCGGGCCCAAGATGGGGCGCGACCGCCTCCGCCGCCACCACCGACTGGTCCGCCGTCACCGCCGAAATCACCACATCGGCCCCGGCCACCGCCTCGGCCGGCGTCATGGCGGCGTTGACACCGATGGCGGCCGCCGCGTCGCGCAAGCGCCCGCCGGTCCGATTATCGGGAAACAGAATATCGAACGCCGCGCGCACCTCGGTCCCGGCGCCGATCAGCCCCCGTGAAATTTCCTGACCCGCCTCGCCGAAACCGATGAACGCGAAAACCGTCATTGATGTCACTCCCGGATGGTGTTTCGTCCGCGCCCCTATGTTGCCATAGTCGACTTCCATTCGTCATGCGCGGGCTTGACCCGCGCATCTCTCCGCGAGTTCGCCTTGACCGATCAGACCAGTGAATGCACGCTCCGCCCATAACGTATTTCGTATACATCATGAGCAACCGAAAAGACGGAACGCTATATGTCGGCGTTACCGGCGACCTGATCCGTCGAGCAAACCAGCATAGACAGAAGCGAACCCCGGGTTTCACGAAGCGCTATAATCTGGACAAGTTGGTGTATTTCGAATGCCATACCGCGCCTCGCCTCGCGATCCAAAGAGAGAAGAACATCAAACATTGGAACCGCGCCTGGAAGGTGAATTTGATCGAAAATCAGAATCCGGATTGGGAAGATCTTTATGACGGCATTGCGACGAACTGAGAAGATGCGCGGGTCAGGCCCGCGCATGACAACAGGGGGGTAGCATGAACTGGAACCCCGATATCTATCTCGCCTTCGAGGCACCGCGATTTCGGCCGGTGATCGATCTGGTCGGGCGCATAGGACTGGAAGCGCCGGGGCGGATCGTTGATTTGGGGTGCGGCACCGGCAGCGGCACAATGCTGATGCGCCAGCGCTGGCCCGAGGCGCGGCTGACCGGCGTCGATGGTTCGGCCGACATGCTGGCGAAGGCGCGGGATGAAGCCCCCGAAATCAACTGGATCGAAGCCGACCTCAACATCTGGTCGCCGGATGCGCCGGTCGATCTGGTGTTTTCCAACGCGGCGCTGCACTGGCTCGACAATCACGCGGCGCTGTTCCCGCGCCTGCTCGACATGATCGCGCCGGGCGGCCAGCTCGCGGTGCAGATGCCGCGCAACTATCACGCGCCGGGGCTTTCGCTGGTGGCCGAGGTCGCGCGCGACGGGCCGTGGGCGGCGCGGCTGGAGCCGGTGATCCGCGCCACGCCGACCAGCGAGCCGCATTTCTATTACGATCTCATCGCGCCGCGCGTGCAGCATTTCGATATCTGGGAAACCGATTACATCCAGGTGCTGGAGGGCGAGAACCCGGTGGCCGACTGGACCAAGGGCTCGTGGATGGCGCCGCTGCTGAACGCGCTGGAGGAGCCCGAACGGAGCGCCTATGAGGCCGAATACCGCCGCCGCGTGGCCGCCGCCTACCCCAAGGAAAAAGACGGCAAGACCCTGTTCCCCTTCCGCCGCATCTTCTTCGTGGCGACCATCTAGGGCGTCAGAACCACCTTGCCCCGGATCGCGCGGGAGTCGAACAGGGCCAGCGCGGTCTTGAATTCCGCCAGCGGATGACTGGCCGTGACCGCCGGGTTGATCTCGCCGCGCCCATACATGGCGAACAGATCGGCGACGATGTCGGCAATGCGCGCCGGCGCATGGTCAAAATGGGGATCCACATAAACGCCGCCGACCGAGATGTTCTTCAACAACAGATAGTTCGCCCTGGCTTCCGGCACGCGCGCCGATGCGAAGCCGATCGAGACCAGCCTGCCACCCATGTTGAGCGCGCGCAGCCCGGCGTCGAACACATCGCCGCCAACCACGTCGAGCAGCACGTCGACGCCGCCGCCGGTCACGGCCCGGACCTGATCGCGCAGCCCGTCGCGCAGATCGTCGCGCGCCAGATCGATCACATGCGCCGCGCCGTGGGCCCGCGCAAGCTCGCCCTTTTCGGGCGAGGTTACCCCGGCGATCACCTTGCCCCCCTTGGCCGCCGCGATCTCGACGCAGGCGAGCCCGACCCCGCCGGCCGCGCCGCTCACCAGCACCGTCTCGCCGGCTTTGATGCGGCCGCGATCCACCGCCGCCAGATAGGCCGTGATATGCGCATTCCCGAGCGCCGCGCCGGTTTGGAAATCCATCCCGTCCGGCAGCACGAAGAGCCGCGTCTCCGACGCGACCAGCAATTCCGCATAGGCGCCCCAAGTGACCACCGCGCCGACCCGATCGCCCGCCTTGCACCGCGTCACGCCCTCGCCCACCGAAACCACCACCCCCGCCGCGTCGCGCCCCGGCACGAACGGCCGGTCCGGCCGAATTTGATATTTCCCCTGCATCATCAACCGGTCGGAAAAGTTCAGCCCAATGGCCCGGACGTCGATCAACACCTCGCCCGGCCCCGGAACCGGATCGGGAAATTCCTCGACCGCATGGCTGATCCGACGCCGCCCAGCGAAGAAGAGATAA
>CAZPMO010000093.1:11947-18345 GCA_964587515.1 uncultured Rhodospirillaceae bacterium | reverse complement strand
AAAATCGACGCCGCGCCCCGGCTGCTGCTGGCCGCGGCCGGGTTCGAGGTGCGCGAACCCGCCGACGCCCATCTGTGCTGCGGCTCGGCCGGTACTTACAACATCCTTCAGCCCCACCTCGCCGATCAGTTGGGCGCGCGCAAATCCGCCAGTCTCGACGCGCTCGGCGCCGACGCGATCGCGACCGGCAATATCGGTTGCCTGATTCAGATCGGGCGGGTCGGCGCGACCCCGGTGGTGCATACGGTCGAACTGCTCGACTGGGCCACCGGCGGCCCGCGCCCGACCGGCCTGCCGCTAGTGGATAAAATCTAACATATGGCACCCATACGTTAGATTCTATCCACTAGGAACCGGCGCATGACGGAGGACGATTCCATGAAGCGGATGCTGGGATGGCTCGCCACGGCGACCGCGCTGACCCTTTCCGCGCCCGTGATCGCGTCCCAGAACGACCCGCGCCTGGGCGCCATGTTCGATCGCCTGAAAACCACGCCGGACGCCGGGGAAGCCGCCGAGATCGAACAGGATATCTGGCGTATCTGGCATCAATCGGACGACGAGACCGTCGAGAAGATGATGACCATCGGGCTGCGCGCGATGGCGTTTCGCGATCATCTCGGCGCGCTGGAGGCGTTCGATCGCATCGTCAAGACCGCCCCCGAATTCGCCGAGGGCTGGAACAAGCGCGCCACCATCCACTATCTGATGGGCAATTACCGCGCCGCGATCGCCGACATCGAAAAAACACTGATGCTGGAGCCACGCCATTTCGGCGCGCTGTCCGGGCTCGGGCTGGTCCATCTGGCGCTCGACGACGAAGCCGCCGCGCTTCGCGCTTTCGACGCCGCGCTGGCCATCCATCCGACACTCCCCGGGGCCGAGACGCATATCAAGGAATTACGGGAAAAGCTGGGCGGCCGGCCGATTTAACCGAAGCTATAAAAAAGCATATGATGTTAATATCGTTTAATAGTTGTATTATAATATATATTACGTACATATATAGAAACCGCATTGCGCGGCCTCGTAGCACAACCGACCGACAACACCCCGCTTGTGATGTGATAAGTGATTGAAATCATTCCTTCGGGCGGTGGGGTAGAAGGTGACGATCCGACTCCCCCCGGAAGATCGTCGCACCGTACCGGCGGTGGTGCACGAGGTTCGCGCGATGCGGTTTTCTGTGGATAACCGGTCTTTGGAACGGCCGCGTTAACCTTCCGTTAACCATCATGAAGCCATCGTTAACCCCTGGACCAATCAACGGGGGTCGCCATGAACGAATTTACGATGGATCTGGTATTGGTGGTGGGACTGATCGCGGCGGCGGCGTTCATTATGGTTGTCGCGGCGTGGTTTCAGCGCAATCGGGAACATGGACGGCGGCAGGACAGACTGTCGAAGCCATTCAAGCGGGCGCGCGATGCCCGGGGCGGCGGCACTTTATTCGGCCGTTCCGAGATATAAAACATAGCATAATTCCAGCCATTTCGTAACGGGGCAAGGAACGGTAAACTCCCGGGTGCACTGAGCATCCGGGAGACTTCGATGACCGACAAAAACGAACTTCGCGGCCGCGCAATCGTGATGCACCCCGACGACGGCCCGTCCTTCTGGCAACCGGTTCCGGCCAACGGCCATTCCGATCCCAAATTGTTCCCGGGCAATACCGGCTTCGACGAGCTGTCGATGGGCTTTCAGACCATCGCGCCGCACAGCCATGTCCGCGAACATTCACACAGCGACAACATCGAATTGATAATTTGTTTCCGGGGCGCCGGCCGCGTCGTGGTCGACGATGTCAGCCACGACATCACGCCCGGCACGACGTGTTTCCTGGGCTATGACGTGCGTCACAAAATCATCAACGAGTCCGACGAGGAACTCACCCTGATGTGGGTGATTTCGCCGGCGGGTCTCGAGAATTTCTTCGAGACCATCGGCCGCGGCCGCACGCCCGGCGACGCCGCGCCCGAACCCTTCGCCCGTCCCGAGGACGTGGTCGCTATCGAGCGCGACATGGGGATGAACGACACCTAGGACTCAAAAACAAACCGGGGGAGGCCGCCATGCCGAAAATCGATATCGGTGACGCCGAGATCTATTACGAGGAAACGGGCGAGGGTCCGCCATTGATGCTGGTGCCCGGTCTCGGCGGCGGCGGCGCGTTCTGGAGCGAACAGATCGCCGACTTCGCGCGATATTTCCGGGTGATCATCCACGACCATCGGGGCGCGGGGCAAAGCACTCATTCGCTGATCACCTATTCGGTCGACCAGATGGCCGATGACGCAATCAAGCTGATGGACGGGCTCGGCCTGGAGACCGCCCATTATGTCGGCCATTCCACCGGCGGCGCGATCGGCCAGACCATCGCCCAGGACCACCCGGACCGGCTCCTCAGCATGGTTCTCAGCGCGACTTGGCCCGGCCAGGACCCTTATTTCCGGCGCTGCTTCGAGAACCGCCGGCAGGTGCTGGACGAGCTTGGCCTCGAAAGCTACGCCCGCGCCTCGACCCTGGTGCTGATGCCGCCCTGGTGGATCGCCGAGAACGACGCGCAACTCGCCGAGCAAGCCAAGGTGGTGGCGGTCAACAACCCGCCGGTCGAGGTCATGCTGAGCCGAATCGACGCGATCATGGCGTTCGACCGGCGCGCCGGCATGGGCGACATCCGAACCCCGACCCTGGTGATCTGCGCGCGCGACGACGCGGTAACGCCGCTCCATCTGTCGGACGAACTCGCCGCCGGGATTTCGGGCGCCGAACAAATCGTGCTCGAACGCGGCGGCCATTTCGTGCCGGTGATCCTGGCCGCCGACTACAATCCGCCGGTGCTCGATTTCCTGCGCCGGCAGGCCGGCATCTAACTTTATGGACCATATGGGCATCATCGGCGGCGGCGCGTGGGGCACGGCGCTGGCCGTGGTGGCGCGCCGCGCCGGACGGCAGGTGACCATGTGGGCGCTCGAGGACGACACCGTCGCCGCCATCAACGAACGCGGCGAGAACCCCGGTTTCCTGCCCGGCGTCGAACTACCGCCCGGAATTCACGCGACAAAGGACCTTTCCGAGGCCGCCGCCGCGGATGCGGTGCTGCTGGTCACCCCGGCCCAGTTCCTGCGCGCGACCGCCGCGGCGCTTGCGCCCGCGATGGCGGCCGCGACGCCGGTGGTGGTCTGCGCCAAGGGCATCGAACAGAAAAGCGGCGCGCTGATGAGCGAGGCGGCCGGCGCGGCGCTGCCCGGCCACGCGCTGGCGGTGCTGTCGGGACCGACCTTCGCGGCCGAGGTCGCGCGCGGCCTGCCGACGGCGGTGACGCTGGCGGCCCCCGACGCGGCGACGGGCGACGCGCTGGTCGCGGCGCTGGGCGGCACCCATTTCCGTCCTTACCGTTCGACCGACGTGATCGGCGCGGAGATCGGCGGCGCGATGAAGAACGTGATCGCCATCGCCTGCGGCATCACCGAGGGACGCGGCCTGGGCGAGAATGCCCGCGCGGCGCTGATCACGCGCGGCTTGGCCGAGATGACGCGTCTGTGCGTGGAGAAGGGCGGCCGGGCCGAGACCATGATGGGGCTCTCGGGCCTCGGTGATCTCACGCTGACCTGTTCGTCGACCAAATCACGCAACTATTCGCTGGGCGCGGCGCTGGGCGCCGGCGAGACGCTGGACGCGGTGCTGGGGCGGCGGCGCTCGGTCGCCGAAGGCGTTCATTCCGCGGCCGCGGTGAGCGAACTCGCCGCGTCGCTCGGTATCGAGATGCCCATCTCGGCGGCGGTCGATGCGATACTCAACCGGGGCGCCGACATCGACGAGGTGATCGCCGAGTTGCTGCGGCGCCCATTCAGAACCGAACATTAGGGAGACAGGAATCAATGGCGTACTGGCTGTTCAAGTCGGAGCCCGGCGCCTGGTCGTGGGACGACCAGGTCAAGGCGGGATCGGCGGAGTGGGACGGGATTCGCAACTACCAGGCGGACAACAACATGAAGGCGATGAAAATCGGCGATCGCGCCTTCTTCTATCACTCGGTCAACGAAAAGCAGATTGTCGGCGTGGTCGAGATCGTCAAGGAGCACTATCCCGACCCGACTGACCCCAAGGGCCGCTTCGGCATGGTGGACGTAAAAGCGATCTGCCCGGCGAAGACGCCGGTGACGCTGGAGGATGTGCGCGGCGAGCCCTCGCTGTCGGAGCTTGCCTTGATCCGCCAATCCAGACTGTCGGTGATGCCGGTCTCGGACGCCGAATGGAAGCGTCTGTTGCAAATGGCCGGGATCGATCCGTGATCTTGCGGCGCGTTCCGTGATTCTCTGCGCACTGGACGATATCGAGGATCCCGGCGGCAAGGGGTTCGAACCCGACGGGCGCGAAAATTTCTTCGTCATCCGCCAGGGCGGCAATGTATACGGCTACGTCAATTCCTGCCCCCATTACGGCGCGACGCTGGAATGGAAGGACGACACCTTCCTGACCTATGAGAAAGACCTGATCCAGTGCAGCCTGCACTGGGCCCTGTTCCGCATCGATGACGGCTATTGCGTCAACGGCCCCTGCACCGGCGCCAGCCTGAAACAAATGCCCGTGCGGGTGGAAGACGGCAACGTGGTGCTGGACTGAGGACACGGTTCCGGCGGCCGCGCACGGTCTTTAATTCTGGAGTTTGGGCATCCTGTCCATGAGGCGCAATTCCGCTTCAGAGGCGCTTTCGGCGTCGAGAACAATGAAGCCGGGGTTGGCGATCGCGAGGGCCGCATCGCGCTGCGCCGCGCCGTGTCCGCTGCGCACGTGAACGGCGCCCGCCAGCCCGGCGTTGCGCGCCGCCTCCACATCGATCGCCTTGTCGCCGACCAGCCAGGACCGGCCAAGATCGAGGTTCAGCCGCTCTCCGATCGCGGACAGCATCGCTGAGCCCGGCTTGCGCCAGTTCGCGTGGTCTTCCCCGAAGCCGGGCGTGAAGTCGCGGTGGAACGGACACGCCGCGACCGCATCCAGCACGGCGCCTTGTCCGGCCAGAAGATATCCCAGACGTTCCTCGACGGCTGAGAATTCCGCCCAGCCGAACATTCCACGCGCGATTCCCGACTGGTTGGTGACCACGGCGACCGGAACGCCGGCCCGGTTCGCACGCCCGATCAACGCCGCCGCGCCGGGCAGCAAGCGCACATCTTCGGCGCGCAGCAGATAACCGACCTCGTCGACGATCACCCCGTCGCGATCGAGGAAAAGCGCCGGGCGTGGCGTGGCCCCGGCCGCACCGGTGACGGAAAGCCAGATTCTGTCCGCCGTGATCGGCCATTCCTGATCGGATTGCACTTCTTTTCGCCCTCATCGACGCGCGTTGACGGTGAAATGAACATCATCACAGTGACTCATCGCCGTCGAGCAATTATTGTCTGCAGCCGGAGTCGGATGGGACGTGGCGTTTAGGATCCGTGCGGCGCGGAGGGATGAAGGTTAACCGGGGGCGATCGAAATAATTATTCGTGATTCTCGCGCGAGAATGGCGCGGCGCCGGCATAGAGGCGTCTCATGGCTGTTCCACCTCGCGGTTTTTGCCGTGTGGGTCCTCGTCGCGCCGATCTCCATTGCCCAGCCGGTTCCGGGCGCCGGGGAGACCCGCGCGGGTCCGGTTCTTCTGAAGGCGGATTCGGTGCGCCACGACCGCGAGTTGGGAATCGTGATCGCCAAGGGCAACGTCGAAGTCAACCAGGGCGATCGTGTGCTGCTCGCCGATTCGGTGACCTATAACCAGCGCACCGACACCCTCGACGCGAACGGCAATATCATCCTGGTCGAGCCCACGGGCGACGTGATCTTCGCGGATTTCATGGAGCTCAGCGGTGATCTCAAGAACGGGATCATCGAAAAAATTCGGGTCCGCCTGGCGGACAATTCCCGTGTCGCGGCGGTCGGCGGGCGGCGCATCGACGGCACCCGGATCGAGATGCGCAAGGCCGTCTATTCGCCCTGCGAACTCTGCAAAAAGGATCCCAGCCGGGCGCCGACGTGGCAGGTCAAGGCTTATAGCGTGGTCCACGACAAGATCGATAAGACGGTCGAATACAAGGACGCCTTCATCGAGTTTTTCGGCGTCCCCCTGCTTTACACCCCTTACATGTCCCATCCCGACCCCACCGTGAAGCGCAAATCGGGCTTTCTGGTGCCGGATTACAGTACCGATTCGGAACTTGGGCTGGTGGTACGGGCCCCCTATTACTTCAACATCGCACCGACCCGCGACGCCACCGTCACGCCGATCTACACGGGAAACGAGGGAACCGTGATGGCCGCGGAATACCGCGACAGGTTCGTTGGCGGCATATTCGAGGGTCGGGGAAGCGTCACGAAAGCCAGCACCGCCGAGGGCGGCAGCGGAATCCGGGGTCATT
>CAZPMO010000093.1:0-11937 GCA_964587515.1 uncultured Rhodospirillaceae bacterium | reverse complement strand
GGCGGGGGGGCATCAAAGCGTCGTTTAGCTCCGATGATACCTATCTCCGGCGTTACGCCTTCGGCGGACCGGCAACTCTGGTCAACCGCGCCTATGCCGAAGGATTCCGGGGCCGCAATTATGTGGCCGCGAACACTTATTACTTCCAGGATTCGCGCGAGGATGTCGACCAGAACACCACGCCTTTCGTGATGCCGATGCTGGAATACAGCTATCTCGGCGATCCCGGCTTTCTTGGCTCGCGTTTGAGCCTGGACGCGAACGTGGTTGCACTGACCCGGGACGTCGGGACCGATACGCGGCGCGTTTCGATCAAGCCGGTGTGGAAACTGCCCTATGTGAGCCGGGTGGGCGAGGTTTACACCCTGCATGCGTCGGTCCGGGCCGACGGGTACTGGGTCAATGAGGTCCCGGACCCTGATCGTCCGACGACCACGCTGTCGGGGATCACCGGAAGACTCTTTCCACAGTTGGGTCTCGACTGGCGATTTCCGTGGGTGCGCCAGCGCGGCGGGATGTTTCAGTCCGTGGAACCCATCGCCGGCTTCGTGGCCGGACCCAATGACCCAAACCCCGCGAAGGTGCCCAACGAGGACAGCCTCGATTTCGAACTCGACGACACCAATATTTTCCGCTCCAACAGGTTCACCGGATATGACCGCGTCGAGGGCGGACAATGGGCCTATTACGGTCTGAAGCTCGGATTTGGCGGTCAAAGTGACTTGCGGGGCAACGCCTTTATCGGCCAAAGCTATCTATTGCGTGAGAATTCAGACCATTCCGGAGGATCCGGGCTGGAGACCAAGTTTTCCGATCTGGTCGGGCGCGTGGGCTTCTCCGTGGGTAGCCCCCTTACCGTCGATTACCGGTTTCGGATCGACAACGCCGACCTTGCGCCGCAGCGCAACGAACTTTCCGCGACGTTCGGTTATCCGATCCTGAAATTCCGCACCAATTACCTGTTCATCCGACAGCAGAGCCCCACCGATGAATTCCAGGACCGGGAACAGTTGGACGGCGCGGTGACCTCCCAGATTACCAAAAACTGGTCGATCGGCGCCAGCGTCCTGCGCGACCTGGCCACTGATGACACGCTGAGCACCGCCTATAATCTGACTTATGAGGATAGCTGTCTGACGCTCTATACCAGTTTCACCAGGTCGTTCACGCGCGATCGCGACGTCATTCCCACCGATACGCTGTTTTTCCGGGTCTCTCTGAAAACCCTGGGTGGTGTCCAGGCGATCCGTACGGTCGGCGGGCCGACAACGGACAACTAATTTCATCACTCATTGTTATTGACGTTTACGCTTTCAAAATTTTCGAGACTTACCTTCCGTAATTCGGTAATTGACAGGCTTTCTCCCAAGGGGTTAGACGGGCTTCTGACTGAGATGTGGCAAATTCATGGCTGAACAAACACGAATCGTTGTCGTCGGACTGGGGTATGTCGGTCTGCCCCTCGCGGTGGCGCTGGCGCGCTATTACCCGACCGTCGGGTTCGATATCGACGCCCAGCGCATTGCTGAATTGAATTCCGGCGAAGACCGCACCAACGAGGTCGAAGACGAGAGGCTTCGCGCGTCATCGGCGAAATTTTCGGCCGATGTCGAGGATATACGGGGTCACGACGTCTATATCATTACCGTACCGACGCCGGTCGATGTCCATAACGTGCCCGATCTCGGCGCGGTACGCGGCGCCTCGCGGATGGTGGGCGATCTCATCGAAAAGGGGGCGATCGTGGTCTATGAGAGCACGGTCTATCCCGGCGTAACGGAGGATATCTGCGGCCCGGAACTCGAAGCCGCTTCGGGCATGGTATGCGGCAGCGATTTCTTCCTGGGCTATTCTCCCGAACGCATCAACCCGGGCGATCGGGAACATACCGTCGATAAGATCACCAAGGTGATCGCCGGACAAAACGAGGACGTGACGAAGCTGCTGGCGGAGATGTACGGCACCATGACAACGGGCGGCGTGTTCGCGGCACGTGACATCCGAACGGCCGAAGCCGCCAAGGTCATCGAGAACGCCCAGCGCGATGTCAATATCGCCTTCGTCAACGAGGTCGCGACGATTTTCCAGAAAATGGGTCTTTCGATCTTTGATGTACTGGAGGCCGCCGGCACCAAGTGGAACTTCCTGAATTTTTCACCCGGGCTGGTGGGCGGCCACTGCATCGGGGTCGATCCGTTTTACCTGGCCCATGCCGCGACCTCGATCGGCCACCATCCGGAGATCATCCTCGCCGGGCGGCGGATCAACGATTCCATGGGCGCCTACGTCGCCGAATGCGTCTCCCGCGAATTGGCCAAGGTCGGCCGCGGCGCCGGCGCGCGCATCCTGATGCTGGGTTTGACCTTCAAGGAAAACGTTCCCGATTTGCGCAATTCCCGCGTCATCGACATCCTGAACGCGCTGTCCGAACGCGGCTTCGAGATTGATGTCCACGATTCCCACGCCGATCCGGAAGAAGCCCAGGAACTCTATGGCGTTCGCCTCCGGCCCGACTTGGACGGCGCGGAAGGCTATCATTGCGTTATCGGCGCGGTGCCCCATGACGATTATTGTTCGTTTTCGGCCGAGACGTTCAGTGAACTGCTGGAACCCCAGGGCCTGATCGCCGATGTAAAGGGGATGTGGCGGAATCTCGAAACGCCCGACGGTTTCGGCCGCTGGCAGCTTTAGTCGTCCGCCAGTCGCGTGAAGGCCCATTTGATCTGGGCGTTATCCGGCTGGGTCGCTCCCGACACCACGATCTGTTCGCCGCGCCTGGTCCGGCCTCCCTCTCCCAGGTAAACGCTTTCCTGGAGACTGGTCGCCCCGCCCGATGCCCGGAAACGCCAACCGCCGCGGTCGCCCAACCGTAGCAGCACCGATTCACCGTCCTGGACCAGCGACGCCCGCACCGAGGGATGCAAATGAAAGCGGGCCACGAATTTATGGCCGGCGCCGCCCGTGAGTGTGTCCTCGCCACGCAGATCACTGCCATTCGCGGAAAGATAAAGCCGCCGCCTGTGGGTCAACGCCCGGTCTCCGGCGAACCCGTCGAGCCGCGCATCGATCCAGATATTGCCCGCCGATTCGTTGCGCCGGACCGTCACGGAATGTGGGCGCGCGCCGATCAGTGGCCCCGGCAGGATTTCCGAAGAGCTCAAATCGTCGATGCCGATCGTGGAGTGCGCGGCCGTGAGCCGCTGGGCCAGCTTCCAGTCGCTCCGGGGGCCGCCATAAGCGCCGCAATTGACGATCATACGCTGTTTGCCGACGCTCATCTCGAAGCTGAGCGCGCCGGCATGCGCATGGGCGTCGAACGCCGGCGCGGGCGGCGGGCCGGCGTCGACGATCACCAGCGTGCGATTGGCGGCAAGGCGTTGAAATCCCGTCTGGGTCGCCTCGTCGACCGCTTTGCCGCGTGCTTCGGCCCGCGACAGCACCACGTCGATCAGCCAGTTCTCGCCCTCGTTGGCGCCGTTGAACAATCCGAAACCGCCATCGCCATGGCGAAAGAAACGCACCATTGGGGCCATGCGGTCGATCGCCTCTGTCAACGCCGTCGGGGCGCCCACGTCCGCGTCGCGCAGAACCGCCCGCAAGTCGATCAAGTCGCGGAATACGGCGAACTGGACCTTCGGGCTGCGCGAAATGTGGCCGCCGTCGGTCACGATCTGCGCCTCGATTTCCGGCAGCAGCGCGGCGATCCATTTGTCGAGCCGGCGGCGCTCCAATGCGAGGCCAAGACCCGCATAGACCAGCGCCTTGAGCACCGTCAGGCGTTCGACCCCCGGATCGAGCAGCACCACGACATGGCGCAAATGCCGCGCATGGCGCGCGACACTGTCAAGCCAGAGCTGTCCGAAGGTTCCCTGCGCGCCGGTAAAAAGGAAATCCGCGTGGGTCATCCAGTTGACCAGGCGCGTCGCGGCGACATCGGCGCGCCAGGGTCCGGCCCGCCAGCCGCTTTCGGTTTCAATCCACCGCGCGACAAGCTCGCGGGCGCTGTCGCGCCCGGCCGCGCCGCCGACGGCGCGCAAATCGGCGAGCCAGCCGAAACCATGCAGTTCGGCCAGCCATTCCGGCGAGGCGTCCTTGGGCCGCCATAGCGCTTCGGCCGCCTGTCGGGTCTCGCCCGCGAAAGTGAAATCGCCACCGATGATGGCGGTGCCGCGATCGGCGTCGCCGGGCCACATCTCCTGAATATTGATTTCGAGATTTCGCGGTCGGCGGCCGCCCAGCGCGCGGTGATAGAAAAACCCGCGGAACCATAACCGGGCCAAGGAATGAAGGACTTGCCGCGCGGTCAGACGATCTGCTCGCCGGCGCAGCGTCCGAAGACCCCGCAATCCTCCCATTACGGACCGTCCGGAGTCTGGAATGATGCCGTGCTGCACATCATGTCCGAAGCCCGCGTATGTTTTCCGCATAGGCGTTCGGCCCACCGTTAAAGGTGGCGGTGCCGGCGACCAGCACGTCGGCGCCGGCGGCGACGGCGCGCCGGGCGGTTTCCTTGTTGATGCCGCCATCGACCTCGAGATCGATCATGCGCCCGCTGGCGTCGATCAGTCCGCGCAGCGCCGTGATCTTGTCGATCTGGCTGTCGATGAAGGATTGGCCGCCGAAGCCAGGATTGACCGTCATCACCAGCACGAGATCGATTTCGCCGATCAATTGTTCCACCACCGCTATGGGTGTCGCCGGATTGAGCGAGACACCGGCCTTCTTGCCCAGCGATTTGATCAGGTTCACCGTACGGTGCGGATGAGGACCCGATTCGGGATGAATGGTGATGATGTCGGCACCGGCCGCGGCGAACGCCTCGATATACGGATCCACCGGCGCAATCATCAGATGGACGTCGAACGGCAATTGGCTGTGTGGGCGCAGCGCGGCCACGACATCCGGGCCGATCGTGATATTGGGCACGAAATGGCCGTCCATGACGTCGACATGGATGTAATCGGCGCCCGCCTGCGAGACCGCGTGAACCTCTTCGCCCAGCCTGGCGAAGTCAGCGGCCAGGATCGACGGCGCGATGCGGGTCTTTTGCTGCACGGAACGTTGGTACCAGCTTCGCCGAATCGCCGCAAGGCGGCGGCGCGACAGGCTCGCGAGATTAGCCGCGCTCCACCGTCTTTTGAGAATTTATTAGTGTTGTTTTGGTCTGTTTCGCTAAATCGACGTGGAAATCGGAACAAGGCAGATGCCTAAGAGCAACAACAAGCGTAAAAATAGACGCAACGGCAAGACTACCCTGGGTCAGGCCAAGGCTTCCGTGCGCCAGCCACGTTACAGCATCCCCCAGGCGTTGCAGCGCGCGGCGCAGCTTCACAATGCGGGCGCTCTGCCCCAGGCAGAGGGACCCTACCGGCAGATACTGGACGCCGAGCCCAATCACCCCATTGCCCTGAACCTTCTCGGTTATGTCGCCTATCAAATGGCCAGGTACGACAGCGCCCTGGAACTCATCACGAAAGCCATCGCGGCCCGGCCCAACTATTTCGAGGCCCACAACAACCTGGGCAACACGCTCAACAGCCTGGGGCGACCCGAAGATGCCGTCGCCTGCTATGAAAAAGTCATTGCGATCAAGCCCGACTATCCGGACGCCCACAATAATCTGGGCAACACGTTCAACAGTTTGAGACGGCCCGAAGATGCCGTCGGCTGCTATCAGAGAGCCATCGCCATCAAACCCGACTATCCGGAAGCGTACAATAATCTGGGATATGCGTTTAAACATTTGGGGCGGTTGCACGATGCCGCGACCAATTATCAAGATGCCATCACGATCAGGCCCGATTTTCCCGACGCGCATGCCAACTTGGGTGTCGTGCTCCACGAACTAGGTCGGCTGGACCATGCCATCGTCAGTTTCAGAACGGCAATTTCTCTCGATCCCAAAAACGAGGATTATTGGACCGGATTAGCGGCGGCTCTCGAAAACTTCACTTTTACCTCTGTCGACGCCGATCTCCTCGACCTTCTTTTACGTCTCGTAGAACACCCCACGATACCGCCCCATATCATCACGCCACCGATCTTCAGCGCGCTATACCTGAATCCCGATTTTTCATCCCTTTACCGAACCGCGTGTCGGGTGCGACCGAGACCAAAATATTGTTACGCGGACGCCGCCGGTCGGTTGTCGCAAATTCCTCTTCTGCTTCGGATTATGGCGGTGACCCCGGTAAATTATCTCGAAATGGAAAGAATGCTCACGGGCTTGCGTCACGCCATGCTCCAGGAGACGGCGTCAGGCCACGAAGACAGAAATGGATTACGGTTTTCCGTGGCGTTGGCGCTGAATTGTTTCATCAACGAATATGTATTTTTCGAAACGGCCGAAGAGACGGCGGTCGTCGCGCAATTGGAGCAACGGATCGCCACGTTGATAGAAGCAGAGGAAAACATGTCCCCCGCGCTGGTGACTGCGCTCGGCGCGTACAGACCGCTGCATCGTTATTCATGGGCCGGCAGGTTGCTCGAACGCGAGTGGCCGGACGAAATTGAAAAATTGATCATGCGGCAGGTCGCGGAACCGTTGGAAGAGAAAACCCTGCGGGGCGATATCCAGCGTCTGACCCCGATACAGGATGCGGTTTCCCAAACCGTTCGCCAACAATATGAAGAGAGCCCTTATCCCCGTTGGATAAAGACCGGGGTTTCCGCCAAGGATAGGACGGTCCGCAGCGCCTTAGATGGTCCACCCCTATATTTCGACATGGGAGACTATGAATCGCCAGAACGTCCGGAGATTCTAATAGCAGGCTGCGGCACTGGCCAACACGCCATTAACACCACGTGGAGGTTCTCGAACGCGCGCGTTCTTGCGGTGGACTTAAGCCTGAGCAGCCTTGCCTACGCCACGAGAAAGGCGCGGGAGTTCGGTCTTCCGGACATCGAGTTCGGCCAAGCGGATATCATGGAACTCGCCACTCTCGACCGACACTTCGACCTGATCGAAAGTGTGGGCGTCCTTCACCATCTCGGTGATCCCATGGCCGGATGGCGGGTGTTGGTGGATCTCTTGCGCCCGGGAGGTCTCATGAAAATCGGTCTTTACAGCGAGTCCGCGCGCCGGAATGTTGTGAAGGGGCGGGCCCTGATCGCCGAACAAGGATATACCGACTCGCCGGAAGATATCCGCCGGTTTCGGCAAGAAATCATGGCCATGGACGATAGTTCGGAGATATCCCGCCTCAGGGTCATCAGAGACTTTTTCAGCCTGAGCGAATGTCGCGATCTGCTGTTTCACGTCCAGGAGCATCGTTTCACGGTGCCGCAGATAGAAGACGCCTTGAATACGCTGGGGCTGAAGTTCCTGGGATTCGAAAATTCGAACGGAGCGGTCGCGGCTTTCGGCAAAGTTCATCCGGGGAAAAATGCATTGACCTCGCTTTCCCGGTGGCATGAGTTTGAACTCGACAATCCGGACACATTCCAGGGCATGTATCAGTTCTGGTGTCGAAAAATTTAGCGCCGCAGCCGCGCGGCATAAAACCCGTCGAGGCCGCCGGTTTCGGCGAGATGGCAAGGAAGCGTCATTAGATCGCCCTGGGACGTCACGGCGTCGGGGATGCCGCCGATTTCGTCGGGTGTGACCGGCAAGCGTTCGAAGCCGGTGTTCCCGTCCAGGAAATCCTTGATGCGCGCGCGTCCTTCGTCCGGTTGCAATGAACAGACGCTGTAGACCAGCACGCCGCCGGGCCTGACCAGCTTCGCGGCGGCGTCCAGCAAGCGCGACTGCACGCCCGCGAGCCGCGCCACGTCGTCGGCCGTCTTCAAACGCGCGATATCCGGGTGGCGGCGGATGGTGCCGGTGCCGGTGCACGGCGCGTCCAGCAGCACCGCATCGAATGGCGTCTCGGCGCGCCATGTGGCGGCATCGGCCTTGATCGCCGCCGCCGCAAGCCCGAGGCGTTCGAGATTGCGCGTGAGCCGATCGAGTCGCGCCGCCGAGCGGTCGATCGCGGTTACAAGCGCGCCAGCGGCCGCGAGCTGCGAGGTCTTGCCACCCGGCGCGGCGCAGAGATCGGCGATGCGCTTTCCCGCCAGGTCGCCGCCCAACCCGTTGATCAGCAACGTCGCGGGCAGCGCCGCCGCCGCGTCTTGCACCCACCATTCGCCGGCCGCGAAGCCGGGAAGTTCGGTCACCGCGCCGCCGGCGGCGCGTCTCAACGCACCGGTCCGCAGAATCTCGGCGTCCAGCCGCCTCGCCCAGGTCTGGGGGTCGGATTTAACGACTATGTCGAGCGGCGCTTCTCCGAGATGGCGGGTCGCGATTTCACGGCAGTTTTCCGCGCCGAACGCCGCCGACCACGATTCCCAAAGCCAGTCGGGCGTATTCATCCGCGCCGCGTCGTGGCCCTGAACCAATGTTTCGGCCTCGCGGGCGAGGCGGCGCATGATCGCGTTGGCGAGCTTGCGGAAGGATGCCTCGCGCGGGTGGCTCAGCAGCGACACGGTACGGTCGACCGCGGCGTGCGGCGGCGTCTTCAGGAAAACCAGTTGAGCCACGCCGATACGCAGCGCGTCGCGTGTCCGGCTCGCGCGTTCAGGCAGCGCACGATCCAGGCAGTGATCGATCAGCGCATCGATCTGGCCTAGGCGCCGGAGCGTCGTCGCCGCGATATTGCGTGCGAATGCCCGGTCTCGCGCTTCCAGTGCGGCAAGTCCGTCATGGGCGGCGAGCGCATCGTCGAGCGCCTGTCCGCGACGCAGAACCAATTGCAGCAGGTCCAGCGCGACCGCGCGGGCATCGGGAGCGGCGTTGGTATCCTTCATCCCCAGGGCCCCGGCCGAGGGTCGGTCACGCCCGCCATCTCGCGAAGCCGGCGAATGCGGTTTTCCATGTTGGGATGAGTCGAAAACAGCCCGTCGACGGCGTGCGCGTGCAACGGGTTGACGATGAACAGATGCGCGGTCGCGGGGTTTACCTCGGCCGCCGGATTATCGATCCGCCGCGCGCCGGCATCGAGCTTTTGCAGCGCCGAGGCCAGCCACAAAGGCTGGCCGCACATCTCGGCGCCGGCGCGATCGGCGGCATATTCGCGGGTGCGGGAGATCGCCATTTGCACCAGCATCGCGGCCAACGGCGCGAGAATCATCATCGCCAGGGCGCCAACGATGCCCAGCGGATTGTTGCGGTTGCCGCCGAAAAACAGCGCAAAATGGGAGATCATGCCGATAGCGCCGGCGAAGGTCGCGGTAATCGTCATGATCAGCGTATCGCGGTTTTTCACGTGCGCGAGTTCGTGCGCCATTACGCCCGCGATTTCCCGATGGCTGAGCGCGCGCAGCATCCCCGTTGTAGCCGCCACCGCGGCATGGTCGGGATTGCGGCCGGTGGCGAACGCGTTGGGCTGGTCGCTATCGACGATATAGACCCTGGGCATCGGCAGGCCGGCGCGCTGGGTCAACTCGCGCACGATACCGACCAGCGCCGGGGCCGATCGGGCATCGACCTCGCGCGCGCCGTACATGCGGAGCACCATACGGTCGGCGTTCCAGTAGGCGAATGCATTCATCGCGACGGCGATTCCGAGCGCCAGCAGCATGCCGCCTTCGCCGCCGACCAAAAAGCCGATAGCGAGGAAAAGCGCGGTCATGCCGGCCAGCAGCATCGCGGTGCGCAGCGTGTTCAAGGACATATTCCCGGGTGGGCGGCGATCATATCTCTAATATCCGACCGCCGCCGGCCCGCCGCAAGGGGCAGACCCGAATGCGCTTGTTAACCGGGAATTAAGCACGATTGTGATTAGTTAAACCGCTTATTTCTGGGTTTTACCGCGGTTTGTCCGCGAGGGTCGCCAAATAATGACGCTTACTTCTCTCATCACCTGGTCATCATACAATCCCGATCTGGCCTTGTCGGCCATCGGCGGTATCGTATTTGCCCTGCTGGCGCTCTCGTTCTGGGGTATCCGACGCGCATTCCAAAAGCGCCGCATCCGCCGGATCACCCGTCCCGCGCCCCCGGTCGCGGTGCAGGCCGGAGTCGCGGCCCAAGCCGCGGCGGCCGCCGCCGCACGCGCCGATTCCGAAGGGATCGCGCCCGCCGAGGAACCGCCGATCAAATTCGAGACGCCAGAGCCCGACGCCGAAGAGCCGTCTCCCGATCGCATCGAGCCGGCCCAGATCAACGATGCGCCCGAGCCGAACTTTGACGAACCCATCATGGGCGGTGCGGCGGCCATCCTGGAAGCCGCCGAAAAGGAATTCCCGGTCCCGGCCACCGCGCCATCGGGCACGTCCGAATATGCATCGTCGACAACATCCCTGGACGGCGGCGTGACCGATGCGGCCGAGATTCGCATGCTGGTCGAGTCCGTGTTCGAAGAAAATTTCCCGAAGCTTCACCCGGTCGCCTATGCGGAGGCGCGGCAAAATTTCGCCGCCTTCGCGGCTGAACTCGCCAAGGCCGCCTCCGAGCGGCTGTCGCCTGTCGAAATGGAACGCGTCTCCCATGCCGACATCCAGCTTCTGCTGCATTCGGTTCAGGGCGAAATCGCCAAACGCCGCGACGACGAAAAATACAATATCCTGGTGAGCCTGCTGATCGGGCGTATCCAGCATCACGAGAACCGGGCGATTTCGGACCTGCTGGACGGCGCTATCGACGTGGTGCGCCGCCTCAACGTCGACAATCTTCGGGTCGTGGTGATGTGCCTTTATCTGCGTTCGCTGCAACTGCGGTCGGGCGATCTCGGGCAGCTCGAAACCGTGGTCAAGTTCGCCGCCGGTTATGGCGCGGGCGCGGATTTCTCCAACCTGCACACCGGTTCTTTATTCGCCCACGGCCTGTTGATGTACAACTCGGGAATGGATCGGCTCGAAGGCAACATCCTGCGCGCATTCGCGGAGAAATTCGGTGTCGATTTCAACAGTTACGGCCGGCGACCGGGCGAAACAACCGAGGGACGCTATATCGTCCACCAGCAACTTCATCTCGACGCCGACCAGACCGCGATCCTCGAGGCATGGGGCAATTCCCAGTGCGGTCGCGCCACCGCGACAGGGGTCGGCTGGGCCGCCGCCGCCGCCTATATAGAGCGTCAAACCGGCAAGCCCGCCGACTGGGAACGCGTCGCGGCGTAGACTAATTTGAACCATTGGATGGTTCCTCTCACGCCTGAACCGAGACCCGACTCGGTTTAGACGACTTGAAGTGCTCGCAAAACGGTTCATCCGGCATTATTGTATGTTGAAGGAGCACGCATGTTCGACCGTATAACCTTTGATCCGAAAGTAATGGGCGGTCGCGCATGCATTCGCGGCATGCGTATCACGGTTGGCGGTGTGGTCGAGCGGATTGCCCAAGGTGCCAGCGTCGATGACGTGGTTCGGGAACTTCCGGATCTGGAGAAAGAGGACGTCCGGCAAGCGCTGGCTTACGCGGCGTGGCTTGCAAAGGAACAAATTGTTCCGGCGTAACCGTGAAATTCCTCGGCGACATGCCCCTCGGCGCCGGCGTCGCAACATGGTTGCGATCCCGAGGTCACGATTCTATCCATCTTAGCGAAATAGGGCTTCAGCGCGCGACCGATGAGGCCATATTCGAAAAAGCAGCCTTGGAATCACGAATCATCGTGACGACAGACCTCGATTTTCCCGAACTCGTGGCAATGTCCGGGGGAAATATCGTAAGCGTGATTGTGTTCCGTATGGCCAATCCTACGACACGTCGCGTTATTTCCAGGATGGAAAATGTTCTTTCCGTGTCGGATGCCGCGCTTAACGATGGCGCGATCGTCGTCATCGAGGACTCACGTCACCGTATACGCCGCCTTCCCCTGGGCAGCGACCGTTAAAGGCCGTCTACCGGTTCATCCGGTTATCGACGAGATCGGCGACCACGGCCGGATCGGCCAGGGTGGTGATGTCGCCGAGATTGGACGGCTCGTTCTCGGCGATCTTGCGCAGGATGCGGCGCAT
>CAZPMO010000092.1:0-18547 GCA_964587515.1 uncultured Rhodospirillaceae bacterium | reverse complement strand
CCGGCAAAGACATTCTTTTCTATGTGGCGGCGCGCGGCCACCACGCCGAGATCGGCGGTATCACGCCGGGCTCGGTGCCGCCCAACTCGACCCACATCGACGAGGAAGGCGTGCTGATCGACAACTTCCAGCTCGTGGCCGGCGGCCGCTTGCTGGAGGCCGAAACCGAGAAGCTGTTCACCACCGCGCCCTATCCGACGCGCAATTTCCGCCACAATCTCGCCGATCTCAAGGCTCACATCGCGGGCAACGAGAAAGGCGTCCAGGAACTCCGCAAGATGATCGACCATTTCGGTCTCGACGTGGTCCACGCTTACATGAAGCATGTCCAGGACAACGCCGAGGAATGCGTCCGCCGCGTGCTCGGCGTGCTCACCGACGGCTCGTACGAATATGAGATGGATTCCGGGGCCAAGATCTGCGTCGATATAAAGGTCGACCACGAGGCGCGCGAAGCGATCATCGACTTCACCGGCACGGCCGAGCAACAGAACTCCAACTTCAACGCGCCGTCATCGGTGTGCATGGCCGCGGTACTCTATGTATTCCGGCTCATGGTCGATGACGACATCCCGCTCAACGCCGGTTGTCTGAAGCCGCTCAACGTCATCATTCCCGAAGGCTGCATGCTGGCGCCCAAATACCCGGCCGCCGTGGTCGCGGGCAATGTGGAGACCAGCCAGGCGGTCACCAACGCGCTGATCGGCGCGCTGGGCATCATGGCGGCGGGCCAGGGAACCATGAACAACTTCACCTTCGGCAACAATGCCGGTTATCAGAACTACGAGACGATCTGCGGCGGCGCCGGTGCCGGGCCCGATTACGACGGCACCAACGCGATCCACACCCACATGACCAATACGCTCGCGACCGACCCCGAAATCCTCGAATGGCGCTTCCCCGTGGTCCTCGAATCGTTTTCGATCCGCGACGGCTCGGGGGGCGCCGGCGAGCACAGGGGCGGTGACGGCATCATCCGTCGGCTGCGTTTCGAGGAGGATATGACTGCGGCCGTGGTCTCGGGCCATCGCCGCGTGCCGCCGTTCGGCATGGCCGGCGGCGAGCCCGGCAAGTGCGGCCACAACTATGTCGAGCGCGCCGACGGCACGGTGACCGAGCTGACCGGCACCGACGGCGCCGAGATGCACCCCGGCGACGTGTTCGTCATCGAATCCCCGGGCGGCGGCGGCTACGGCAAGGCCTGATATCAGCGGCCGCTGGTATTGGTGGCCGGCCCGGACGAGAAATCTTCGATCCCGAGTTCGTTCAGGATCTCGCGGGTCTCGTCGGCCTTGAATTCGTCGACGGGAATTCCCGTCGCATCGGCGGCGCGAACCACCGAATTGAACGAGGCGGCGGTCCCAGCGGCATCGACGAACGCCGCCTCGCCCAGCGTCTCGATAATTTCGGCGCGAATGCGGTCCAGTTCCGCATCGTCATCGCCGAACAATGCGTCGGCGAACGCCAGCAACAACTCGCCGTGGGCCACGCCGCCATCGCCGTCGCCGGTTCCGATCACGCTGTCGAGGTCGAAGTCTTCACCGTCTTTTCTGCCGCTCGCACGGAGCACCACCGCATGGCTTGCCGTTCAATAGAAGCACTGGTTGAGCGCCGCCATTCGCGCCGCGATCAGTTCGAACTGGCTGTGGGTGAGCGCGCGGTACTCGTTGTCCAGGTCGCGGATCGCCGCTTGCGGCAGATAAAGCGCCTGATCAAGTTCGAAGAAACCCGCGACCTCCTCGGGAACGAGACTCATGGCGCGATGGATGTTGACGGGCTCGAACCCGGCATAGGGATCGGGGTCTTCCTCGGCGACGTCGTCCTCGGCGAGGGTCGCGACCCAGGCAATTGTCTTGCGGGCGCCCCGCGGGCGATGACGCGTCGGTTCTCCCGGCTTGGCCGACGGCAGCGGCCGCGCCGGCGATCCAAGGGCGCGATCGAACGTATCCAGGGCAGTAATCGTCGCGACCACGCCGACGATCTCCACATAGGCGGTGTCGGTCAGGCCGGACGCCATGATCTCGTCGAACCATGCCTCGCGCAGCCGGCCGCTGTCGGTGCGAACTCGGTGGATCACCTCGACGATATTTTCCGGCAGAACGCCGCCGCCATCGTGGGCGCCATCGACGGTATAGGGAGATAGCGCCTCTATTCGCCGGTGGCACAGGTCGCATTGCGTGGCGCGGCGGGTTTCATCGGCGATGGCCAGTCGTTCCGACGCCGACCACCATGTCCCCGGCGACGACAACCGGTCCCATGAGCGGTCAATTGCTGTCGCGAGATCGTCGCGTATGGCCAACATTTCGATACTCCACGGCGAGACCACGACCGAAAACGTCGTGGCGTCAGAGTTTCCGCCCCACGTCCCAGCGAACCACCAGCTTTTCGACCAGGGCCACGGCGGCATAAAGCACCACGCCGACGATACACAGCACAACAAGGGCGGCCATCAGGAGCGGCATATCAAGGTTGCCCTCGGCGAACATCATCAAATAGCCCAGCCCTTCCTGCGCGGTGACGAATTCGGCGACGATGATGCCGATGACGGCGAAGGTCATGCCGATCTTGAGGCCGGCGAAAATGAAGGGAAGCGCGGTGGGCAGCTCGATCTTGAAGAAGATGGTCCAGCGGCTGGCCGAGAACGAGCGCGCCATGCGCACCATCAGCGGATCGCTGCTCTGGATGCCGACATAGGTGTTCACGATCATCGGGAAAAAGGCGATCACGAAAGCCAGAAGCACCCGCGACGTGGTGCCGAGCCCGAACCACACGATGAAGAGCGGCGCCAGCGCCACCTTGGGCACCACCTGGAAGGCGACGATCAGCGGGTAGACGCTTTCGTGGAAACGTCGCGACAGCGCTAGCAGAATACCGAGCCCGACGCCGATCACCACCGACAGCGCGAAACCGATGAGGCATTGATAAATCGTCGGCCAGGAGTGCACCAGCAGCAGGTTCCACAGCTCGATGATACGCGCGACGATGGCCCAAGGTGTCGGCAGGATCGCCTCCGGCACCTCGAACAGCACGACGCCGAAGTGCCAGGCGATCAGCAGCAGGATCGAGATCGTGGTCGGCGCCGCCAACTTTCCGGCCCGGCCCACGAATCCGCTGTCGTCTCCGCTGTTTCCGTTACCATTGGCCATCGGTGATTTCCGTTCCTGTTTCGGCTACGGTGCGGGGTGTGAAATAAACATCAATGTTCTATGGCTTTGCGCAGTTCGGCCACGAGCACGTTGAACTCCGGCGTCTCCTCGATCTCGAGGAGGCGGGGCCGGGGCAAGTCGATGTCGATGACCCGCGAAATTACCGACGGACGGTGCGACATCACGAATACCCGGTCCGAAAGGAACACCGCCTCGCGGATCGAGTGTGTAACGAACAGCACGGTCTTCTTGTGTTCCTGCCAGATGCGCAACAGTTCCTGGTTCATGTTGTCGCGCGTCATGGCGTCGAGCGCGCTGAACGGCTCATCCATCAGCAAAAGCTCCGGATCGTGGATCAGCGCGCGGCAAATGGCGACGCGCTGTTGCATCCCGCCGGAAAGCTCCGTCGGGAGGTTGTCGCCGAACCCCGCGAGGCCGGTCATATCCAGGAGTTCCTCGGCGCGCGCGGTATAGTCGCTGACCTTCAGCCCAAGGCTCTCGATCGGAAACAGGACATTCTTGGTGATCGTCCGCCACGGCATCAAGACCGGCGATTGGAATACGACGCCGGTGTCACGCCGGGGGATTGTCACGGGTTCGTCATCGACCTCGATGGTTCCAGAGGTGACCGGCAATAGCCCGCCGACCGCCATCAGAAGAGTCGACTTGCCGCAGCCGCTCGGTCCGAGGATCGAGACGAACTCGGACCGGTTGACCTCCATCTGGACCTCGCGGATGGCCTCTATTTCCTCGCGCCGGGTCTGATAGGTCTTGCGCAGGTCCCGGATGCGGACGTGGGTTTGATTGGTGTTCATGTCTGATTAAGAGGGTCCGGCGTCCCGCCTATGCGGGAGCCGGACCCAATTCAATGCCTGGACGACGCGTTCCGTCAGGCCTTCTTGGACGGATCGTACGGCGCCGCCTGCTCTTTTGCCTTGGCCCATTCGGCCGCGCTGAGCTTGACGTTGCCGGCGAACTTATTGGTGAACAGCTCGCCGATCGGCGGGACGTTCTTGGCGCTCATGTATTTGATGACCACGTCGCGGGTCTTGGTCTGATCCGCTTCGGCCATCCAGCCCAGACCGTTCTTCTCGACGGCGGGACCGATCGACAATGCGTTGGTGTTGCCAGCGTGGGTGAGCAGCAGCTTCTTGGGCCGCGTCTTGAGCTCCGGCTTGGCCGCGATCATGATGTCGAGGGCTTTCTCGGGCTCGAGCAGTTGCAGCTTCAGCCCTTCCATCGCCCCGTCGACCATGAGCTGAACCAACTCGGGGTCCTTCTTCAACTGGGCGCCACTGGTGATCAGCCCGAGATCGAGCGTCTGCATCCCGAAATCGGCATAGAGGAAGTGCACCGACGGAGTCTTGAGCGCCAGCGTCGCCGAGTTGGAGACATAGTAGGCACCCTGACAGTCGGCCTTCTTGTTGAGCACGGTCGAGAGCAGTTTCGAGGGATGCACCATGGTGCGCTTGACCTTGGAGCCGTCGATCCCCGCGGCGCGGGTGAAACCGTCGAACATAACGGCGTCGCCCGAGTTGGCGGCCTGGACGATATGTCCCTTCTCGAGGTCCTTGGCGGTTTTGATGCCGGAATCCGCCCGACACGAAATCGCGATCGGGCTGCGTTGCAGCTTGGCGCCGATGCAGACCACGTCGAGTCCTTTGGAGACGCCCTGCACCACGACGCCGTAACTGGCTTCGCCGAACTGCGCCTGACCGGCGGAGACCGCCTTGGTCGCCGCGCCGGAGCCGTAGCCGCGCGCAATCGATACGTCGAGGCCGCGTTTCTTCCAGTAGGAATTCTGTGCGGCGAACTCGAACGCGTGGCCACCGACGAACAGCCACGGCAGCATGAACGAGACCTTGCGCATCTTGGACGCGCCGGCTTCGCTGATAAACGCCGGCGCCGTACCGGCGGCCAGGATCAGGCCGAGGCTGGTCGATCCCGCCAGGAACGTACGCCGCGACTGATCGGTCACCGGCCGCAACTCAACATTTTTGGGTGTCTTGTCCATTGTCTTTCGCCTCCAATTTTTTCGATCGATCGATCGATCGATTTGCCCCATCCCACCCGGACCGGGCGGAAACATTCTGTCGGTTCGTATTTTGTCGCCGATCACGGGCATTATTTAGAAAGCCATGGGTTTGCGCAATACTGTCCATCTGTCGGTGTTGTGGGTGCGTCTGTGTCGGGGATTGGGGACGGTTGACGGGCGGGGTTTCGGCCTGCACAGTCGCGGCTGGGATGACTTTCTTCGCCTTAGCGCGGTTCGGACGAATTCATGCAAACCAAGCCCGTCGTCGAGCACCTGGATACCGAGTATCTGATCCAGACATTGGAGCACCTGGCGCAGGTGCCGGCCGACGTCCCGATGGGAACCGAGGTCTTCATCGAGCCGGACGATCCCAAGCTGGTGCACTATGTCCAGCGGGTGTTGCGTCCCGAATTGTCGGCGATCGGCGCCTACGACCTAATCGACGCGCCAGAAAATCAGATCATCGCGCGCTATGGCCAGGGCACGTCGGACGCGACGCTGCTGATCCAGGTTTACACGCCCGTTCAACACCACAACATGATGGCGGACCCCTGGTCGGGCAGGATCGCCCGGGCCACGAAATGGGGCTACGACGAGCCCTGTCTGTTCGGTCAAGGCGTAACTCAGAACAAGTCGCATCAGGCCATTATGCTGGCCATTCTCAAACTGTTGCACGAACACCGTGTACCGCTGGCCGGCACGCTCTATGTCGCGATCAACAACGAGGGTCGCAGCAGCCATTTATGTTCGGACGCGATCCTCGGCGCGCTCGAAACCAAACCCGATTTCGCGCTGCTGCTGACGTCGACCGGACAACAGATATCGCTTGGCAATCGCGGCCGGGTCGATGTCAACGTCACGGTGCGCGGCAAGGCGGTGCATTCGAGCCTGCCGGGCTCGGGCCTCAGCGCCATCGACGGGGCCTACGAAGTAATGAGCCGGCTGAGGGGCATGGAGTTCACGGGGTCCCATCCTCATCTCGGGAAACCGCACGTGATTCCATATCAGATCGCCTATGAACCGCTCGCGCCGCACACCTTGCCCGCGATTGCCCGCATGCGGATCGACCGCCGCCTGCTGCCGGGCGACGATCCGGCCGAAGCGACCGAGGAAGTGCGTCGGGTGATCGGCGACATGTCGCCTTATGAGGTAACCGTCGAACAGGGCATGCATATGTGGCCGGCCCTGGTCGAGCCCGATCATGCTGGTGTGGTCTCGCTCAGCGCGGCGCACGCCGCCGTCCACGGTGACAATCCGGAGAGCTATTACGGCCAGGGCACGTTCGATGCGGGCGGACCCTGCGCGGCCGGGGTGCCGGCCGTGATGTATGGTGTCGGCGGGGCGAACGCGTCCAACCTGGAAGCGGATTTCGTGCCGCTGTCGCACCTCGACACGGTCGCCCGGGTCGTCGCCCAAACCATTCTCACCTTCCTTGAATAACGCAGGAGCGCACCGCCATTTCCAGCGAAACACCAATCGATATGACCGCCAAATTCGGCCTCAGCCTGTCCACCCGGGCCATATTGTTCGACTGGGGCACCATGGACGATCTGCTCGACATGGCCGGGGAGGCCGAGGAGTCGGGCTTGTTTCACGGTCTCTGGGTGGGCGACAATTTTCTGTCCAAGCCCCGCGTCGAGTCCATCGTCACGCTGTCGGCACTGGCGACACGGACGGAGCGGTTGAAGCTCGGGACCGTTTGCCTGGCCAGTTTTCCGCTACGCGAACCGATCCTGTTCGCCCTGCAATGGGCCAGTCTCGACGTGCTGTCGAAGGGCCGCACCATCCTGACCGTGTGCAACGGCGGCACCGACCGGTTCGGGCCGCAATTCGCCCACGAGCTCGAAACCTTCGGCATCACGTCGCGCGAACGCGTCGGGCGCGTGGTCGAAGGCATCAAGATCCTGCGCGCGCTATGGAGCGACGGGCCCGCCACCCATTCCGGGAAATATCATCAGTTCGCCGACGTCGACCTGGTGCCCAAGCCGGTGCAGCAGCCGATGCCTATTCATCTCGCGGTCAACCCGCCGGCGGCGGAAGTCGACGCCTACACTCTCGACCGGGTGCTCCGGCGCGTCGCGACCCATGCCGATGGCTGGCAGACCGACGGCACCCCGTTGGACGCCTTTCGCACCCGCTTCGATACCATCCTTCAGTACGCCGACGATCTCGGCCGCGACACCTCGAACTTCGACAGCTCCCTGCACATGATGGTCAACATCAACGAGGACGAAGACTCGGCGTTCCGTGAAGCAACCACGTTCCTGGGTTCGTATTACGGCACCGGCGCGATAACGCGCGAGCGCGCCGAGACCTGGATCGCCTGCGGGTCGCCGCAAGCGGTGATCGACAAGATCGCCGCTTATATCGAAATCGGCTGCACCATGCCGATCCTGCGGTTCGTCTCCGCTCGCCCGCGCGAGCAACTCCAGAGATGCATAGAAGAGGTGTTGCCGGCGTTTCGCGCGTGATAACCAAATAAAGTCAAACCAGGGAGGTCCGGATGAGTGAACGCGGCGTGGGGGCGAGCATCCCCCGCAAGGAAGACGACCGCTTTTTGAATGGCGGCGGTCAGTTTGTGCCGGACGTTCAAATTCCCGGCATGTGGCACGCGGCGTTCCGGCGCAGCCAGGTGGCCCATGGCCGCCTTCTCGGCGTGACCGCGCCGAAGGGCGCCGAAGGTCAGGTCTTCACCTCCGCCGATCTCCACGACGTCAAGCCGATCCGCTCGACCGCGTCGTTTCCCGGCTTCAAGGGGTCCGACTTTCCGGTCCTCGCCAAGGACAAGGTGCGTTATGTCGGCGAACAGATCGCCATCGCGGTCGCGCCGACGCGCGCCGAGGCCGAGGATATCGCCGATGCGATCGAAGTCGATTGCGAGCAATTGCCCGCCATTTACGACCTCAACCAGGCGCGCGAACCCGGCGTCGCGGTGATTCACGAACCCTGGGGTGACAACATTTTTTGCGAAACGTCGTTCGAGAACGGCGATATCGAGGCGGTGAAGAGCGCCGCCGCACACGCCATCAGCCGCCAATACCGGCTGGCGCGGCAGACCCCGTTTCCCATGGAGGGGCGCGGCGCCTGCGCCCATTATGACAGCCGGCTCGACGAGCTGGTGGTCTGGATGTCGCATCAACTTCCCCATCCGATGCAGCGGGGGATCGCCGAGTTCCTCGGCCTCGATATCAACAAGGTGCGCGTGATCTGCCCCGATGTCGGCGGTGGATTCGGGTTGAAGACCCATCTCGACGGCGAGACCATCGCCGTCTCGTGGACGTCTCTCAAGCTGGGCCGACCGATCAAGTGGGTCCAGGACCGCTTCGAACATCTGGTTACCGACGCGGATTGCCGCGAACATCAATACACCATCACCGCCTACACCGACGATGTCGGCAAAATCCTCGGCATCGATTGCGAATGCGTGGTCGACGCCGGCGCCTATTCGCCGTGGCCGTGGCCGGTCGGCGTCGAGGCCGCGACGGGGGTGGGCAACCTCCAGGGGCCTTATGACGTCAGCGCGTTCAAGGGCCGCTCGGCGACGATCTGTTCCAACAAGCCGCCGAGCCAGCCCTTTCGCGGCGTCGCGCGTCCCGGCGCCTGCTTTACCGACGAGCTCACCATGGACGTCATCGCGCGCGCCGTCGGGCGCGAGCCGTGGGACGTTCGCATGGACAATCTGATCAAGCCCGAACAGATGCCGTTCGACACCATCACCCGCAAGCACCTCGATAGCGGCGACTATCCCGCGGCCCTGGGCCGATGCATCGCCAACATCGATCCCGAAGCGGTCCGCGAGCGCCAGAAAACCACCGAGCCGGACGGTCGGCTGATCGGCGTCGGTTTCGCCACGTTCTACGAGCAGACCGCGTACGGCACCGGGCCGTTCGGCTATTCCGCCTGGGGCATCGAACTGGTGCCGGGAATGGAGATGGCGACGGTCAAGCTGACGCCCGACGGTGGTCTGTGGGCCTCGGTCGGCATCCAGAGCCACGGCCAGGGTCTGGAAACCACGCTCGCCCAGGTCGCCAACACGGTTCTCGGCGTCGATCCCGATCGCATCACCATCCGCCACGGCGACACGGCGACCGCCTATGCGGGAACCGGCACCTATGCGTCGCGCAGTATCGTCGTGGCCGGCGGCGCGGTCGCGCACGGCTGCGAAGAACTCAAGCCAAGGCTCGCCCGCATCGGCGCCCATCTGCTGCAATGCGACGAGAGCGAGGTCAGCGTCGAGGGCGCGGAAGTCAGAGGGCCAGGCGGCTCGGTGTCTTTCGCCGAGATCGGCGAGGCGTTCTATCATCACCCGGAGAATCTTCCCGACGATACCGACCGTGACGGTCTCACTGTCACCAGCGGTTACAACGACAAGGTCCATGGCGGGGTGTTCGGGTTCGGCGCCCACGGCGCCGTCGTCGCCGTCGACCCCAATACCGGGCAGGTCGAAATCCTCGATTACGCGATCGTCAGCGATTGCGGGACGCAGGTCAATCCGATGATCGTCAAGGGCCAGGTCCTCGGCGGGTTCGCACAGGGCGTCGGTAACGCGCTCTATGAGGAATCGAACTACGATGAGAACGGCCAGCCGCTCTCGGTGACGCTCGCCGATTATCATGTGCCCGCGGCGCCCATGGTCCCGGACTGCACATACGAATATATCGAATCGGCGTCGCCATATTCCACTTTTGGAATCAAGGGTATAGGCGAATCGGGCGCGATCGGTCCGGTGGGCGCCATCGGCAACGCGGTCAACGATGCGATCAAGCATCTCGGGGTCGAGATCAACGAGACGCCCATCACGCCCCGGCGGTTGTTCGCGGCGATCGAACAGGGAGGCGCATCATGAAACCGGCGCCCTTCGACTACGCCCGCGCATCGAACCTTGACGACGCGCTCGCCCAACTGGCCCGGACCGATGGCGACGGCGATGTCCGGCCGCTGGCCGGCGGCCAGTCCATGGGTCCGATGCTGAACTTCCGCCTGGCCCGGCCGGCGCTTCTGGTCGATCTCTCCCGCATGGAGGAACTGACGGCGATCTCCGAGGACGGCGATGGCGTGACCGTCGGCGCCGCCGTGACCCACGCCGCGTTCGAGGACGGCGTCGTGGCCGACGTGGCCAACGGTCTGATCCGCCACGCCGCATCCGGCATCGCCTACCGGGCGGTGCGAAATCGGGGCACTATCGGTGGCAGCCTCGCCCATGCCGATCCCGCCGCCGACTGGCCGCCGGTGATGATGGCGCTTGATGCGGTCATGGAAATCCGGGGCGCCGGCGGTTCGCGCGAGGTGGCGGCGGGCGACTTCATTTCCGGCGTGATGTCGACCGCGCTCGAGGCGGGCGAGATCCTGGCCGCGATCCGCATTCCCAGGCTTTCTCCGGGCGCGACCTGGGGCCACTACAAGGTATGCATCAAACCGGGTGATTTCGCCGAATCGCTCGCGGTCGTCGTCCGTGACCGCGACGGCGGGCGCTGTCGCGCGGTTATCGCCGGGCCGGCCAATCCGCCCACCTATCTTGCCGGCGTCGCCGGACGGATCGAAAGCGCCGACGGTTGGTCCGATACCCTCGAAGACGAAATCAAGGACGCGGCGGACGCCGATATGCGGGCCGCCGATTTCGGCGACGAGAGCGACCGATACGCATGCAATCTTCACCGCACCGCCATCGCGCGCGCCGCCAGGGAGGCGTTGTCGTCATGACCACCACGAAGCTGACAATCAATGGACGGACGGTGACCGCCGACGTGGAGCCGCGCCTGTCGCTCGCCGACTTCATCCGCGATCATCAGGGCCTGACCGGCACCCACACCGCGTGCGAACACGGCGTCTGCGGCGCCTGCACGCTGCTTCTCGACGGCCGCCCGGTGCGATCGTGCATTACCCTCGCCGTCGCGGCGGACGGCGCGGAGGTGCGCACCACGGAGGGCTACGACGGCGACGAGGTGATGGCCATCATCCGCGCGTGTTTCAAAAAGGGCCACGCGGTCCAATGCGGCTATTGCACGCCCGGCATGCTGGCCACCGCCTACGACATCGTGAACCGTCTGCCGGACGCCGATCGCACCCGCATCAAGCGTGAGCTTAGCGGCAATCTGTGTCGTTGCACCGGTTATACGGGCATCGTCGACGCCATCGAGATGGCGCTCGCCGAGGTGCATGGCTAACCGGGTTTAGTCCAGCAGACGCGGCAGGTGTTCCGTGCCGGTGGGGACGTAGCGGGCGGGGCGGATCGCTTCCTCGGTCCACATGCGGCCGCCTTTTTCGAGCCGCGACAGTGCGACCGACGCCGAACAATCCTGGGTAAATTCCGTCATCGGGCGTTCGCGCGCTTCCCATGCCGCCAGCGCGTCTTCGATGGACGGCGCGCCGTCGACGGCGACGGCGAGCGCCAGCGCGTTCATCATCGCGAACCCCGCGCCCTGGCCCAGCGAGGGAACCATGGCGTGCGCCGAATCGCCGACGATGGCGACGCGCCCGACCGACCAGTTGGAGAGCTTCCCGGTTTCGTATGGGTCATAGCGGCCATCCTCGGATGCGCGCCGGATCGCGGGCTCGAGGTCCGGAAAGGCCGGCACCCAGATGTCGTGCCGCAGCGGAATTTCCGTCGCCTCGAGATCGTCGGCCGGCGCCATCATCGCCAGATAGAGTTCATCGGCGTTGCACGGCACATAGAGAATGCGGAGCGACCGCACGGGCAAATTATAGAAATCGATCACATTGTCCCATGATCCCGGGCCCAGCTCGTCGAGGCAACGCGGCGCGAGGATCCTTACCAGGCCGAGGCGAGCGACATTGCGCTCCCGCTGGAGGCCGAGCGAATCGCGGACGTTCGACCTCACGCCGTCGGCGCCGACCACCAGATCGGCGCGATAGCGTTTGCCGTCGGCGGTCGTCAGCACGCCTTCGGGCGTCGCCCCGGTGACCTCGGATTTGAGCACGATTTCGATGTCCATATCCGCGGCAACGTCGAGGATCGCCTTGTAAAGCGTCTGGCGCGTCATGGTCAGCATGCGGTCGTTGCGCTCGGCCGAGAACTCGGTCCGGTCGACGACTTCACCCCGGTCGCGCACTTCGTAGACGCCGCTTTCGTGCGAACCGGCGATGACGTCTTCATAGGCGCCGATCGCCTTCAGGACGCGAAGCCCGTTCTCCCAGATGAATATCCCGGCGCCGTATGCGCGCAGCTCTTCGCTCTTCTCGTGAACCCGTACCGTCCAGCCCCGCTGGGCCAGCGCGATCGCGGCGACCAGGCCGGCGAACCCGCCGCCGGCAATCTCGGCATGCCTCCGTTCAACCATCTTTATCGCTCCGACAGGAAGTCGAGCAGGAGGTCGTTGAACGCCTCCGGCCGCTCATAATAAGGGGCGTGACCGGCGTCCGGGATCTCGGCGTAGAGGTCCGGGCGCAACAGGTCACGGCAGTCATGGCCGACCGAAAGCGGAATGGAATGGTCGTCGCGTCCCCAGATCACGGCAGTCGGCGGCCGGTCGGGCAGCGCCGCGAGCCGCTCGCCGACCACGTCATTGTCGATGTCATCGGCGATGTAGCGTGAGATGCGGGCAAAAGCCGCATGCGCGCCGGGTCCGTTGTTGATGCGCCATTCCTCCTCGACGAATTCGGGCGTCACCTCGGTCGCATCGTCGAACATTACGTTGCGCAGTTTTCGCTCGATGCCGTCGCGCGTGACGCCGCCGAACCGGTCGCCCAGGATCCGGCGCGCCTCCAGCCCCATGGGCACGATGCCGACGGTCCCGACCAGCGCCAGCGCCTCGACCCGGACGAGCCCGGCGCAAATCATATGCGCGGCGATATAGCCGCCCATGGACGTGCCGACCAGTATGGCGCGCCCGATGTCGAGTTTGGTCAGGAGATCAGCGGCGAGGCGGGCGCAATTGGGCGCCGTGAAAGCGAATTCGCCGTCCTTGCTGGCGAAGCCGTGGCCCGGCAGGTCGAACGCGACGCAGCGATAACCGGCCGCCGCCAGTGGGCCGATATTTCGCCGCCAGCGGTCGGCCCGCGCGCCGAGCCCGTGAATCAGGACGATGGCAACCGGACCGGCGCCGTGCTCGAGCACGCGCGTGGTCTGGTCTCCGAGCGCGAGTGGATAACTGATCACGGCTTTATCCCAACGTGTTGGCCCGTTGTAAGGGAGGCCGCGCGATTTTTATGCGGCCAGGTCTATTTGCGCGGCGTTCCCAGCCAGCCCGATTGCGAAATGTCGAATATGATCCCGTTGGGGTCTCTGAATTTGCGTTCGAAATTGACCTTCGAGTCGTCATCGCCGAGGTCGAAATGAAAGGTACCGCCGTTCGCCTCGATATTCTCCTGGGCTTCGCGGAGGTCGTCGACCTGGAATCCGAAATGGTGGGCGCCGACAAAGTTGGCGCTATCGGCCATGCCGGCCATTTCATCCGATTTATATTTGAGCAGCGCCAGATTTACCTCGCCGTCCGATACATAGATGGCGGAGGCGAGGTCCAGATGTTCCTCGCCGACGCGCTCCAAGCCGAACACCTTCTGGTAAAATTCAGCCGATTCTTCCAGGTCTTTCACGACGATCGCGAAATGCCGCAGTCGGGCCATGATCAAGTCTCCTTTACGCCACAGGCGAGGCAAATGCTACGCTCGACCATCGCGGGTGTCGAGTCGCGGGCGCATATCCATCGCCAACACGCGAGTTGCAAATCGGGGACGATGGGGTGATGCTCAACCGACCGCAAGAAGCCGACCTGGGAACCCGGGAGAAGAGAGGACGGAAAAAATGGAAAAGTCCCAATCCGTGCGCGAGGAAACCGAAAACCACTATTGGCGCCCGCGCCGTTTCGCCCACGCCAACATGTTCATCGGCAATTACGAACGCGCGGCGGAATACTACCGGGACATCGTCGGTTTCGCGGAGGTCTATCGCCAGCCGAACAACATGGCGGCGTTCATGAGCAACGGGAACACCTATCACGATCTGGGCCTGACCGACATTCACAGCCGCTATTGCGATCCCGACCAGAAGCCCGACATCTGGCATCTCGCCTTCGAGGTCGAGAACGAGGTCGATCTGGTGGACGGCTATAACCGCGCCATCGCGGCCGGCGTAAAATTCGAAATGACGGAAGACCACGACGTCGCCCATTCACTGTACTTCATCGATCCCGACGGCATTCTGGTCGAAGTTTACGCCGATGTGATGGACGACTGGCGCTCGCACCGCAAAGGCAGCTTCAACGAAGTGAAGCCCAAATACGTCCCCGGCGTTACCTCCGAGCCAATTTCGGAGAAATACTATCCCAAGGACCCGCCGCTCGACGTCATCAAGGACGCCGTCTTTCATCCGAAAAAGGTGACCCATTCCGCCCTGGTAACATCGAATTTCGAGGAGATGTTCGGGTTTTACACGGGCATTATCGGTCTGACCCCGTTCGTCGGAAGTCCGGAAAGTTCGGTGGCTGTTTTGCGCGGGACCGTGGGGACCGGCGATCTGACGCTCTATCGCCATCGTCCGGGCCTGCAACCGGGTTTCCATCACGTGGGCTTCGAAGTGTGGGACGAGGACGAACTCGACCGGTCGATCGCCGCTCTCGCCGACAAAGACATCGAGGTCGAAAAGATCTCCGATCATCCGGCGCGGCGCGGCGTCACCATTATCGACCCCGACGGACACCGGTTGCAGTTCTTCGTCAATCGCGACTGGACGCCGGAAGCGGTTGGGACCATCGACGACGAAACGGCCCTGTATCTTCTCTGAGGGAAAGACCCGCACGAGAAATTTGCCCACGTTTACAAAAAGCTGAAATCCGATACTGTGTGCGCCCCGCTCGACGGGCAATAAAGAATTCGGCGCCAATATCAGGGACGGCTTGTTTACGTGATTTCCAAAGCGCATAGCGCATGCTGATCACCCAGCAAATTATCAGCGGACTTATGCTGGGCGGCATATACGTGATGGTGGCCGTGGCGTTCACGCTGACCATCGGCATGCTCAACTTCCTGAATTTCACGATCCCGCCGATTTTCATGATCGCCGGCATGACCGGATGGGGTTTGAGCTATTACGGTCTGCCGTTCGGGCTTTCCGATGGCGGCATTCATTGGGCGGCGGCGCTTTTGATCGGGCTGATCGCCGCCGCGCTCGCATCGCTGCTGGTGGAGCGTTTCACGTACCGCTATCTGAAAGCAAAATACGGTGACGCCACCGAACATGCGATTCCGCTGGTCAGCTCGCTCGGCTTTTTGCTTATTTTCGAGAACACGGTCCTGATCCTGTTGGGGTCAGACAGCCAGGCCTTTCCGGTGCCGTTCTACGATGCGAATTTTCGTTTTTGGGGGCTGATCATCAGCATCCCCCAACTGGTATGTCTGGTGGTTTCGCTGGGCGCCGTCGTCTTGTTGTCATCCATGCTCAAGGGAACCCGGACAGGGCGCGGCCTGCGAAGCATTGCCGAAAATCCCGATGTTTCGACGCTGCTGGGGGTCAACGTGCATCGCATCGTGCCGGTGATGTTCTTGATCACCGGTCTGCTGTGCGGCCTCGCCGGCATCATCTTCACGCTCAACTATCACGAGGTCAGCGCCTATATGGGCAACGAAGTCGCGGCCAAGGCGATCGCGGCAATGGTGATCGGCGGGCTGGGCAATATCTGGGGCGCGGTGGCCGGCGGAATCATCGTCGGCGTGGTCGAGACCCTGTCGATCCACTTTTTCGGCGCCGACACCATCAAGATTTCGGTCTGGGGCATCCTGCTCGTTGTGCTGCTGATCAAGCCACAAGGGTTGTTCGGCCACACCAGAATCGGCAAGGGGAAATTCTGACGTGAGCGGTTACTGGGGCGGGATCCTGGGGATCCTCTGCATCAATATCATCTTCGCCTATTCGGTGTTTCTGCCCGCCGCTTCCGGTCAGCTCAATCTGGGCGGGGCGGGTTTCATGGCGCTTGGCGCGTACTCCGCCGCGTTCCTTAATACCGGGCTGGAGTTGCCCATGTGGATCACCATCCCCGGCGCGGCGATATTCACCGCGGCGATCAGCTTCATCATCGCCTTTCCGATTCTCAGAACAAGGGGCGTCTATATGGTGCTGGCGACGTTCGCGTTCGCGGAAATCGTGGCCGGCGTGATCATCAACATGGACGTGGTGGGTGGCGCTTCCGGTTATGAAGTACCGGACTTCGCCGAGCTCGGCATGCTTGCGATCTTCGCCATCGCGGCAATCTTCTTTGTCTTTTATCTGCTGGCGACCCGGTTCGGGCTGAGCATGCGGGCGGTTCATGATGACGAGAATGTTGCCGCGCTGTTCGGCGTCAATGTGCGCATGACCCAGGTCATGACATTCACCATCGGCGGCGCGCTGGCCGGGATCGCGGGCGCGCTCTACGCCCATCAATACAATTATATCGAGATCCAGTATTTCAATATTCTGATCAGCATTTTCGTCCTGCTGTACGTCCTGATCGGCGGGACGCAGACCGCATACGGCCCGCTGTTTGGCGCGATCCTGTTCACGTTTTTGCCGGAATTCCTGCGCTTGCCGGAAATGGCGGGTATCGCCAAAGGTGGAATTCTGGCCGAATGGCGTTTCGTGATTTTCGGCGCCTTCCTGGTGGCGGTGATGGTGTTCCGGCCCGAAGGGCTGATTACGCGCGCGATGGTCGATCGTGTGCGGCACGGTCGCGCGCGCGAAGAGGCGACCGGGGAGACGGGTTAGAATGGCCGATTCGATCCTGTCCTTCACCAATGTTCACAAGAGCTTTGGCGGGCTCAAAGTCATCGACGATGTAACGTTCGATGTCGCGCGCGGCAGCCGGACCGCGCTGATCGGCCCCAACGGCGCGGGCAAGACCACGATTTTCAATCTCATCTCCGGTATTTACGACATCGATTCCGGTGGCATCAGGCTCGATGGCGCGGACATCACCGCGACCCCGATCCAGGACAGAATTTCCCACGGCATATCGCGCAGCTTCCAGAATATTCGCCTGATGCCCCATCTCAGCACCATCGAAAACGTCATGTTGGGCCAACATACCCGGGCGCGCGGTATGGCTGATTTGTTCAAGCCGTTGGGCTGGGGACCGGGCCGTCGCTGGGCGGTTATGGCGGAAGACGCACTGACCCGATTCGGGCTCGAGACCTATCCCGGACAGGTTGTCGGCAACCTGCCCTATGGAGTTCGAAAACGCATCGAGGTGGTCCGGGCCATGATGGCGGATCCGAAAATTCTGTTGCTGGACGAGCCGGCGGCCGGCCTCAACATTCAGGAAACCACCGAATTGCAGAACTTGCTGCGCCAGGTGTCCGACCAGGGGGTGACCCTGCTGGTGGTGGAACACGACATGCATTTCGTGCGCAGCCTGTGCGAGCAGGTCGTGGTGCTGAACTTTGGACGGAAAATTTTCGAAGGCACGCCGGAACAGGTCCACACGGACCCGGGCGTGTTGGAGGCCTATCTGGGAACCGGCGATGCTGCTTGAAACCCGGAGCCTCGATCTTCGTTATGGCCGAAACCATGCGGTTCAGAATGTGGATCTTACGGTCGATGACGGGGAGATCGTCACCGTGCTGGGTGCCAACGGCGCCGGAAAAAGTTCGCTGTTGAAGGCGATCGCCGGGGCGGAGAAGCCCGCCTCGGGCGCGATCCTGTTCAACGGGCGCGACATTACAGGTTGGACCGCGCCCCATCGGGTCACCGAAGGGCTGGTGTTGGTGCCGGAGGGCCGCCAGATCCTGATCAGCCTGACGGTCCATGAAAACCTGCTGATGGGCGCCTATTGCCGGGACGACGATCGGATCGAGCGTGACTGCGAGGCGATCTATGAGCGGTTTCCCAATCTGCGCGAGCGCCGCGACATGTACGCATCGGTCCTGTCGGGCGGCGAACAGCAGATGCTGGCGATCAGCCGCGGCATGCTGGCGCGGCCGAAACTGATGATGCTGGATGAGCCGTCGCTTGGTCTCAGCCCCATCCTGGTGGGTCAGCTTTTCGCGCTGATCAACGATCTTAATAATGACGGGCTGACGATTCTGCTCGTGGAACAGAATACTCATATGGCTTTAAAAGTCGCCAATCGCGGATACGTCCTCGAACTCGGCAAAGTGGTGATCGAGGGAAGCGCCGAAGACTTGCAACAGAGTGAATTGGGAGAAGCCTATCTCGGGTCCGGTTGATCCGGAAAAAAAGAGAATCGCTTAGTCACGGCGTTATCCGTATCATTCAATGGGACGTTACAATAAAGGGAGGAAGACGATGAAGCGCATGTTTTTGACCGCTGTTGCGGCCGTGGTCGTCGGACTGATGGCGGCGGGGTCGGCGTTGGCGGCCAACGAAATCGTGATCGGCCTGAACAATGTCAAAAGCGGGCCGCTGAAAACGCCCGGC
>CAZPMO010000091.1:11071-18653 GCA_964587515.1 uncultured Rhodospirillaceae bacterium | reverse complement strand
GGCGAGAGTGTGGCATGGGACCTTGCCCGATCGACCATTCACCCGATTCCCCTGTGATACCAAGTATCGCCAATTGCGGCGGTCCGGCGCTAGGTGTATGTATTGCCGCGCCCGCCGGGTGGGAGCATTTCCTTTGCGCCCGAATGTTTTATGTAAGAGTAAATGGCAAACCCACCTGTCTATCCCTTTGACCGACTCGAATACGGCGAAACTCTTGAAGTGGCCCCCGGCGTCCACTGGGTGAGGCTGCCGCTGCCGTTCGCACTCGACCATATCAATGTCTGGCTGCTGGAGGACGGCGACGGCTGGACCCTGGTCGATACCGGTTACAATGTGGATGACGTGCGCGAACACTGGCGATCGGTGCTGGGCCGGATTGTCGGCGGACGGCCGATCACGCGCACCATCGTGACTCATTTTCATCCCGACCATCTGGGGCTCGCCGGATGGTTCCGCGAGGAGTTCGGGAGCGAGCTGTGGATGACTTTTTCCGAATATCTCCAGGCCCATCTCGCCTGGTCGCAGAGCGCCACCCACGATGTCGGCGGCTGGATGGACTTTTTCGTCGATAACGGCCTCGATCCCGAAACCGCGCGGCGCTTCAAGAAGGAGCGCACCGAATTCGGCCGCGCCACCTCGCCCATCCCAGTGAAGCTGCAGCGCATCAGCGCCGGTCAGGGCATCGAAATCGGCGGCCGCGAGTGGCGGGTGATCACCAGCGGCGGCCATTCGACCGAGCACGCCTCGCTATTCTGCCCCGCGCTGAATATCCTTATTTCGGGTGATCAGGTGCTGCCCCGCATCACCACCAATGTAAGCGTCTGGTACACTGAACCAGACGGCGATCCGCTGCGCATGTTCATCGAAAGCTTCGACGATTTTCGGCCACTGCCCGAGAATACATTGGTGCTGCCATCGCACGACCGGCCGTTCCGCGGCCTGCACGACCGGCTGGACGCGTTGGCCGAACATCACCGCGAACGCCTCGACGACGCGCTGGAACATTGCGACCAGCCACGCACCGCCATGGACGTAATTCCGGTCCTGTTCCACCGCAAGCTGGACGATCACCAGATCGCCTTTGCGATGGGCGAGGCGCTGGCCCATCTCAACTACCTGGTCGTCGATGGGGTTTTGCGCAAATATCAGGGCGGCCCCGACGACAAGTTCCTGTTCGAACGCGTAGGCTGATGCCGGCCGTCGGCTTGACCGGTGCCAATTCCACTAGCGCGGCTGGTACTGACCGTCGCCGAACAGCAGGTTCCAGCCTTCCTTGGTATGCGCGTCGCCTTGGCGCATATGCTCGACCAGCACGTCGACGCCGCGCTTTACCGCCGGCCGGCCGACGACCCGTCCGAACCAGCTTTTGACGTTGGGATAGTCGTCGTGATCGACGCCGCGGCGATCCGGATTGCGGCACCACGGGAAGACCGCCATGTCGGCGATCGAATAGTCGCCCGCGAAATAATCCCGCTCGGCGAGGTGGCGGTCCATCACCCCGTAGAGCCGCTTGGCCTCGTTGGTGTAGCGGTCGATGCCGTACTGCACCTGTTCGCGCTCCATGCGCTCCAGCGCGTAGGCCCGAAAGTGCCGCGCCTGTCCGAACATCGGCCCCACCCCGCCCATCTGGAACATCAGCCACTGCATCACATCGTGGTGGGCGCGCGGATCGTCGGCCGGCGACGGCATGAATTTTCCTGTCTTTACAGCAAGATAGCAAAGGAGCGCGCCGGTCTCGAACACCGAGATAGGCGCGCCGCCCGGCCCGTCGGGGTCGACGATGGCGGGGATCTTGTTGTTGGGGCTGATCGCCAGGAACTCGGGGGCGAACTGGTCGCCGGTTTCGATATTGACCGGGATCGCCCGGTACTCCAACCCGCACTCCTCGAGCATGATGTGAATCTTGTGCCCGTTCGGCGTCGGCCAGCTATGGCATTCGATCATCTCGTTCTCCCCTGAACTGTCCCGGCGGGACCCAAAATTTCAATGTCTGCGCCCGGTTATATCCGCTACCCTTCGCAAAACATAATGGCTCGGGGAATTCACATGGCTTCCGACGACACAAAACTCCTGATCCGGGGCGGGCGCGTCTACGACCATGACGGCGACGTCCACAAACCCGCGGCCGCCGATATCCTGATCGAGGGCGCCGACATCGTCGCCGTCGGCCCCGACCTGCCGCCCGAGACCACCGCCGGCGCGGAGATCATCGATGCGTCGAACCATCTGGTGATCCCGGGGCTGGTGAACGCCCATTACCATTCCCACGATACGCTGTGCCGCGGCATGTTCGAGGAAATACCGCTCGAATTCTGGCTGCTCTATACGCTGCCCATGGGCGGCAACCGCTCGAAGGAAGAGGTCCGCCTGCGCACCCTGGTGGGCGCCCTGGAATCCGTGCGCTGCGGCATCACCACCGTTCAGGACATGCTGGGGCTGATCCCACTGACCGACGAGAATATCGATACGGTGCTAGCGGCCTACGAGGAGATTGGCGAGCGCGTGGTGTTCTCGCCCATGGTGTCCGACATCGCCGCCGTCGGCATGATGTGCTTCAAGGAGCTGCTGCCGCCCGAGGTCCAGGAGATGATCGGCGCCAAGGCGCTGGGCGGCGCCCGCGACCAGATCGACTTCCTCGACGCCCAGATCAAGCGGCGCCCCGGCGGCGACACTTCGCACTGGGCGGTCGGACCGTTCGCGCCGCAGCGCTGTACCCCGGAGCTGCTGGAAGGCTGCGCCGATCTCGCCGAACGCCACGATCTCGGCATCTATATCCACGTCTACGAGACCCGCGGCCAGATCGTGATGGCGCAGGAATTCTACGGCGATTACGGCGGCTCGTTCATCGCCTACATGAAAGAAGCCGGCATCCTCAACCGCCGCCTCAACATCGCCCACAGCGTCTGGATCGGCCGCGACGAGATGGACCAGATGGCCGAGGCCGACGCCGGCGCGGTGCTGAACCATCTCAGCAATCTGAAGCTCAAAAGCGGCATCGCCCCCATGGTCGACATGCGCGAAGCCGGCATGCGCACCGCGCTGGGCTGCGACAACTGCTCGGGCAGCGACGTCCAGAATATGTTCCAGGCCATGAAGATGTATTGTCTGCTGTCGGCCGTCAGCGACTCCGAGCCGGGCCCGCCGCTGGCCCACGAGGCGTTGCGCATGGCAACGCTTGGCGGCGCGCGCAGCGCCATGCTGGACGACCAGCTCGGTGCCCTGAAGCCGGGCTTCAGGGCCGATCTGGCGCTGCTCGACATGAACGACACCGCCTATCTGCCCTATAACAGCGCCGCCCGGCAGCTGGTCTATACCGAGACCGGGCGCAGCATCGACACGGTGGTGGTCAACGGCCGCGTCGTGATGAAGGACAAGGTGGTCCAGACCATCGACGAGGACGAATTGCGCGCCGAGGTCACCGAGCTGATGAAAAGCTACATCGTCGATTACGACGACATCCTGAAATCGCGCGAGACCGCCCTGCCCCACATGCTGAACATGCACCGCCGGGTGTGGAACACCGATGTGGGGCTGAGCCGCTTCATCGCGCGCACCGACGGAAGCTGAAACAGGGGAGACGAAACATGACCCAGGAAACCGACGAACGCTTCATGCGCCTCGCCATCGAGAAGACCCGCGAAGGCATTGCGGCGGGACAACTCCCCTTCGGCGCCTGTCTGGTGCGAGGCGAGGACGTGCTGGCGCTGACCCACAACACCGTGCCGCGCGACGGCGACATCACGCGCCACGCGGAAATCGACGCGGTGCGGGAGGCCTGCCAGGCGACCGGCTCGACCGATCTGTCGGGAACGGTGCTCTACGCCACCGCGACGCCTTGCGCCATGTGTTTTACCTCCGCCGAGATCGCCGGCGTCGAACGCATCGTCATCGGCGTCGGCCCGGAAGATTTCCGCCCCCTATTCCCCTACACCGCCCGCCCCCCGACCTTCGCGACGCAGGTGGGCACCGCCGCCAGCGGCATGGAAGTCGAAGGCGGCCTCCTGCGCGAGGAATGCCTCGCCCTGTTCCAGGAATGGGCGGCGCGCTGACGGGACGTCAGAGCAGGAAATTCCGGACGGCGGCGATGAAATCCTGGGGGTTGTCTTCGAACACCATGTGCTCGGCGCGCTCGATCTCGACCAGCCTTCCGTCGGGCAGGGTCTCGATCATCCTGTCCGCCACGTCGCGGTCCAGGATATCGGTTTCCGTCGCGCGAACCACCAGCGTCGGGCAGGCGATCTTGGACAAAGCAGGCCACAGATCGAGCGGGACGATGGGGTCGCCCCGACGACGCGCCTCGCGAATTTCGATGTCGTAACGCCAGCCGATTTTACCGTTCTCCAGTTCCCGGGAGGCGTAAAGCTCGCGCCGGCGCATGACCGGACCGGAGGCGAAGCGGTTGAACTGGGCCATATAGGCGATCGCGTCGTCGAGCGTGTCGAATTCCTCGGGCACGTCGATCAACTCCTTGGCGATGCGTTGGCCGCCCTTGGGATTGATCTGGGGGCCGAATTCGCTGAGGACCAGCTTTTCAAGCATGTGGGCGTGCTTGTCGGCGAAGCCCATGCTGTTGCGCGCGCCCATGGAATGGCCCATCAGGATGAATTTCTCCAAGCCCAACGCCCGGCAGAAGCCCGCCAGGTCGCCGACGAAGGCGTCGATGCCGTAATCGCCGTCCGGGGCCCAATCGGTCAGGCCGCGACCGCGCTGATCCAACGCGAGCACATGGAAATCCGGGCTCAGCGCTTCGGAGACATCATCCCAGGAATGGGCATGACCGCGCAGGCCATGCAGCAACACGACCGTCGGCTTGGCCGGGTTGCCCCAATCCAGATAGTGGATTTTCAAACCGTCGACGTCGACGGTCCGATCCTGCGGCTCGACGAGAATATCCATGACGCCCCTCGCTCCCAATGAATACGTGATCAGAACGAACGCCCGAGTGTAGGCGCGCGCCGGGACGGCGGCAATGATAGGCGCGCCTTGGCGCGGCGGATTCGACGGAAGCCGAAACGCCGTCCGGATCGCCGCCCCGGCGCGTCACATGGATAAGTGATAAATACATCATTATTTCAATTACTTACATCCCGTTCTCCGCACCATTAACCGGATTTTCACCTATATCCGGTTTAATAAACAGTTACGGTGTGGTGGCGTGCGGATGGCGCCCGTTACCCGCCTGGATAGTATTTGGTACGCGTATTCAAGATGGCACGATCGGATATCAGCGGCACGGCGACCGGTCGCCGGATCATGGAAAACAGTCAGGGCAAGTCGGGGTCGATGGCGCCGGCCCAGCCGGAAACCATGTCGGCCGCCGAGCGGCTTCTGTCACGCCCGGTCGACGCCGGCAAGGCCAAGAGCACGCGCACCCGCAAGAAAAGAAAGCGGAAAAAGAAGCAGGCGCGCTCGTTGGTCGTGCCTCTGATCAAAATGGTGATGATCCTGGGCGTCGTCCTGGGCGGAATCGCCGTGATCTCCTGGATGCGGGACCTGGCGTTCAAATTCGGAATTGTCTGGACCGGCGGCTAAGGGGCCGTCGCGGCCCGGACGCGCCTCAGAGGCCGTCGAAAAAAATCTGAATTCCAGCCAGCGCGGCCATGCCGGCAGCCACCAGCGCGACCAGAATGCCGAGCAGAACCGGAATGCTGGTTTGTTTCTTCCCGGTCTTTCTGGATGACGACGGCGCTTCCGCTTCCCGCTCGGGCCCCGCTCCCGCGAAGGGGTCCTGCCCAACTTCGCCGCGAGTCTTGGCGGTGCTCACAAAGAGATATTTGGATTTCGCCTTGGCCGAACTCTCGGTAAATACATCTTCCATGACGCGCACGCCCTGATACTTGCCGTCGCTGACCATGCGTTCGGCCTCCGACAGGGCATAGTTGGTGTCATCATAATAAGCGTGATGCACCCACTTGTTCATTTCCTGGCGTTGAATTTCGATGGATCTCATACCGGCCATCCGGAAAAAGCGTTACCCATCGCCACGCGCAACCACGACCGCGAAGCAGTTGTTCCGATAAGCCCACGGAAGGCGCGGCATTCTGGCGAATGGTACATCATTATCGTCATCGTACGGCGATCGCGGTTAATCGAGAGTTAATCCCAATCGCCGGCCTAAGTGGCGAGCACCCGGGAAAGCACTCATAGGTTATTGTTTTATAACGATTTATTTGTCATTCCTCAGGACCGGCCGGAGGTCAATTCTTAACGAAACCTTAACCTTCACCGAAGAGCATGGGGTTGCCGGATTTTTGGGCGGCGCGTGCGTCACGGGAACAGCTATTTGCCGATTGCAGTCAAAACATTTACCGGGCCCGACGCGCTCCGCCGGCGTATCGAGGAACTCGAGGACCGTCTCGCCGAATATTCGGCGCTCGATAACGGCGCGGACGAGGCCGAAAACCTTCTCCGCGACGCGATCGAGGCGATGTCGGAAGGGTTCGCCCTGTTCGACGCGCGGGACCGGCTGGTGCTTTGTAACAGCCGCTATCGGGACGATATCTGGCGTGGACTCGACGATATCCTCACGCCCGGCGCACCGATCGAAACCATCTTGCGGGAATCCATCGTGCGTGGCCTGTGGTCGGCGGACGACGAGACGCCGGAAGCGCTTCTGCGCATTGCCCTGGAACGCCACCGGGACACGCCCTCGGCGTGGGACATCCGCCTGTCGGACGGCCGCTGGATAGAAGTCGGGAAAAACCCCCTCCGGGGGGGCGGCGTGGTCGCGGTCTATACCGACATTTCCCGGGTCAGAAGCCGTGAACGTTCCCTGACCGAGAGCGAGGAACGCCATCGCAGGCTGCTGCAAACCCTGCCGGACGCGGTGATCATCCATAGCGGCGGCAAGATTGCCTATGTCAATCCGGCGGCGATCGGGCTGTTTGGAGCGCGCAGCCACACCCAGCTGGTCGGCAGGGATTCCCGCGACCTGGTCCATCCCGACAGCCTCGCGGTCGAGACCGAGCGGACGCGCGAGGTGCTGGCCGAACGCCACACCATGCCGCCCATCGAACAAAAACGCCTGCGCCTGGACGGCAGCGAGGTCAACGTGGAGACCCGCTCGACCTTCATCGAATGGAACGGCAAGCCCGCGCTGCTCGAGGTCGAACGCGATCTTACCGATCGACGGCGGACGGAAGCGGCGTTGCGCGAGTCCGAACGCCGGTTCTCGACCATCGCCGACAACGTGCCGGGAGCCGTCTATCAGGGCGTCCTCCATCCCGACGGCCATCTGAGTTTCCCCTATGTGAGCCACGGTATTCTCGATATTCACGGGATGACCGCCGAGGAAGTGATGGAGCGCCCCGAATGGTTCCTCGATCGCGTCCATCCCGAAGACCGCGAAACGCTTCTGCGCGGATTTTACGACTCGGCCCGCAACCTCACCCCGCTCGACATCCACATGCGCATCGTACGACCCGACGGCGAGGAGGTCTGGGTGCGCAATATCGCGCGCGTGCATGGCGGCGAGAACGGTTTGCACGTCTGGGAAGGTTTGTTCGTCGACGTCACCGACCGCAAGCGGGCGGAGGACGATCTGCAACGCAGCGAGGAGCGCTATCGTCGGCTGGTCGAGCTG
>CAZPMO010000091.1:0-11031 GCA_964587515.1 uncultured Rhodospirillaceae bacterium | reverse complement strand
CCGACGCGATCCACGGCCAGGCGGCCGGCGAGATCGTGTTCGTGAACTCGGCCGCGGTCCGGTTATACGGCGCGGAACGGGAGGCCGACATTATCGGCATGCGCACGCTGGACCTGGTGCACCCCGATCAGCGCGACATGGTCGCCCGGTGCCAGCGCGAAACCCTGTCGGGCACCGCGACGCCGTTGATGGAGCAGCACCGGGTCAGGCTCGACGGCGGCGACTATTGGGCCGCCGTGACCGCCATCCCGATGACCTGGAAGGGCAAACCTGCCGGGCTGGTGGTCATTCGCGATATTACCGACGAAAGGTTCGCCCAGGAACAGCTTCAGGAGGCCAAGGACGCCGCCGAATTCGCCAACCGCACCAAAAGCGAGTTCCTGGCCAATATGAGCCACGAGCTCCGGACTCCGTTGAACGCGGTGATCGGGTTCTCGGAAATCATGAGCAAGCAGATACTGGGCCCGATCGGCAACGATAATTATCGCGGCTACGTCAACGATATCCATGAAAGCGGCACGCACCTGCTGCGCGTGATCAACGACATCCTCGATCTCTCCAAGGTCGAGTCCGGCAAGCTGATGCCGGACCTTGCCGAAGCCGACGCGCGCGAGGCGATCGAGGCCAGCATTCGCGTCGTCCGCGGACGCGCCGAGAGCCAGGGGATCGACATCGACCGCCGCGTGCCGGAAGACATCCCGCCGGTCCGCGCCGACGAGCGCATGCTGAAACAGATCCTCATGAATCTGCTGTCGAACGCCGTGAAATTCACCGCCGAGGGCGGCCGGGTCCGGATCGCGGCGCGTGCGACGTCTGAAGGCGACGTCGAAATTTCCGTGACCGACAACGGCATCGGCATCAGCGCGAGGGACCTCGCGAAAGTGATGGAGCCGTTCGGTCAGGTGGAAAGCGCGCTATCCCGCAAATTCGAAGGCACCGGTCTCGGACTGCCGCTGAGCCGATCCCTGGTCGAATTGCAGGGCGGTGAAATGATCCTGCGCAGCAAACCCGGTCTCGGCACAAGGGTGGCGATCCGCCTGCCCGCCGCCTGAGCTGGGAGTTATGACCATGTCCTTCGAGACGGCCCTTCGGGCCTCCTCAGGACGAGGATAACTTGTTGAAATAATGAATTGTTCCTCATGCTGAGGAGCCGGCGAAGCCGGCGTCTCGAAGCATGCCGCAACGCTCAGGCGAGATCGACCAGCACGAGTTCGGTATCTTCCTTGGCGTCGATCACAACGCGATCCTCATCCCAGATCGCGATGCCGTCGCGTTCGGCGGCTTCGAGGCCGTTAACCGAGACCGCGCCGCGCGCCGGCACCAGATAGCCCCGCCGCCCACCGTCGAATTCGTGGGTCACCGACTGGCCACCCGCGACGGTGGCGCACAGCAGCGCCGCGTCCTGATGAATTGCGAGCGCGTCTTCGTCGCCGCCCCGGCCCGAGGCCAGCACCGTCAGCTTTCCGTCGCGCGCGTCGCGGGGAAAGCTTCGCGCCTCCCAGCGCGGCGCGAGGTTCCTCGTCGCCGGCTCGATCCAGATCTGGAACAACACCGTCTCGCCGTCGGCCTCCCGGTTGTATTCGGAATGGACGATTCCGGTGCCGGCCGTCATCACCTGGACGTCGCCGGCCTCGGTGCGGCCTTCGTTGCCGAGGCTGTCTTCATGGGTGATCGCGCCGCGCCGCACATAGGTGATTATTTCCATGTCGCGATGCGGATGCATGGGAAATCCCGTACCGCGCTGGATGATGTCGTCGTTCCACACCCGCAACGCGCCGAATCCCATCCGGTCGGGATCGAAATAATCGGCGAAGCTGAAGTGGAACTTCGATTCCAGCCAATCCGCCTTGTGCTGCCCAAGCTGACCCAACGGCCGAACTTCAATCATCGAACGCCCTCCCGCACCCCAAAAGGAGCTGGGATCATAGCGGGATCGCCGGTTCAACGCACCAGTAACACAATGTTGTTCGGTTGTGATTCGCGCGGCCGGGCCGTCTGCCGCACAGTGAATTGGCTGGTGGGTGAGGTTCGCGATGCGTCCTCGGGCGGACGTGAGCCGACCGACTTGCCCCCTCCCAGGTGTTGAACCTGGACCTGGCGAACCCTGGGGATCGAGCACGCTCGACTACTCCAGGGTTCGCTTTTTTTCATCTCGGACGCCGCCAATTGGCGGGAGGGATGCGAACATGAGAATGGGAAAAGCAATCGGAATCGGGATCGCCTGCGTAATCTGCGCCGGGGCGGCCATGGCTCAGACAACGCCGTCGCTGGAACACCCCAAGGTGCCCAACGCGGCGGCGCTGGGCGGCGATCGCGCGGAATCGGTCTACCAGGCGATCCGCGGCCAGTTGAGCGCGAGCTACGGGAAATCGGGCGATCCCATCACCGCCGCCTATCAGGGCTGGCGGCGTTATAACCGCGTGCCCTACCGCTCGCCCAACCACGGCGAACGCTTCGTCAATCACTACGGCAACGCGGCGGCCGCCGATTACGGGAAGTTCGAGAAGCTCGATCCGCTGCCGGTCGGCACCGTCGTCATCAAGGACAGTTTCGTGGTCACCCGCAACGGCGATCTGATGATCGGGCCGCTGTTCATGATGGAGAAGATGCAAGCCGGCTTCGCCTCGCTGGCCGGGACCTGGCGCTTCATGATGCTGCGCCCCGACGGAACGCCCATGGGCGTCACCGGCGGCGAGGGCGACGCCAATGTCCGGTTCTGCGCCAAATGCCACCGCGACGCCGGCGCCAAACGCGACTATCTCTTCTTCATGCCCAAGGAAGCCCGCATTCCCGGCGAGTGACCGCCCGCCCCTACCCCGGCGCGACGCGGCAGGGGATGCCGCGGAGCGTGACGCCGCCGGTGGAGGGATCGAAGTCGGGGCCGCTGGGGACCAGCATGTTGATGTTGGAGCCGCGCCAGCCATAGCCGCTCTCGGGCTGTTCGGGGAACCACCAGCCGAACGACGCCATGACGACCCGCGCATCCAGTCCCCGGTTGAGGGCGAGCCGCTGCTTTATCGCGCCCGCCTCGGTCTCGATGTTGATCCAGTCGCCCTCGGCGAGCCCGTATTCGGCGGCCGTGTCGGGGTGCAGTTCGACCAGCGGTTCGGGGCGCATGATGCGGACCGAGGCGACGTTTTTGTAGCCGGTCAGCATATAGGCTTCTTCCTTGGCGTTGGTCAGCAGCAGCGGGAATTCATCGGGCAGTTCCGGCATGCGCTTGAGCTCATCCCAGCGCGGCAGCGGTGCGTAGCCGATTTCCTCCAGCCGCTCCGAGTAGATCTCGATCTTGCCCGACGGGGTGCGGTAATCGTGGCGCTTATAGTCCTTGGTGGGGCGCAGCGTGCGGGTGTCCTTGAATTCCCGGTAGCCCATGCCGCTCGGTTTCAGCATCGCGTCCAGCGCGTCGTCGTCGTCGTCGAAGAAATCCTCGCCCAGGCCCAGCCGCTTGGCGAGCTCGTTGATGATCCAGGTGTCTGGCCTGCACTCGCCGGGCGCATCCACCAGTTTCGGATGGGCGCGAATCTCCTCGTACCAGCCGGGCCAATAGCCGACCTCCTCGTGCTCCATGCCCCAGGCGGCGGGCAACACGATATCGGCATGGGCGGCGGTGGGCGTCATGAACAGTTCCGAGACCACGATGAAATCGAGCTTCATCAGCGCCAGATAGGTTTCCTTGGAATCGGGATAGGAAACCAGCGGATTCGACAGGATGAACATGGCCGCCTTGATGGGCACCGGATCGTCATGAAGGATCGCGCGGGTCAGCACATGGGGCGGGATGAAGGCCGAACGCTGGGCGAACTTGAATTTCTCGCCCATGATCTTCTTCGCGTCGCGGGGATATTTGTTCAGCAGGAAGAAGCTGCCGGGACGGGTATAATCGGGCGCTGTCAGGAACACATCGCCGCCGGGTACGTTGAGATGACCGCAGATGGCGCGCATGATGGCGATCACGCGCCCCGTCTGGAAGCTGTTGACCAGCTGATCGACCGCATTGCCGGTCTGCATGGCGGCGGGGCGGGCGGCCGCATACGCCCGCGCGAATTCCTCGATATGGGCGCGCTTCACCCAGGTCAGCCGCGCCACCTCATCCAGCGAAATGCCCGCGAATTCCGTCTTCAGTTCCTCGAACCCGACGGTGCGATCGGCGACGATCGCATGATCGTAAAGCTCGTCCTCGATGATCACCATCAGGATACCGGCGGCCAGCGCGCCGTCGCTGCCGGGGCGCGGGCGGATCCACAGATCGGCGAGTTTCGCCACATCGGTGCGCTGCGGATCGACCACGATCAGCTTACCGCCGGCCTCGATCACCTTCTCCAGCGTTTCTCGCCGCAAGCCGCCGGTGGTGTGGTTCATGTTGCTGCCCCACAACACGATCAGTTGCGAGGGCGCGTCGTCGTCGCACACCGAGCCCGCGCCGTTGGTGAAGGCGCCGGCCATCGCCTTGGGGATGCCGCACGACCAGCCCGGCGTGACCACGCTGGGGGTGCCGAACGCGGTGGCGAGGCGCTGGGCGAAGGCGAACTCCATCCCCTTGGGCTCGCCGAGGCCGAAGGCCACCGATTCGGGGCCCAGCATCCGTTTGATGTCGCTGAATTTCGCGGCGACGGCGTCGAGCGCCTCGTCCCAGGAGATGCGCTCCCACCTGCCCTCGCCGCGTTCGCCGACGCGCCGTTGCGGATAAAGCAGCCGGTCCTTGTGGCCGAGGATTTCGGGGATCGAGAAACGCCCCTTGTTGAGGGCGCATTGTTCGGCGTAGAGCCCGCTTTTCATCTCGGGCTCCAGGTCGACGACGCGGCCGTCCTCGACGATGGCGGTCATGGAGCAATGGCCGGGGCAGAGATGGCAAAAGGTCGCGACCTCCGCGCTGGATTTCGACTCGCTTTGTCCGTAATCGGCGCGCCGCGCGCCGGGGTCGGGGTGGATGAAACCTTCCATCACCGCATTGAAACCGGGCGCGCCGACCGTCGCCTGTTCCATGGTCGCGATGTCGGCACCGTCGGCGTCGACCGCCAGCACCAGACACGAATTCACCAGATCGCCGTCCATGGAGACCGTACACGCGCCGCATTCGCCCATGCCGCAGCCTTCCTTGGTCTTGGCCAGTCGGAAATCGCCGGTCAGCACGTCGAGCAGGCTCTGCCAGGCGTCCACGTCGAGCCGGCGTTCCTCGCCGTTCACGGTCAGCCGGACATCATGGCTCATCGGTGATTCTCCCGCGCCCGGGCGATGGTCGCGGCCAGCCCGCGCCGGACCATGATCCGCACCGCCTCGCGCCTGGTATCCGCGAAGGCGCGGATATCGTCGATCGGCGCGGCTTCCGACGCCGCCACCCGCGCCACTTCGTCCAGCAACGCCGCGTCAATCCGCTTGCCGCGCAGCACCGCCTCGGCGGCCGGCGCGCGGCCGGGCGTCGGCGCGACGGCGCCCAGCGCAATCCGGATCTCGCGGCACTCATCGCCGTCGAGCGCGACCAGCACGGCGGCGGCGGCCATGGCCACATCCATCTCGCGCAGGCTGTGTTTGAAATAGATGCCTTTCGCGCCGGCGGGAAGGGGCGGCGCCACGATTTCGGTGAGGATTTCGTCACGCGCCAGCGCCGATTTGCCGGGCTCCAGGAAAAATTCATCGAGGGGGATCACCCGTTCGCCGCCGGGTCCGACGCAGGTGACCGAGGCGTCCATGGTCAGCAGAGCCGGCGCGAATTCGGCCGACGGCGAGGCGTTGGCGAGGTTGCCGCCGATGGTCCCGAGATTGCGGATTTGCGTGGTGCCGAGCTTGGCCGCGGTGCCGGCCAGTATGGCGAGCGCCTCGCCATCGGCCGGTGCCTCCACCAGGTCGCGCGCGGTGACCAGCCCGCCGATGCGAAGCCCGCCGCCCGCGTCCCCGCTTATATGGTCGAGACCCGGAATCCGTTTGATGTTGATCAGGGTGCGCGGCACCGCGCGGCGGTGTTTCATCAGGATCAGCAGATCGGTGCCGCCGGCCAGCAGGCGCGCGTCTTCGCCGTGGCGCGACAGCAGCGCGACCGCATCGGCGACGCTGCCGCACGACTGAAACTCGAATTCCGGCAATCCCAGCAGCACGGGCGCTACCTCCCGCTGTTCACAGGCCGCGCTCGCGCAGCAGCTTGCGGTCGATCTTTCCCTGGCCGGTCATGGGCAGCTCGTCCATCAGCTCGACCACGGACGGGAATTTGTGCGGCGCGAGACGCTTCTTGCAATATTGCCGTAGCTCATCCTCCATTGCAGCACCCGCGCCGTCGGCCGCCACCACGAAGGCCTTGATCTTCTTCAGCCCGTCATGGTCGTCGACACCCAGCACCGCGGCTTCGGCGACGGCCGCGTTTTCCTGCAGCGCGCGCTCGATCTCCAGCGGCGAGACCCACACGCCCGAGACCTTCACCATGTCGTCGGCGCGCCCGCCGTACCAGAAGTAATCGTTCTCGTCCCGGACGAAGATATCGCCGGTATCGAGCCACTCGTCGCCGGGAAAGGTGGCCTTCGATTTCTCGTGCTCGCGCACATAGAACAGCCCGGTGGCGTCGCTGCGCACCATCAGCCGCCCGGGCTCGCCCGCCGCGACCTCGTCGCCCCGGTCGTCGATCAGCTTGACCTCGACCAGCGGGGTCACGGTGCCGGAACTGCCGGGCACCACCGCGCCCGGCCGGTTGCACAGATAGCCCAGCGCGGACTCGGCCGAGCCGAACCGGTTGACCACCTCGCCGCCGAACGTCTCCACCCACTCTTGCGACAGCTCCGCCGACAGCATCTCGCCGGACGACATGCACATGCGCACGCAACCGAGGTCGGCGCGGTCGCGCGCGGGCGTCTGGATCATGGCGCGCATCATGGTCGGCACGTTGACCAGCACCGTCGGCCGGTACTTGCCGATCAACTCGAACATCGCCGCCGTGGTGGTGCGTTCGGGCAGCAGCACCGAGGCCGAGCCGTTGCGCAGGGAAAACAGCAGATGATCGCGCGCATAATGGAAGAACAGCTTCGGCACCCTGAGCACGATGTCATCGGCGCGGTACTTCAGCACGTAATCGAAGGATTCGTAGGCCACCACCCCGTCGCGGTGCATATGCGGCACGCCCTTGGGGTTGCCGGTGGTGCCGCTGGAGAAATTCCAGAACGCGGGATCGTCGCGGTGGGTGGGCTCGATCTCGAGCGTCTCGTCCGCCGCCGCGACCAGCGCGGAAAGGCTGTATTCGCCCTCGCGCAGGGCGTAATCGCCGTCGCCCGCGATCAGCAGCGCCTTGGGATGGGCCAGGCCTTGCGCCGCGTCGCGCACCCGGTCCAGCGTGGTCTCGTCGGTGATCACCACCTTGGGCCGCACCAGCTTCAGCATATAGGCGTAATCATGGGCCCCGAGATAGGTATAGGCATGGGTGCCGACGCCGCCGATTTTCATGGTCGCCAGCCAGGCGGCGATCCAGTCGGGCGAATCGCCGAGGATCAGCAGCACCCGGTTCTCGGGCTCGACGCCGAGGTCGCGCAGCACGTTGCCGACCCGGTTGGTCAGCCGCCACAGATCGAGAAAACTCCAGCTGCGGTCGCGGTAATGGATCGCGACCTTGTCGCCCCTGCCCTCTTCCAGATTCACGTCGAGCAGATAGGCGCCGAGGTTCAGCGTCTCCGGCAACTCGAATTCAAGATCTTCTCCCCTGACCATTTGGCCTTTTAACCCGGTGGTGGCCGCGAAGCCGTCACCAAGTACTAACGCCCTTCGCGGCGCCAGGCCAGTATCAGGGCGCCGAAGGCGAGGAACAGCACGGCCAGCGCGGGCAACAGCGAGGCCTCGCGCACGCTGTCGACTCGGTAATCGCGGTTCGCAACCAGCCCGAACCAGCCGCTTCCCGCCGTCGCGCGGCCGGCGCGTACGCGGCGCAGGGTGGGCATTCCGTCGGCGATCCAGCGCACGCCGCCGCCGGTCGCCGCCATGGTCGGGGCCAGCAAATCCGCCGTCGCCCGCATGTCGGAGAACTCGCGCGGGTTGAGTTGGCCCACCGCCGCCAGCGTGGCGCGGTGCCCGTCGCCGACCCGGTAGACGCCGACCTCGGAAACCGGCACCGTGGCGATGGCGCGGCCGCCGACGCCTTCTTCGAGCTTCACCTTGCGCACGGCACCGGACGGCGAGGTGATCTCGACCGGTGTTTCGTCGCGCTCCACGCTGCGCCGGATCACCATGAGGCTGTTGCCGTCGACCATGGCGCGCAGATCGTTTTCCTCCAGGTCCGGCTCCTTCATCAGCCAGTGCGACAGGCGGCGCAGCAACTCCGAATGCGGCCCGCCGCCGTCATATCCCCTCGCCCACAGCCAGATATGATCGCTGAGAAGCTGCGCCACGCGACCCTTGCCGACCCGGTCGACGATCAGCAGCGGGCGATCCTCGACGCCGTTCAGCAGCGCCATGCCGCGGCGTGCGCTGACCGCGACCTGGCGGAACCATCGGCCCCAGCGCGGCCGCGCCTCATCGGCCCCGACCAGGTCGGCGGTCACCGGATGGCGGCCGCCGGTCGTCGTCAGGCGGGCCTTGAGACCGCGTTCATACACCTTGCCGGTGGGCGCGCCGGGCAGCACGCCGCCCAACGGCGTGCGGAACAGGCTCAGCGTCGAGGCGAAAGCCGGCCCGGCGGCTTCCAGCACCGCGCCGCCGTTTTCGATGTAACGCACGATATTGTCGAGATAGATCGCCGGCAGCACGCCACGGCGGCGGTAGCGGTCGAAAATGATCAAATCGAATTCCGCCAGTTTGACCTCGAACAGCTCACGGATGGGAAACGCGATCAGCGACAGCTCGCGGACCGGCGTCGCGTCCTGTTTTTCCGGCGGGCGCAAGATGGTGAAATGCACCAGATCGACCGACGGGTCGGCCTTCAACAGATTGCGCCAGACGCGCTCGCCCGGATGCGGTTCGCCGGAAACCAGCAGCACCCGCAGCCGTTCGCGGACACCGTTGATCTGCACCACGGCGCGGTTGTTGGCCAGCGTCAGTTCGCCCGGCGCGGGTTCGACCTCGATCTGGATGATATTGGCGCCGGCATGTTCGATCTTAAGGGGAATCGTGTGCGCCGCGCCGATCGGCGCCATGATGGTGGGACCGGGTTTGCCGTCGAGGTTCAGCTTGACGCGGGCGACACCGCCGCCGCCCCCAGCTGCAGAGTCATCGACGACCCGGATCTGGATATCGCCGCGCTTGCCGACCAGCGCGAAGCTCGGCGCATGTTCGATGGTCAGCTTGCGGTCCCGTTCGCCGCGCGCGCCGGTCAACATGACATGGACCGGTCCGCCGAAGATCGGCGCCGCGCCGTCGGCCGGCGCGTCGTGGACCTGCCCGTCGGTAATCAGGATGGCGCCCGCCATGCGCTTTTTAGGGATATTGGCCAGCGCCCGGCCGAGGCGATCGAAGATGCGGGTGCCGTCGACCGGCGCCCCCGCGCGTTCGGACGGCGCGCCGGCGCGGATCACGCGCACGTCCAGGTGCTTCATGGACGCCAGCCGGGCCCGGACATGGGCCAGCGCGGCCTCGGTCTGGGCCGGGCGCTGCGCGACCTTCTGGCTGGCCGACGCATCGACGACCACGGCGGCGACATCGTTAATCGGCGTGCGTTCTTCCTCGACCAGCACCGGGTTCGCCAGCGCGAGCCATAGCGCGGCGATCGCAATGGTGCGCCACAGCATGCCGCGCGCCCCGCGAACGACGCCGTACGCCGCGATGATCAGGGCGAGCCCGGCGACCGCGCCCAGCACCGGCCACGGAAACATGGGCGCGAAATTGACGGTCAGCATATCCATCGGATTACTGGCCCAGCCGTTCGAATATCGCCGGCACGTGCACCTGATCGGTCTTGTAGTTGCCGGTCAGCGCGTACATCACCCAGTTGACCCCGAAGCGATAGGCCATCTCGCGCTGTCGGTCGCCGCCCGGCACGGCGGGCAGCATGGGAGAGCCGAATTCGTCGATTGCCCAGGCACCGGCCCAGTCGTTGGCACCGATCATCACCGACGACACGCCGTCGTTATGCCGCCCGCCGCGGCGCTCGACCCACAGCGCGCCGCCGACCCACCGGCCGGGGAAATCGGACAACAGATAGAACGCCTTCGTCATCACGTGATCGCGCGGCACGGGAATCAAACTGGGAATGTCGAGGCCACGCAGCAGCGCCCGCAGCCGCTGGCTCGCGCCGCCGCCCCGGCCGAAGGAATCGGTCTGGAAATCATTGCGTTCGCGCGTGTCGAACAGGATGGTTCCGCCGCCGCGAAGATACTGGTTCAGCCTCTCCATGCCGCGATCGCTGAGCAGGCGCTGGCCCGGCGACACCGCCCAGTACAGTAGCGGCAGGAAGGCAAGCTCGTCCGTTTCGATGTTGACGCCCAGCGGCTCGCCGGGCTCGACGGCGGTGCGCCGCCGCAGCACACGCGTCAGACCGGCAAGTCCGGCGCGGCTAATCTCGTCGATCCCGCGGTCGCCGGTCAGCACATAGGCGAGCCGGGTCTGGAGCGTCGCAAGCAGGGCCTTCACATCGGGGCCGCGCGGAACCGTCGAGAGAGAACCGTCGACGTTACTCTGCGCAAGCGCGGGGCTCTGCGCCAGCGCCGGCGCGGCGAGCGCGGCGAAAACAATCAGCATCGCGAGACTCGCGGTCGCGCTTCGCCGCGCCCACGGCGCGGGGCCAAGACCACGCAGCACGAAGCTGATCGCGAGATCGACCAGCGCCAGCAGCAGCGCGGCCAGCAACAGCCAGGGCTTGAAATCGAGCGCCTCGGCGGCGGCATATCCGATGCGTTCGACGCCGCCCGGCAGGTTTCCGAGCGCCGCCAACCCCGTCATGCCGGCCGACAGGTTCAGCGCGCGCCGCGCCGCGTCGTTGCCGTAGAATCCGGGCGGCGACCGCGCGCCGGCGCGCGCCTCGTCGAACAGTTTGCCGGGGATTGGCGTCGCGCTTGCCGGCGCCGGTCCCAGGCGGCCGTACCCGTCGAGCGTCTCAAGCGGCGGCAGAACCGTCTTTTCATCATTGCT
>CAZPMO010000090.1:0-18884 GCA_964587515.1 uncultured Rhodospirillaceae bacterium | reverse complement strand
GTCCTCGCGCACGACTTCGGATGGCTGGACCCACTCGCCGCTGTCGGCCCGATAGGTCTCGTGGCACACCATCCCCTGGGTAAACAGTCCCGCGAAGGGCTCCGCCACCCCCAGATAGTCGGTCTGTTGCATGGCCTTGGTGAAGAACCGGGCATAAAGAAGGTGCAGGATCGCATGCTCGATGCCGCCGATATACTGATCGACCGGCAGCCAGTAATCGACATCCTCGCGCACTACCGGGGCATCGGCGCGCGGGCAGCAGAACCGCGCGAAATACCAGGACGAATCGACGAACGTATCGAGTGTACTGGTCTCGCGCTCGGCCGGCGCGCCGCAACCCGGGCAATCGACATGTTTCCATGTCGCATGACGGTCCAACGGATTGCCGGGCCGGTCGAATTCCACATCGTCGGGCAAGACCACCGGAAGATCCGCCGCCGGCACCGGCTGAAGGCCGCAGGACGCGCAATGGATCACCGGGATCGGACACCCCCAGTAGCGCTGCCGCGAGATGCCCCAGTCCCGCAGGCGATAATTTATTTCGCGCGCGCCGCCGCCGGCCGCCTCGAAACGCTCGGCGGCGGCGGCCTTTGCGTCGACGACCGAGAGCCCGTCGAGAAAGTCTGAATTGGCGATCGCGCCATCGCCGGTGTAAGCCTCGTCGCCGATCGCATAGGTCGCCGGATCGGCGTCGCCGGGGATCACCACCGGCAGCACGTCGAGCCCGTATTTGCGGGCGAATTCGAGATCGCGCTGATCATGGGCGGGACACCCGAAGATCGCGCCGGTACCATACTCCATCAGCACGAAATTGGCGACATAGACGGGCATGGTGTGGCCGGCGCGGAACGGGTGGCGCACCCGGATGCCGGTATCGAAACCCTTTTTTTCGGCCTTTTCAATGGCCGCTTCGCTGGTGCCGAGCTGGCCGCATTCCTCGATGAAGGCGGCGAGATCGGAATTTCCGGCCGCGAGCTCCCCCGCCAGCGGGTGTTCCGGCGACAACGCGCAAAAACTGGCGCCGAAGATCGTGTCCTGACGAGTCGTAAATACCTCGAGCCGGTCGTCGCGCCCTTCCATCTCGAAAAACAGCCGCATTCCCTCGGACCGGCCGATCCAGTTCTCCTGCATCAGCCGCACCTTGGCCGGCCATCTTTCGAGGTCGTCGAGGGCGTCCAGCAGCGTCTGGGAGAAATCGGTGATCCTGAAGAACCATTGCGGCATCTGCCGCTTCTCGACCTCGGCGCCGGAGCGCCAGCCGCGCCCGTCGATCACCTGCTCGTTCGCCAGCACCGTCTGATCGACGGGATCCCAGTTCACCCATCCATCCTTGCGGTAGACCAGCCCGTCGGCGAGGAAATCGAGGAACATCTTCTGTTCGTGGCGATAATATTCCGGGTGACACGTCGCGATTTCGCGGCTCCAGTCGATCGAAAGCCCCATCAGCCTGAGCTGATTGCGCATGGCCGCGATGTTGTCATAGGTCCAGGCGGCGGGATGGACATTCTGTTCCATCGCCGCGTTCTCGGCCGGCATGCCGAACGCGTCCCAGCCCATGGGGTGGAGCACGTTGTGGCCGCGCGCGCGCATAAACCGCGCCACCACATCGCCCATCGTATAATTGCGGACATGGCCCATGTGAATCCGACCCGACGGATAGGGAAACATCTCAAGGACGTAATATTTGGGCCGGGAGGGGTCGCGCTCGACCACGAACGTGCCGCGCTCTTCCCAGAGCGCCTGCCACTTCGATTCGGTGGCCTTGACGTTATATCGTGAAGTCGTCGCCTCGGACGCCATTAACCGCTTTCAGGCCTCAGTAGTGGTTGATCCGCCGGGCGCCGCGCGGGCGCCGGTCAGTTGGCCGAGACGGACGCGACACGCAGCTGGCGGGCGCGCGTCAAAATCTGATTTTCGAGGTTGGTCGACGTCCGCCTTTTTACCGACGCATCCGACCAGGCGCCACTCGGGTTCTGCGCCTGGCGGAACACCGCAACCCGAATGCCGTCGGCGCGAAGCTGGCGGCCGAGAATGTAAACATTCATCTTGAAACGTTCGCCGGGCGATTCCGGCGGCGTATACCAATCGGTGATGATCACGCCGCCGAACGGATCGGCGGAGGTCAGCGGCATGAACGAGACCGTATCCAGCGAGGCGCGCCACAGGAAACTGTTGACGCCGATACCGCCACCGCCGCCGCCACCTTTGCTGTCTCCGCCCATACCGAACAGGCCGAGCAGGTCCAACCCATCGCTCTTGTTGCCGAAAATCGAACCTTCCTGCGATTTTTCGTTGGAATATTTCGCGCCAACCCGCTCGTTGCTCGTGCCTTCCGGATAGGCGTATTCGGTGTTCTGGGATGAACAGCCGGCAAGGGCGATCGCGGTGGCGCACAACACGGCGCCGACCATCGACCGATCCCGCCAAATTCGTATCAGATTCACTTTCATTCTCGCGTCTCCCGCCCCCGAACCAATACCCGTTTCCGGGCTGACGCCTGCCAAGTCAAATTCGGCCGCAGTATAACGCAACATCCCTCTGATTCTCAACGCCCCTGGCGGGATCGCGACAACCGGGGAGAGAGCCCGATTGTCGGCCGGGTCGGGCTTTGTTAGATTCCGTCCACCGGTACCGACAGGGTGCGAATATGACCGATACTGTTCCGGATGCGATCGCCGATGTCGCGTCGAATTTAGCGGAAGTGAGCGCGCACATCGCCGCGGCGGAGCGCGCCGCCGACCGGCCGGACGGGTCGGTGACGCTGGTCGCGATCTCAAAGGCCCACCCCGCGGCAAGCGCGGAAGCCGCCCTGGTGGCGGGCCATCGTGTATTCGGCGAAAACAGGGTCCAGGAAGCCCAGGCAAAATGGCCAACGCTGAAATCAGCGTTCCCGGACGCGCGGCTTCATCTGGTCGGCCCTCTTCAGAGCAACAAGGTCCGCGACGCGGTAGCGCTGTTCGATGTCATTGAATCGGTGGACCGGCCGAAACTCGCGCGTGCGCTGGCGGCCGAAATGGAACGCGCCGACCGTCGGCTCGACTGCTTCGTTCAGGTCAACACCGGCGAGGAACCCCAGAAGGCCGGCGTTGGCCCCGCCGATGCCGACCGCTTTATCGTCGAATGCCGCGACGAACTCCAACTGCCGGTAACCGGCGTGATGTGCGTCCCGCCGATCGACGACGATCCGGCGCTGCATTTCGCGCTGCTCGGCGAAATCGCGCGGCGCAACGGCCTTCCCCTGCTCAGCATGGGCATGTCGGCCGATTACGAGATCGCGATCCGCCTCGGCGCCACCCACGTCCGCGTCGGGACCGCCATCTTCGGGGCCCGGCAACCTATGTGACGGGCGTCGATATGACCCGGACCACGTCGCTGTCGGTCCAGTCGGCCAGAATTCGGCGAAGATCGCCTGGGGAAAACGCAACACAGCCTTCGGTAGGCTGGTAATCGGGCCGGGCGACGTGGACGAAAATCGCGCTGCCGCGTCCGGGCTCGACCGGGTCGTCATTATAATCGGTGACCACGATCAGGTCGTAAATTCGATCCTCGCGCCACAGCGTTTCGCAGCGCGCCCCATGGGGCAGGGCCACTTGACGATTGTAGCTTTCATCCTCGGGCGCGTCGCACCATCCATCCCGGGGAGTCAGTTCGGCCACCGGCAGGCTGGTGCGCGGTCGGTCGCCGCGATCCGCCCGATACAAGATTCTTGCGAGCCGGAACGCGCCGGCCGGAGTCGCCCCGTCGCCCTCGCGCTTATCGGTCGCGACGCCCGACCGGCCGATGGCGCAGCGCAAGGTATCGCCGCGCCACTCGGCGAATCCGCCGGGATGCACAAGAAGTTCCATTTGGCGCTAATACATAACGGTGCGATGGGAAAATCGGAAGCGCCGCGGTTCAACGGCGGCGTGGTCTAATTCTTGACGTCAGCGGGGGCGGTCTCGTTCAGCGCCTGATACTTGGCGAGAGCGCGATCCATCGCCGCGCCATACCAGCCGGCGCCCGCGCCCTCGGGACGAATATTGGCGTGCGGCGCGGTTGGTCGCGCCATGGTCATGTCGGCTTCGCCTTTCTTCTTGGAGTCGGCGCTTTTTGACGCCACCCGGTCGGCGTCGATTCTTCCCTCGGCCACGCTGGTCAGAAGCAGATCCACTTGGCTGCGCTGGGCCGCGAGGATTTTGTCGGCAATATGCCGGGAATCCGCGTTCACGAAAGGCTGCGGCACCATCGCGGCGTTCGGACGGGGAGGGGCTGGAATGAAGGCGGGATAGGTCCCCGCGAATCGCCGAGATCCGTCCGCCGGCAGAATAAGCTCGGGCGCCCCGGAGGATTGCGGCCCGGCGGCCGGCGCTATCGAGTTCAAGGCCTTGGCGTCCGGGGGCGGAGGCGACGGGGCTGGGATCGCAACCGCCCGCGCCGCCAGGGCCGCCGGCGGAGGTGACGATTCGACTTTCCGCGCCGCCTCCAGGGCTTCGGATTCCGACGACCCCGAACCGGTGATGTCGTTGAACAGCTCGGCCACATGTTCGGCGACATTGCCACCGCTGATTTCCTCGAATGCCGACGTGATGCCGGCCATCAGAAAACCGATGGGACCGCCGAACAGCGCGCCGCCGATCATTCTCGGCCCCTGTCCGATCGTGTCGCCGGTAACCGCGCGATAGATCGTCGAGATGATCGGCAGATGATGCAGCGGATTGATGATATCGAGAAATTCGCCGAAGGTCGGCCCGCCGTCCTTGGTCGACCAAAAAGGCGCCGCTTCGAACGAGGCGTCCTCTATGCTGGAAGCTTCCAGGCTGTCGTCCCGCGGTAGCGGGAGAGGGGGGCGTGCGGAAATGGGGTCTGTCATAGGTCTGATATCGAGAATTACTTCGGGCTAATCCCGTCATGCAAGAATCGTGCCAAGCGGGCGCTCGAAATAATCTCTGTTTTTCAACGCTTTGGCCTTGATGCCGTGGCCTGGGGCAGGCAAAATTTGCCGCCTTGCGGGCATTTCCGGCCCAATCCGAACCGATTTGGAGGCGCGAAAGTGGCAATATACCGCGATTTTGACCAGACGGCGCTCGACACCCAATATAACTGCGGCGGCATGGTCCCCGATGCGCAGGATCATGTCGCCGGCTGGGTATCCGAAAGCGCCCGCGCCCGCGCGAGCCTCGCCTGTGACCTGGACGTGGCCTATGGGGCGGGGACGGCGGAACGGCTCGACATCTTCCCCGCCGGGACGGCCGGCGCCCCGGTGATGGTCTTCATCCATGGGGGATATTGGCGATCCATGGATAAGAGCGATAACAGCTTTCCGGCGCTGGCCTTCGTGCCTTCGGGGGTGGCGCTGGTCTCGATCAATTATGCGCTGACGCCGATGGTCAGGCTGGAAGAGATCGTCGAGCAGTGCCGCGGCGCGCTCGCCTGGGTGTGGCGTAACGCGACCTCGTTCGGCGGCGATGCGTCACGCCTGTATGTTTCGGGGCATTCGGCTGGCGGTCACCTGACCGCGATGATGATGGCGACCGACTGGCCGGAATGGGATGGCGACCTGCCCGCCGACATGATCAAGGGCGGGGCGCCGATCAGCGGTTTGTACGATTTGGAGCCGATCCGGCTGACCTATCTCAATGACGATGTTCGACTCGACGCGGCGGAGGCGCGCCGCAACAGCCCTATCCATCACGCGCCACGCGGCCCGCGATGGATGGCGATCACGACCGGCGGCGCGGAATCGTCTGAATTCCACCGCCAGCAGGCCGAGCTTGTCGCGCGCTGGTCGGAGACCGAACTGAAGACGAATGTCGTCGACGCGCCGGGCCTGCACCACTTCAACGTCGTCAGTCAGTTAGGCGATCCGGAAAGTGCGTACTTCCAGGCTGTCCGCGAAGCGATCGCACGCGACGATGAAGGATCCCGATGATGTGACATTGTAATCGGCAACGGGTATCGTCGGATGCGAATGTGATCAAGCCGAGAGGAACAATGGCGGGCGGCAAAAAGATTCTCCTGGTTGAGGACGATGAGGCGCTACGCCAATCGTTATGCGAGCAGCTTGAATTGCACGAAGAGTTCGAAACGACCGCGGCGATAGACGGCGCGACCGGACTTGAGGCGATCAAGGCGGGCCAGTTCGATTTGGTCATCCTGGACGTCGGATTGCCCGACATGGACGGCCGTAATGTCTGCAAACTGATGCGCCGGTCCGGCGTTACGGCGCCGGTCATCATGCTGACCGGCGCCGACAGCGAGGCGGATACCATCCTCGGTCTCGATTCTGGCGCTAACGATTACGTCACCAAGCCTTTCCGATTGGGTGTCTTGTTGGCGCGCATTCGGGCCCAGTTGCGCCAGCACGAACGCAGCGAGGGCGCGGTGTTCAGTATCGGGCACTACACTTTCCGTCCAAGCGCCAAAATGCTGATCGAGGAGGAATCAAACCGGAAAGTCCGACTGACCGAGAAGGAAACGGCGATTCTGAAGTATCTGTTTCGTTCGGGCAGCGCGGTGATCGGCCGCGACGTGCTGCTCAACGAGGTGTGGGGTTACAATTCCGGCGTGACGACGCATACGCTGGAGACGCATGTTTATCGCCTGCGTCAAAAGATCGAACGAGATCCGTCGAACGCCGAACTGTTGGTCACCGAGCCCGGCGGTTATCGACTGGTCCCCTGACGCGGCGGAATTCGCGCGCCGAAGTCACGGAAATTTCGCCTTTATTTCAGCATCTAACTGAGGCAGAGTGCGCTTTCTCGTGAGACACGCTGTACGTGTAGCGTTTGAAGGTCCGCCGGTTGGCTTCGAGCAGCGAAATTTCCATTCAATTCTGGGGCGTACGTGGCAGCATCGCCTGCCCCGGTCCCGATACCGTAAAATATGGCGGCAACACGCCCTGTATTGAAATCCGCTGCGGCGATCGCATCATGGTCTTCGACGCGGGAACCGGCGTGCGGCCGCTCGGCGACAAGCTGATGGCCGAGGGCGACACCGAAGTCGATCTGTTCCTGTCGCATACCCATATCGACCATATCAACGGCTTTCCCTTTTTCGGCTTCGCGTTCCGGGCTCAAAACAAAATGCGCGTCTGGGCCGGCCACCTGGCGCCGCACAGCGACATCGAAAGCGCGTTGCGCGCATTCATGATCGCGCCGATCTTCCCGATTCCGGTCGACACCCTTCAGGCTCAGATCGAGTTCCATGATTTTGTCGCCGGCACGACGTTGACTCCACAAGACGGCCTTACCATCCGGACCGCGCTGCTTAACCACCCCAACAATGCGACGGGCTACAGGGTCGACTTTGCCGGAAAATCGGTGTGCTACATCACCGACACCGAACATATCCCCGGCGAGCCCGACCAAAACATCTTGGCCCTTATCGCCGGCGCAGATCTTGTCATCTATGACGCCATGCTGTCCGACGACGAGTTCCCGACCTATCTCGGCTGGGGCCATTCGACCTGGCAGGAATGCCTGCGGTTATGCCGCGACGCCGGGGTGAAAACGCCGGTAATCTTTCACCATATGCCTGGGCGCGACGACGCGGCGCTGGACGCCATTGCCGCCGCCGCCGATAGCGAATTTCCGGGGGCCCTGGTCGCGCAAGAGGGCCTGACGATTACGCTTTGAGGGAACCGACGCGCAGCAACGGAATCATTGAACCGTTGGCCATAAGGGCGCGCCGCAAAGTCCGCCTATTGCGCATGGGTCTTTCCACCATACTTGGCATCGCGCGCCGGGGATATTTCATCCCATACCGCTACGCCGGCGAAATCGAGGCGCCGGGCCGGATCACGCCCTACACCGAAATCGAGGCCCTGTTCGAGGCGCATCGTCCCGCGTTTTCGGACGTAATCGAAGCAATCGCAAAACTCGCGCCGGAACTGGAGGCGATCGGCGTAGCGCCGGCGCCCGCGCCGCGCTGGGCCCAAGGATGGTTTCCCCGGCTCGACGGCGCGGCCGCCTATACGATGGTGCGGCAATTACAGCCGCGCCGCATTGTCGAAGTGGGATCGGGTCACTCAACGCGTTTTCTGACGCAGGCGGTCGCCGACGCCGGGCTCGCGACCTCGATCACCGCAATCGACCCCGCGCCACGCGCCACGCTGAACGGGCTTCCGATCGATTTCATTCCGGCGAAGCTGCACGAAGCGCCCAGCGACCTGTTCGAAAACCTAGCGGCGAACGATGTGGTGTTCGTCGATTCGAGCCACATCCTGATGCCGGGAACCGACGTGGACATACTTCTAAATCGCATCTGGCCCCTGCTGAAGGACGGCGTAATCGTTCATTTTCATGATATTTTCCTGCCCGACGATTATCCCATGTCTTGGTCATGGCGTGGCTATAACGAACAACTTGGCGTAGCACCGTTGATTGCGAACGGCGCCGCCGATATCCTGTTCGCGAGCCATTTCGCGGCAACGCGCATGGCCGACGCGCTCGCCAACACGGTTCTCGCGCGAATTCCACTCATGGAAGGCGCTGTGGAATCAAGCCTCTGGCTGCGAAAACGGACGCAACCATGACGGAGATAGAGCGGTGACTTCGTTGCAACCCGTCTCGCGTACGCCGGTGATGTCGGACGACCGGCTGCCCGAGCGCGTTTCCAAGGTGGTTCGCGATCAGCAGGAAGCAAGCGAGCGTCTGATCGGATGGTTCCAGTTCTCCATTGTCTCCCTGTTCAGCCTGCTCTACGCGGCCTCTCCCAAGGCGTTCCCGCCCGAGGTCGAGTTCACGCCGGTCCCCTGGGTTCTGGCAATCTACATCCTGTTCACGCTGTTACGACTTGGCCTGGCCTATCGCGGACGTATCCCGGACGCGATCCTCTATTTCTCGGTCGTGATCGATATGTGCCTTCTGCTGGGTCTGATTTGGAGCTTTCATATTCAGTACATGCAGCCGCCGACATTCTATCTGAAATCACCGACGCTGCTTTATGTGTTCATATTCATTGCGTTGCGGGCGCTGCGTTTCGAGGCGCGTTTCGTGGTCGCGGCCGGGCTGGTCGCCGCATTCGGCTGGACACTGCTCGCCGGTTACGCGATGTACGCCAGCGGCGGCATGGAGATGGTGACCCGCGACTATGTCTACTATATGACCACGAACTCCATTCTGATCGGGGCGGAACTCGACAAAATCGTTTCGATCCTGACCGTGACCGCGATTATCGCCGTCGCGATCACCCGGGCGCGGACGCTTCTTGTGCGCTCGGTCGCCGAACGGTCGGCCGCCCAGGATCTGTCGCGCTTCTTTTCACTGGAAATCGCGCGTCAGATCACCGCCGCCGAACAGGAACTCACCGCCGGACACGGCCAGGCGCGAGACGCCGCGATCCTGTTTTGCGATATCCGGGGTTTCACCGGTTTCGCCACCACGGTCGAACCGGACGAGCTGATCGCGACGCTGACGGAATACCAGCATCTGATGGTCGAGGTGATCCAGAACAATGGCGGCGCCGTCGATAAGTTCATGGGCGACGGAATCATGGCGACATTCGGCGCCGCGATCGTGTCGGAAACCTATGCCGCCGATGCGCTGCGCACGGCCGACGAAATCATACAGGTCAGTTTGCGCTGGTATCAGTCGCGCGAGGACGCGGGAAAACCGCCGCTTGCCGTTGGCGCCGCGGTCACCACCGGCCGTGTGATTTTCGGCGCGGTCGGGGACGAGACGCGGCTCGAATTCACGGTAATCGGCGATGCGGCGAACCGCGCCGCGAAGTTCGAAAAGCACACCAAAACGGAAAAAGTGCGCGCCCTCGCCGACGTCGCGACCTATGAGGTCGCTTCCGCGCAGGGTTACAAACCGGCCCGCGAGCCGGAACGGCGCGCCCAACGCATGATCGAGGGGCTGGACGGTCCTACGGACCTCGTTGTGCTCGCGCCCTAAATGAAGGCGCGCTATCCGGCGCGATACATAAAATAGCGTTCGGGCGCGATTTTGGTGGGCAAGTCGACCGATGTCCAATTTTCGATGTGAAAAGCCTGATCGCTGACGATCAGGCCGCCGGGCGCCATCAGCGCCGCGAGATGCGGGCCCACAAACGATGCGAGTTCTTCGTTGGCCGCGGTAATGCCGGTGCCGAGATCGCTGTGCGCGAGCGCCACGGGAACCGAAATTCGTTTCGCCGCCAAGGGCAGCGTCTCGGTAACATCACCCAGGAACATGTGTGCGTCATCGGGGATGCAATCCGGATGGGCCGCGATACGCCGGTCGAAAACGAATATTTCACGGTCGGGCAGCAGTTCGCGCAAATGATCGTAGGTCCGCCCGTTACCAAGTCCGAATTCCAGCACCGGGCCGGGAATCTCACGTACCATGCGGGCCGCGAAATTGAGGCATTCGCGCTGCGCGGTTACCCGCCGAATAAAGGAATCAAGACGACTCACGTGCGTACTGTTCTTTGTCTGTCCGTTTGAAATCCGTGTCCGGGATGGACGCGGAGGGTCAACTCCCGCTCATCGCGGATCGGAGTTGCGCGGTGGTGTTTTCCAGTCGATGGGCGAGCTCGCGCATAATTTCCACCGCCATGTCGGGGAATTCGGCGATCATTTCAAAAAACTGGTCCTTGGATATGGCCAGCGTGGTCAACTCGTTGGCGGCGAGCACGGTAGCCGTCCTAGGCACGTTGATCAGGATGGCGATTTCGCCCACAAGGTCGTTTTTCGCCAGCTTGGCGACCACCAGGGGCCCGCCCGGCGAATCGACGACCACATCGGCGTCGCCATTGACGATAATATAGGCCTTGTCGCCCACGTCGCCCTGATGGAAAAGCTCCTGACCGGCGCCAAACGTCAAACGCTCGCTTGTGAAAGCGAGGAGTTTGAGTTTGGACGGCTCGATATTCGCAAAAAGCGGTATCTTGCGCAGCAGCTCGACTTCTTCGTTCAGGCTCACACGAGACTCCTTCTAGGCCGATTCTTACGCTTCCGGCCGCTCCGCGTCCAATAAATCCCGCAACGGCCTGCCCTCCGAATCGAGCTCGTCAAATGCGCCCTGATCGACCACCTTGCCCCCACGCATGACCAGCACGCGGTCGAAACGACTCGCCTGGGCGGCGTTGTCGAGAACCCAGATCAGCCCGCGACCTTCAAATTCGCCAAGCAGCGAATCCATTGTGGCGGCCTGGCTCGCGGCATCGAGCTCCGCGGTCGCCTCGTTCAAAATCAGTATATCGGGTCGTTTAAGCGCGGCGCGCGCGATCGCAAGAAGCTGGCGCTGACTGGAGGAAAGCCGTGCGCCGCCGATCCCCACCTCGAAATCAAGCCCGACCTCGAGCACCGCGGGCCGCAACTGCATGGCGCCGATGACCTCGGAAATCAGCTCACGCACCCGCTCGCTCCCGCTCGCCTGGCCGTAGGCGAGTTTTCCGAACAGAATATTGTCCTGTATCGAGGCCGCGGCGATGTAGCGGCCGGCGTCGAAAAACTCGATGGCGCCGCGCAGTTCTTCCGGCAGCCCATCGGCGAACATAGTGCGCGCCTCAAGCACCCGCGCTTTTATGTCGTCGGTAATCACGCCGAGGCGATGACGGGCGGGCGACACCATGAAGGGAAGCGAAAGCAACATCGCGCGTTCCTCGGGACGAAGCGCGTCGATCCCTTCACGCCCAATGCGCCCGAGAATGACCTGGAATTCGGGGAGATCATCGGAGCTGATGAAACTGTACTGCTCGAAGAAATGGTGGCCCGGCGGCAAATCCGCGAACAGTTCGACCATCAGCGAAGCCACGGACTGACCGGCGTCCAGAATATCGTCGGTCAAGCCGGCGCGATCGAGCACTTCCAGCACATAAGTGTTTTCGGCAAGGCGTCCGACATCGAAGGCGTCGCCAACCGGCGCGCCGAACAGAAGGTTCTCGGCCAGCGTCGCGTTCTCATTGTATTGCGCGGCATCGAAGGTCTCGACCAGCGCCGCGATGTCCGGATCGGACAGTCGCTCGCGAAACGCCGCGCGCGCTTCGAGCAACCGGGCCGCGAGATCGCCGCGCGCTTCGGGGTCAATGGTGCCGCGCAGCCCCATTTCGTAAATGTCTGATTCCATGCCGACCAGCGCGAGGGCGCCGAGCGCGCGTTCGGTAAGAGCCTGGGCCCCGTCGATGCCGGCCGATTCATAGTCGATCCAGTCGGCGTCGGGATCATCGGTCGAATTCCCGGATGCTTCGGCCTCATGAACCCGACGCCGCGCCGCCGTCTCCTCCTCGCCTGAATAGTCCGCGGGGATGAGGGGCCGGTGCCGCAGGCCATAGAACAGATTGTCCCGGACGTTGGTGGAAAAAATATAAGCGCCGCGCCCGACATAACCGATCCGGCGACCGGTCACCGATTCCGGCATATCGTCAAGCCGCGCTCCGCCGATGGTGATCTGGCCCGAAGTAGGGCTTCCGAGCCGCGCGATCAGCCGGGCGAGATCCTCTTTGCCGCTGCCGCCGGTGCCCACGATCGCCACGGTTTCGGCCGCCTGATAGCTAAACGTGGCGCCATCGAGCAGCGGTATGCCGGTATCGTCGTGGAGAATGACGCTGACGCCGGAAACCTCGCCCGCAAGCGGCTCGGTCGTCTCCGGATCGGCGAGCTGTTTTTCAGGCTCCATCATGCCGGCGGGCTGAAACTGGTCCACCACCTGCTCGAACTTGATGCGCGCGTCGGCCTGGCGCTGATAGTAGTTCAGCAGTTCCTTCCAGGGCGCGTACAGCCCTTTATGCGCGGCGATCGCCGCCATCAATGTCCCGATCGCGAGCTCGCCCTCGATGACCAGATATCCGCCGATCGCATAAAAGGAAAATGGCCCGAGCTGGTTGATCGTGTTGTTGAGGAACTTGATGATGAATTTCCAGACGTAGATCCGCAGGCGGACGTCGTAGATCGCCCCGAGCCGACCGGAGAACTCGGCCAGCTCGTAGGTCGCGGTATCGTGGGCGTGAATTTCCTGGATGCCGGAAATGCTCTCGCCGACCCGCTCCGACAGGCGGCGCACCAGGCGGACGCGCTCCTTGCCGAACTGGTTCACGCGGCGCTGAAGCTTGGGGATGATGTAAAACTGGATCGGATAGAGCGCGACCGCGGCGAGCGCCATGTACCAGTTCTGCCACAGCAGAAAGCCCAGGATCACCATCAAGGTCCCGCCCTGGAAAACCGGCAGGGAAATTGCGTCGCCGATAAAGCCGCCGATGGGCTCGACCTCGGTGGTGATCATCTGGATCACTTCGCCCTGCGAGGTCTTGCGGAATTGCGGCAGCGGAAATCTGAGAACCCGCGAATAGAGATCGTAACGCAGCCGCCGAAGCATGCGCTCGCCAACGCGGCCACGGTACACATTGATGACGTATTTGAAGCACTGGTTTATCGCGACCAAAATCAAGAACAGGCCGGAGAGGAAAAGCAGATACTCCACCTGATCGAATTCGAGTCCGATTATCTCGACCGGGAAATTGGTGTTTATCCCCTGGATCGCCTTGTTGATGATCTGCTTCGGCAGCTCATAAAAGGCGTAAAGGAACGGGAATGACGCCGCCGCCAGGACCGTCAGCACAATCTGCTGCGGAAGCGAATGCCGCAGAATGTATCTGTATACGCTTTTTTCCAATGCCCCCTCGCGCCGCTAAAAACCGGAAACTGCCACCGCCGGAATCTAGAGCACTATCCGACCAAATAGGATTATTTGGTCGGATAGTGCTCTAGACCGCAAATTTGTACGACAGCGCGATGCGACACTGCAATCGGATTGTCCCCCCGTGATGGCGCCGCGGCCACAACGCCAGCCAAACTTCGCCTTGGGCGGTACGAATGTCTGTGCCATATTCCGCTGATCGAAAACGATAAAATGTGGTGTTGAGGATGGGGAGCGATCGTATTCGCATATTAATTTACAGCCATGACAGTTTTGGGCTGGGACATTTGCGGCGTTGCAGGGCCATCGCGCACGCGCTGGTCGAGGAAAACGAAAACCTGTCGGTGCTGATTCTATCCGGCTCCCCGATCATCGGAAATTTCGAATTTCACCCCCGTGTCGACTTTGTCCGCATGCCCGGCGTGATAAAGCTGAGCAACGGCGAATACACCTCGACCAGTCCGCAGGTCGATATCGCACAGACGCTGGCGATGCGGTCCTCGATTATCCGCCATACCGCCGACATCTTCGATCCAGACCTTTTTGTCGTCGACAAAGAGCCGCTCGGCTTGCGCGGCGAAGTTCGCGAAACCCTGGAAATGCTGAAACGCCGCGAAGTCCCGCTGGTCCTCGGGCTGCGCGATATCCTCGACGATCCCGCGATGCTGGCCTCGGAATGGAAGCGCAAGAACGTGCTTCCGGCGCTTTGCGATCTCTACGACGAAATCTGGGTTTACGGTCTGCCGCAGATTTGTGATCCCATTGCGGAAATCGATCTGCCCCCGTCGGTCCGCCGCAAGACCTTCTTCACGGGCTACCTGAAACGATGGGCGTCGGCGGCGCCACAACCCGCGCTGGCCGAGCCGCCGTTCGACAATCCGTACCTGCTGGTGACGCCGGGCGGTGGCGGCGACGGCGCCGCCATGGTCGACTGGACGCTGCGGGCCTATGAAAACGATCCGACGCTTCCGCTGCCCGCGCTGCTGGCGTTTGGTCCGTTCATGCTGTCGGACAAGCGCGCGGAATTTACCGAGCGCGCCGCGCGCCTCGATAACGTCAAGACCATCACCTTCGACGCCGCCATCGAGCGCCTGATCGAGGGGGCCGCCGGCTTGGTGGCGATGGGGGGATACAATACGTTCTGTGAAATCCTGTCCTTCGACAAGCCGGCGATACTGGTTCCGCGTACGCAGCCCCGGCTCGAACAATTTATTCGGGCGCAACGGGCGCAAGATCTCGGCTTGGTGACCATGCTGGCCGACGACGGTGTTCGCGACCCGCAAACCATGGCGACGGCGCTGCGCCACCTGCCGCAGCAATGCGCGCCGTCGGACAGCGTGGTCCCCGGCCTGCTCGACGGGCTTTCAAACGTCAACCGGTTGACCGCCCGCCTGACCACGGCGACGGTGGCGCCGAAGCTGACGCTTGCGATGCAACAGGGATAGGGTGCGGTGTCGGGCGCGGTCGCAGTCGTCCTGAAAGGCTATCCGCGGCTTTCCGAAACATTCATCGCGAACGAAATCCGCGCCCTGGAAGAGCGCGGCATGGACGTTCGCATCGTCTCGCTGCGCCACCCGACCGATCCTTCGCGCCATCCGGTACATGACGAGATTATGGCGCCGGTCCTTTATCTGCCGGAATATCTGCACCACGAACCGGCTCGGGTATGGCGCGCCTGGCGCGCCGCGCGGCGATTGCCCGGTTTCGCGAGGGCGGCGCGCATTTTTCGGCGCGACCTGCGGCGCGATTTTAGCCGCAACCGGGTGCGCCGGTTCGGCCAAGCCGTGGTGCTGGCCCACGAACTCGGCCCCGATATCGAGCGGCTGCACGCCCATTTCGCGCACACGCCCGCGTCGGTCACGCGCTACGCATCGGTGATGCGCGACCTGCCGTGGAGCGTATCGGCGCACGCCAAGGACATCTGGACCAGTCCCGACTGGGAGTTGGCGGAAAAGCTGGCGGATTGTGAATGGCTGACCACATGTTCGGCGGCGGCCCGCGATTACCTGGCCGCACTGGCCAGCGATGCGGAAAAAATCTCCCTGATCTATCACGGCCTCGATCCGGCGCGCTTTCCCGACGGTCCGATGCGACGTCCGCCGCGCAACGGTGGTGACGACGCGGATCCGCTGATGATCCTCAGTGTCGGGCGGGCGGTTGAAAAGAAGGGGCTCGACGTGCTGATCGACGCGCTCGCGGGTCTGCCGGACTCGCTGCACTGGCGGCTCGCGCATGTCGGTGGCGGGCCGCTGCTGGACGCGCTGAAGCGCCGCGCCGAGGCGTCGGGGATATCGGAACGCGTGACCTGGCATGGTCCGCTGTCCCAGGCCGATGTGCTGAAATGCTATCGCGCGGCGGATCTGTTCGTTTTGCCCTGCCGGATCGCCGGTGACGGCGACCGCGATGGATTGCCCAATGTGCTGCTGGAGGCGGGCAGCCAGGGCCTCGCCTGCGTCGCGACACGTGTGTCGGCCATCCCGGAGTTGATCGTCGATGGGCGTACCGGGCTTCTGGTCGCGCCGGATTCCGCCGCCGCCCTTGCCGCCGCGATCGAAGAGCTAGCGCGCAACCCAGTTCGACGCCTGCGCCTCGGACAGGAGGCCGGGAAAACCGTGCGCGATGAATTTCGGTTCGACGACGCCATCGACCGCCTTGCCGAACGGTTCGGCCTGGACGCCACCGCCGGAAATGAAATCCCATGCGCGTTGCCTTCTATGCGCCGATGAAGCCGCCCACGGCGCCCGTTCCCTCGGGTGACCGCGCCATGGCCCGCCAGATCATCCGGGCGCTGGAAAGCGCCGGGCACGAGACCGAACTCGCGTCCATATTCCGCAGCCGCGACGGCGCCGGCGATGCGGTTCGTCAGGCGCGTATCGCGGCGCTGGGCGCGCGTCTCGGCGATCGCGTGGTTGCGCGCATCCTGGCCCGGCCGGCGTCGATGCGACCGGCCGTCTGGATGACCTATCACCTCTATTACAAGGCGCCCGACTGGATCGGCCCCCGGGTCAGCGCCGCCCTGAAAATTCCCTATATCCTCGCCGAGGCCTCACACGCGCCGAAACGCGCCGACGGCAAATGGTCGATGGGCCATGCCGCGGCGGAAGCGGCGATCCGCCGGGCCGATGCGGTCATTTCGTTGAACTCACATGACTCGGCATGTGTAAGGCCGTTGCTGGACCACCCGGCGCGGCTGTGCGCGCTGCGCCCATTCACCGATATCGCGCCCTTTACGCGCGCCGCGGCAGCCCGCCAAACCCATCGCGCCCGCCTGATCGGTCAACACGATCTCGATCCCGCCGCCCCGCTTTTGCTGACCGTCGCGATGATGCGCCCGGGCGACAAGCTGGCTTCCTATCGGGTTTTGGCGACGGCGCTGGCCTCGATCACCGATCATCCATGGCAATTGCTGGTGATCGGCGACGGCGAGGCGCGCGCCGATGTGGCCCAGGCGCTGGCGCCGCTGGGGGCGGACCGGGTCCGCTATACCGGTGTCCAGCCCACCGAAAATTTGGCGGAATACTATGCCGCCGCCGACATTCTCGCCTGGCCGGCGATCCGGGAAGCATACGGCATGGCGCTTCTGGAAGCACAAGCCGCGGGGCTGCCGGTGGTCGCGGGCGACAGCGGCGGTGTCGGCGATATCGTCCGCCACGGCGAGACCGGCCTGCTGAGCCCGGAAGGAAACGCCCCGGCCTTCGCCGAAGCGCTCGCCGCGCTGGTCGCATCGCCGAGCGAAACCACCCGCCTTGCGGCCAATGCCGCCACCGTCGCACGCCGTGACCATTCGATGCGCGCGGGCGCGGCCGGACTCGATGCCGTGTTGGCGGGGATCGCCGCGGAGACCGCGGCATGACGCCGCTCGCCCTGATCCGTCACGGCCCGACCGACTGGAACGAACTAAAACGCATCCAGGGGCATGCCGATCGCAACCTCAGCGTCGCCGGACGCGAGAAGGTTTCCGGCTGGGCGGTGCCGGCCGAGTTCGAGACATATGACTGGCATGCAAGCCCGCTCACACGCGCGCGCGATACCGCGCAATTGCTGGGACTCGAGGTCACGACCGAGACGGCGATTATCGAAATGGACTGGGGCGAGTGGGAAGGCCGCACCCTGGACGAGTTGCGCGAACGTTACGGCAAGGACGAGGTTTCGCGGCGCACGTCGCTCGGCCTCGATCTCAGGCCGCATGGCGGCGAGAGTCCCCGGGAAGTGCGCGCGCGCGTCGGCGAATGGGCGAAAGGCGTGGCCGGGCGTGGCCGTCCCACCGGCGCCGTCGCGCATCAGGGCGTGATCCGCGCGCTGATGTCCCTGGCGACGGGCTGGAACATGATTGCGAAGCCGCCGGTAAAGCTCGATTGGGCGAGCCTGCATCTGTTCATGGTGGCCGATGACGGCAAGGTCGAGATTTCGCGGCTTAACATCAGTCTCGAGGGATCGTGACGGCGATGGCGGGGCGACCGGCGCGCGTTCTTTTATATGTTCAGCATCTTCTAGGTATCGGCCATCTGAAACGCACCGCGACGATCGCGCGGGCGGCGCGGCGCGAGGGTCTCGACGTGCGGCTTGTTTCGGGGGGCCATCCGGTGCCGGGGCTTGATATCGGCGATGCGGATCTGGTGCAATTGCCGCCCATGCGCGCGGCCGACCGTTTCTTCAAAGTGCTGGTCGACGAGGACGACAACGAAATAGATGATGCGTTCAAGGCGCGGCGGCGCGCGCTGCTGCTCGAATGCCTGACCTCGTTTGCGCCCGACGTTCTCGTCACCGAGCTGTTTCCGTTCGGCCGCCGGCAGTTGCGATACGAATTACTGCCTCTGCTGGACGCCTCGATCGCCGCAAAGCGCCGGCCCGCCATCGTATGTTCGGTCCGCGATATTCTCGTGGAGCCGCCAAGACCGGAACGCATCGCGGAAATGCTTGATCTCGCCGAGCGGTACTATGACGCCATCCTGGTGCATGGCGATCCGGATCTGATCCCGTTCGGCGAAACCTTTCCGCCGGTCGCGCGCATCGACGCCCGGCTACGCTATACAGGCTATGTCGTCGATGCGGCGCCGCGCCGCGACCCGAAGGGCGCCGGCGCGGGAGAGGTCATCGTCTCGGCCGGCGGCGGCGCGGTCAGCGAAGCCCTGTTCGGAGCGGCCATGGGGGCGCGGGAACGGACCCGTCTCGCCGGGGTGGTATGGCGGCTGCTCGCGGGCCACGCGCTGCCGGAAACCGATTTCCAGGCGCTTTGCCGCGAGGCGCCGCCGGGCGTGGTCGTCGAGCGCGCGCGCGCCGATTTCACCA
>CAZPMO010000089.1:0-19561 GCA_964587515.1 uncultured Rhodospirillaceae bacterium | reverse complement strand
CAACGAATCACGCACCAATCAACAACACAAGCGACTTTATCAACAATATCGGCCAATACCTGACTCTCGGCCCGATTGGCCCGAAGACCGTTGTCCGACCACGGCGGAAGTCAAAGCCGTGACCAAGCTCACTATCCAACGTTTCCGAGTTCGGGATAGTACTTGTCCATGACGCGACTATTTCCGGTCTACCGCGGCCGTGACAACCAGTTCAACCAGATCGGCTTCTTCGAGGTCAGCGCCGACACACGCTCGGAGCGGGAGGTTTTCGCGATCAACCCATTCGTCCCACGCGCGATTAAACTCGGACTTGTTACTTATGTCCGTGATGTAAATCATCACCATCAGTATCCGGCTCTTGTCGGTACCTGCCTCCTCCAAATGTCGGTCGATATTTGATAAGGCCTCACGCGCTTGCTCATAAAGAGAGGGTGATTTGTTCGTGGCGACCGCGATGGTCGTCAGCACGCCGTTGTGGATGACGATTCGACTGCGAGTCGGCGAGTATCTTGACGGGCCAATACGTGCGATCGAGAGCAAGGCTAGAATTCCTCGCGGCAAATCAATCTGATGGTTTGCGATCCAACTCTTGGGAAAGGAAGGATGTGTAACCCCTTCTCGGACATAAACGTGCAGCGTGGTGGCGTCTATTCCGTGGCGCTGGCAACGACGGCCCCGTCCTCTTCGATCATCCGGTCGAGCGCGCGCCTGGCGAGCACGACCGCCTTGTCCTGTGACCTGGTGCTCAACGGGCGGTTGGGTTCGCGCATGATCATGGCCTGCTGAGTTTCCAGAAACACCTTGTCCTCATGGAAGGTTGCGGCGATATCGACGAAAAGCTCCTCTCCCGCCTGCGGATCGTCCTGGCGATAGCCGTTCGCCACCGACCAGAAGTAATGGCATGTGGACTCGGTTTCGGGCGTAGCGCCATGGTAGAGGCGGACACAAAACGCACCGTCCTGGTCTCGGTTCTCCTGGGCGCCACGTCCGATCTCCAGCGCGCCCGTCCATTGCAGCACCGTGCCGGGCGCCACGTATTCGAAATCGGACCAGCGATCGATGTTGGTCTTGAAGCCCACCGCCTTGGTGAATGTCGGCGGCGGCGGGCAGTCGAGAATCCAGCGCTCGAAACGGGTGCCGGTGTCCGTCGGCACATTTTCCTGGATGGCTCGGGTGTGGGTACTCCCTCCCGCGCCGACCGTCCGGTTATGGACAAAGCCCAGATGGGAAAGGTCCATCAGGTTGTCGACCAGCAGCATGTAGTTGCAGGGCATAGGGATGACGGCGTATTTGAATGGCCATTTTTGAGTGTCGTCGTGATAAGGATAGTCGATTATCTTGCTCTCATCGGCGAGCGCCGGATCGCCCATCCATATCCATACGAAGTGCTGCTTCTCGACGATGGGAAAGCTGCGGACGAAATAACCGGTCGGCCCTCCTTCCTCGCCGGGGTTGGAGACGCAGGCACCGGTGCCGTCGAACACCATTCCATGGTAGCCGCATTCCAGGCCTTCGGGGGTCACTTGCCCCTGCGTAAGCGGCGCTGCTCGGTGACAGCACCGGTCTTCCAGCGCCGCGGCCCGCCCCTCGCCGTCGCGAAAAAGCGCCACCGGCTCGCCGAGAATTGTCCGTGCCAAGGGTGCATCCTGGATTTCATGAGACCAGGCGGCGACATGCCAAGCATTCCATACAAAGGGCTCCAACGCGCGATCGGTCATGTCGTTCCTCCTGCTCGTTATTGGTCTTCTGAAATTTATGATGGAAACGGGTTTTTCAAATTTCGCCCAATTTCTCGATATAATCTACACACGGCCAAAATCTATAACAATCCCCAAGCAGAACGGCCGCGGCACTCGCAAACTCGACCAGCACGCCTGTGACGCGTCTGCTTTCAAGGCAACCAACGGGCGAGATTGTGTGGGCGGCTGAGGTATGGAGTCTATCGCGGCCAAATGTCTCTTCCGGGTCGGTATGCGGCCAACCACCTGCGCCGCGCAGCTTGCGCCATGACTCCATTTTCAGACATGAACAAAAATAGCGGACATAATTTTCTCCGATGTCCGGAGTTAGGGGCGACTCGGACATCGGCTTGAGGGATCGGAACGGCTGGTCGGCGCACGTTGGTATGACCAACCGTTGCGGGATGTTGTCTGCTAGGATAGGCGTGTCCGCGACGCCGCGGATAAATCTGGACCGAGGAGCGTAGAATGGCTGAATTGACCCTGGCCTATCAGGCGCGAAGTTACAGCACCGGCATCGTTGGCCGATCGATTTGCAATGCGCGCAATCAACATTGGGTAGCCGAGAACTCCGGCGGCGAAGCGGTCGGCGCGGGTGAGCTTTTTTGCGCGTCCATCGCCGCGTGCGCTGTAAATATGGTCGAGACAATCGCCAGCACCGAGCAACGCGCGCTCGATGGCATAGAGGTTAACGTCGCGGCCTACCGGGACTTCGACAAGCCCACCGAGAATGTTTCGCTGTACGACGCGGTGCGAATAGAGTTCGAGATGTGGGGCGTAAGCGACGACGATGCGCGCTTTTTGGTCAAGACGTGGAAACAACGCTGACCCATCTACGGTTCAGTCGCCGTGGCGACTGCAGACACCACCGTCGACTTCACCGCGCAGGCCACAGCGCGCGCCAGGTAATTCGGATCGGGCGCGTCAGGGGAACAGCCGACGCGTCACCCATGCCGATCCCGCGCGTTCATACAGCACGCGTTCGTGCAGGCGGAACGGCTTGTCGGTCCAGAATTCGATGGCCGAGGGAATGACCCGATAGCCGACCCAGTGCGGCGGCCGCGCCACCGCGCCGATACCGAATTTGGCGGCGAAGCGCGCAACGCGCTTTTCAAGCTCGAAGCGGCCTTCCAGCGGGCGCGACTGATCGGACGCCCAGGCGCCGATCTGGCTTCCCCGCGCGCGGGTCGCAAAATAGGCGTCGGCGTCGGCGTCGCTGGTGCGTTCGACCGCGCCGTCGATGCGCACCTGGCGGCGCAACGATTTCCAGTGAAAGACCAGCGAGGCCAAAGGCGTGGCCTCGAGTTCAACGCCCTTGCGGCTTTCGGCGTTGGTATAGAATACGAAGGTCCCGTCATCGACGTCCTTCAGCAGCACCATGCGCGCGGCGGGCGCGCCGGCCGCATCCACGGTCGCCAGCGTCATCGCGGTGGGTTCGTTGACTTCCGAATCCTCCGCCGCCGCGAGCCATTCGCGAAACAGTTCGATGGGGTCCCGATCCTGCTTTCCAGCCATTATCGATTCGCCGTTAACTCATTATTTATGCGGAAACGATCTTGTAACGTTCCTGCTGTAATCCCCATTTCAGGGGTAAGTATAGCGCCCAACGCAGTCCCGGGTTTAGAATGGGATGGCGTGGCGCACAAGTTCGGAGCGCAATTTAATTTGATTTGGGAGAGGAACCCATGAAACTCGGCAACATCATGATTGTGGGAACGCTGGCCGTGGCGATCGCCGCCTGTCAGCCGGGCCAGGGCAACAAACAGACCGGCGGGACCTTGCTTGGCGCCGGGCTGGGCGCGCTGGCGGGCTCGCAGATCGGTTCCGGCGGCGGCCAGCTCGCCGCGGTCGCCATCGGCACGCTTGCCGGCGCATTCGTCGGCAGCGAAGTGGGCAAATCGCTCGACCGCGCCGATCAACTCGCCATGGAACGCACATCGCAGGGCGCCCTGGAATCCAACCGTTCGGGCCAGGTCGCGACGTGGAACAACCCGGATTCGGGTCATTCCGGATCGGTCACGCCGACCCGCACCTATCAGACCGCGTCGGGCGACAATTGCCGCGAATATCAGCAGACCGTGACGATTTCCGGCAAGACCGAGACCGCCTATGGCCGCGCCTGCCGGCAGCCCGACGGCTCCTGGAAGATCGTCAACTAGAGGACGCTCCGAACCCGGCGCTTTGCCCGGGACAAATCATTCGTGTAGGATGCGCGCCGCCCCCGATTGCCGGGAGCGGCGCGTTTTTTTTGTAAATATCGTGATTTCTGTGTCTGCGAGGATTCCATGACCCAATCCGGGCGCCTGATGGAGGGAAAACGAGGCCTCATTATGGGTGTCGCGAACGACCGGTCCATTGCCTGGGGCATCGCCAAGGCCGCGGCCGACAACGGCGCGACGCTGGCCTTCACCTATCAGAGCGAGGCGCTGGCCAAGCGCGTCCGCCCGCTCGCCGACTCGGTGGGATCGGACATGTTGCTGGAATGCGACGTCTCCGACGGCGCCAGCGTCAACAAGGTCTTCGCGGAACTCGAATCGGCGTGGGGCGGGCTTGATTTCCTGGTTCACGCGATCGCCTATTCCGACAAGGACGAGCTCAAGGGCCGCTACGTCGATACCTCGCCCGCCAACTTCGCACAGACCATGGACATCTCGTGCTATTCCTTCACCGCCGTCTGCCAGCGCGCCGTGCCCCTGATGAAGTCGGGCGGCAGCCTGCTGACGCTGACCTATTCGGGGGCGGAACGCGTGGTCCCCCATTACAACGTGATGGGTGTCGCGAAGGCGGCGCTGGAAGCCAGCGTGAAATATCTCGCCGTGGATCTCGGGCCGCAGAACATACGCGTCAACGCGATCTCGGCCGGCCCCATCAAGACGCTGGCGGCGTCGGGCATCGGCGATTTCCGCTATATTCTGAAATGGAACGAATATAACTCGCCGCTGAAACGCAACGTGACGATCGACGATGTCGGCGGTGCCGGCGTCTATCTGCTTTCCGATCTGTCGAGCGGCGTTACCGGCGAGGTCCACCATGTCGACAGCGGCTATCACGTGGTCGGCATGAAGGCGGTGGACGCGCCCGATATCTCCACCGTCGATAACCAGTAGCGCCGGCCCGGGCCGCCGGCTGAACAGCCATGTCGGATAACAGCTTCGGCACATTATTCCGGGTCACCACCTGGGGCGAAAGCCACGGGCCCGCGATCGGCTGCGTGGTCGACGGCGCGCCGCCGGGGATCGCGCTCGACGCGGCCGATATCCAGATTTTCCTCGATAAGCGGCGCCCGGGCTCCTCGCGCTTCGTGACCCAGCGCCGCGAGCCCGACACGGTCGAGATCCTGTCCGGCGTGTTCGAGGGCCGCACCACCGGCACGCCCGTCAGCCTGCTGATCCGCAACCGGGATGCGCGCTCGAAGGATTACGACGAGATCAAGAACAAGTTCCGGCCCGGCCACGCGGACTACGCCTATTTCGCCAAGTACGGCATCCGCGATTACCGGGGCGGCGGGCGGCCGTCGGCGCGCGAAACCGCGTGCCGGGTCGCGGCCGGCGCGATCGCGCGCAAGGTGCTGGGCAGGCGCGTGCGCATCCGGGGCGCCATGGTGCAAATGGGCGCGCTTGGCGGGGATCGCGAACGCTGGAACTGGGCGGCGGTGGAAAAGAACCCGTTCTGGTGCCCCGACGCGACGACCGCGAAGAAATGGGAAAAACATCTCGATCAGGTGCGCAAGGAAGGCTCCTCGGTCGGCGCGGTGATCGAGATCGTGGCCTCGGGCGTACGCGCCGGCCTCGGCGCGCCGATCTACGGCAAGCTCGATTCCGACCTCGCGGCGGCAATGATGGGCATCAACGCGGGCAAGGGCGTCGAGATCGGCGCCGGGTTCGGCGCGGCCGAGCTATCGGGCGAGGACAATGCCGACGAGATGCGCATGCGGCGCGGCAAGCCGGCCTTCCTGAGCAACAATGCGGGCGGCGTCCTCGGCGGCATCTCCACCGGCCAGGACATCGTCGTCCGCTTCGCGGTGAAGCCGACAAGCTCGATCCTCACACCCCGACGCACCGTGACCACGCGCGGCAAGAACGCCGAGATCGAAACGCGCGGCCGCCACGACCCCTGCGTCGGCATCCGCGCCGTGCCGGTGGGCGAAGCCATGATGGCCTGCGTGCTGGCCGATCACCTGATGCGCCACCGCGGCCAAAACGGGTGAGACAAGGCGGGACGCGCGTCGGACGATAAAGAGTCCGCTTTTGCCAAAGGCAGACATTGGCTGCCCGTTGGCGACACCAAGCATTGGGCGAAGTCGTGCGCCATGGCGGGTCACTCGGGCGGCGCTTGCGACCCAACAAGCCGGCCACTTCATCAACCCCGACCTTGAACAGAAGGCCGAGGCTGCGTAACCTAATCAACCCACGATGCCGGCTGAACGAATTTTAACAGTAGGCGGAAGATCCCCGAGCAAGTTGCCGGAAGATGTATAGGGAGACGACAAATACCGTTGAATCAAAAATTGAGAGACGTCATCGACGCCGCGACGCCGCTGTTTGCCGGTGAGGCGGAAGTGGTGCGCAGCTATTTCAACTGGTCCGAACGCACGGCGGAGACCGACCGTAAATGGATCGCCCATCAGTGTTTCAAGGAATTCTACGGTTCCGGTTACGGCGAACCGGAACACGGCCTTCTGGTCGAGTGGGGCCAGCAGATGATTGACAAACGGCCGGCGCTCGATCGCGGACTGGATCGCCATGAAATGCTACAGTTGGTGGAAGGAATTTACTCCGAATTCCATCATTACTGTCTGTTCGCCGACATCTACGACAACCTCGGCTCGCCCGGTGAGGAAAAGCTTATCCCAAGCGCGCTGAAAAACTGGTCCGAGGGCAAAACTCTCGACGATTACCGGCTCGATTTACGCATGAGCCATGGCGAACTCGGTCAGGCGGCGATGGACTTTACGGAGGGCGGCTACTGCACGCTTTATGCCGAGGGTGCGAAACTCGCCGGAAAGGGCGGCATCGACGACCAGATCGCGGCGGCTTGCCAGATCGTCTATGACGACGAGGTCGGCCATATGCTGAACGGCGTCGTCTCGCTGGGCTCTTACGATCTCGACGCGGCGGGTTGGGCGATGGTCAAGGACAAGGTCGTGGGCCAGTTACAGCGCCGCATTCACATGCGCAATGGCCAGTTCAGCTATCCGTTGTCGCAAGACCGCATCGAGGCGATCTATGCCGGCGACATCGAACCCATCGCGTTCGACTATTCGATCATGGGTAAAGCGGCTTAGAGCAGGACGGTTTTAAAGGGGGTCATGCCGCACTGGCCCTTTTGTCTTGTCTCCTTCTGTGAACAGCTACGGCTTTGCCTCGGACGGGATGGCGACCGGTAATTCCGTAGTGCTCAGGTCGCGTATTCCGCCTTCCTCTGGAATTGCGGCGGATGTTCAAACCTGAGCTCGATGGCGTTTGGCCAGATTTGGCGACTTCGGAAAGTTCCTGGCGTTGTCGAGATTCACCCATGACAGCGCGCTATTGGTCCACAAATTCGATTGGATATCGACCCAAGAAGGGTCGTCCAGCGAACCGGCAAAGACAATATTTGCATGGCGGCGACCGGACTCCCGCGATTGACGTCATTTGATCTGCATCAAAGGCCGCGCGGCGCGACGCGCCTAAAATTCAAGCAGTCGAACCGCACTGGGATACGGAAGGGAATAATCATGGAAACCTTGTTCAACCCCTTTTTCCCGCTTCACGCCTTCGCGCCGGACGAGAAGGAACGAACCACCTTCGAACAGTTGACCAAGTGCTTCGTGGCGCATGAACGGGACGAACAGCGATTTCTCGATGAATACCGGGCTATTTCCGAACGGCATGAAAATCCGCTGATGCGGTTTCTTCTGCAGATGATCATGGCGGACGAGGAAAAACACCACGCGGTGGTCCACAGCATCACGGAAACGCTGAATTCAGGGTTTTCGGGGCGCCGCACCCCCGAGGGTCTGCCCAAACTGGGCCGGATCTCGGCCGAGGAAAAAGACGATCTGCTGGAACTGACCGGCGAATTCATCCAGACCGAGAAGGATGGGATCCAACAATACAAAGCACTCCTGAAACCCAGCAAAGATTTGTATGGCGGGCTTCTGGTTCTGCTGATCGAGACCATCATTCATGATTCCGAAAAGCATCTGATGATCCTTCGGTTCATCGACAAAAAGCTGCGTGACAGTTGAGCCGATAAGCGCGCGCCCTACCGCCGGAACGTCGCCGCCAGCTCCAGGCGGGGCGAGGCGGAGGCTCGCGGTGGGACGGGGAGTGTTGGTCTCCGGATCACCGTTTTGACGCCATGGCGCGGATCGTCTTGACCCGACGTTCGAGCCCTTCGGCCTCGGCGATGCGTCCGGACTTTCGCAGCAGAAACGCGTATCCCGAGAGCCCTTGTGCGACGAAAGGATGGACAGGGCCAACGGCGCTCTCAAGGATGACGAGTGAGCGCTTGAATAGCGCCTCGGCGTCGTCGAGGCGGCCGTCGGCGCTGTAGAGGTCGGCGAGGTTGGCGCTGTTGATCGCCAATTCCAAGCTGTCGGGCATGGTTTTATCCAAAATGGCGACGGCGCGGACCAACAGGTTTTCGGCCTTGTCCCGTTTCCCCTGTTCCCGGTAAAGCAGGGCAAGGTTTCCCAGGTCGCTGGCGACGCGCGGGTGCGCGGGATCCAACGCCTTCTCGTCCATGGCGAGGGACCGCTTGAATGATTGTTCGGATTCCGTATGACGGCCCTGATGCAGGTACAGCCAACCGAGATTGTTGAGTGCCACGGCGACGTTGGCGCGCTCTTTATCCGGCGTTTGCTGAAAAATCTACAATGCCTGTTTGATTAACGGCTCGGCTTCGGCGTAGCGTTTCTGGGTCTGGTAGAGAGACGCAAGGTTGTCCAGATTCTTGGCATATTCGGGATGCCGCGCGCCCAAGGTGCGCCGGTTCATCGAGAGCGCCTTTTTGTAGTGCTCCTCGGCTCTGGCGTACATGCCCCGGCCCTTGTAGATCAGGCCGAGGCGGTTGAGGCTCCGCGCCACTTCGGGGTGCATGGGGCCCAAACGTTTCTTGCGGATGGCCAGTGCGAGCCTTTGTTCCGGCTCGGCCAGATTTAATTTGCCGCGCTGGCGTAGTATTTCGCCGTTACGTTCCAGTTCCCACGCCTGTTCCCGCGTGATTTCAGGTGAAAATCGAGCCATCGGGCCGAACGCCATAAACAATCCGAGGGCTCGCTCGTATAGCCGCTCCGCCTCGTCGTGGCGGCCGAGGTCGCGGTACAGCCCGGCCAGATGATTAAGGCTATGGCCGACGAAACGGTGACCGGCTCCGTGCAGTCTTTCGCGGTAGGCGAGTTGGCGCTTGAGCAGCATCTCTGCTTTGGCATGGCGGCCGTGTTCGCGGAATGGTTTGTCGAAGCCGCTGAGGTGCAGATCGGCATCGCTCTGGTAAGGTCCCGGCGAATCAAATACCGCCAGCGCACGCTGGAAAAGCGGCTCCGCCGCCGTGTCCTTCCCCTGGGCGAGATAGGCGCGGGTAAGGCCGTGGAGTGCGCGGGAGAAACGAAAATCCGCCATTCCGAACCGCTCGGCCTCGACAAATCCGGCTTTGTACATTTTCTCGGCTTCGGCGTAGTTGCCGGCCCGATACGCGTCGTCCCCGGCCGCCATGGTTCGCTGCCATGGCGTTTGTTTCGCGACCGGTTGTTGCGCGTGCGTTTGTACGGTCGAAGGGGCGTTGATGGTTTTGGCGGGGCACGCCGACAGAGTGAGACAAACGAGCGCCGTAAAAATCCGGTTTGTACGATGCATGATCATGATGGTTGCATTCTCCAGCCGCCGATCACCAACGTCCGCAACGACGCCTCGACAACGCCGCCCGCGGAGGTTCGCCCCGATCGACCGGGCGCCCCCTGTCCCCGGCAACGATAGCGGCATCACCCTAGCAAACGCACGTCAGGGTTGGGAGTCCATGCGCCTCATGTGGGACGGCCCGGTTTGAGCTTGACATTTTTCTATTTCGATATATCTTATTAATAGTTATATCGTATTTATTGATATAACGTAAAACTCAATATAACGAAACAGGACACTACGGAATGAGAAATCGACAAGACAATCCTTCGGGAAACCGGGGCAGAAGGGGCAAGGGGCGCGGCGGTCGTCGACCAATGCTAGGTCGCTTATTCGCCCATGGCGATCTGCGTTTCCTGATACTGAAGCTGATCGAGGAAAAGCCTCGTCACGGATACGAAATCATCAAGGCCATTGAGGAGAAAGTCGACGGCGCCTACAGCCCGAGCCCGGGAGTGATCTATCCCACGCTCACTCTTCTGGAAGAGCTGGACTGGATCCGCGTGATTGCCAGCGAACGCAGCAAGAGGCTATTCGAGATAACCTCGGACGGATCGCTTGCGCTCAAGGCCAACAGGGCGACCGTCGAGGCAATTCTTGCCCGCATAGCGGAGTTCAGCAAAGCACAATCGAGCGACGCGACCCGCGACCCAAATCTTACAGGCGAAGCCGGGATGGCGCCGCAACTTCGACTTGCCTTGGACGACCTAAGGCGGGCGATTGAGCGCCGCCTTGAGAGTAATCCTCCGACCAACGATCGGATCGCCACGATCGTCGAAGCTCTCTCGACAGCCGCGTCCGAAATAGAGCGGAGTTGACCGCGATGACGAATAAACGCGCTTACGCCGATAAAGGCGGTGAAAAGGGTCGCTTCCTAGCCGCCCTTCGCGGCACGGCCGTTCGCGCCTACCTCACTGGTGGGCCGGTATTTGGTCTCGTTGTCATCGCCCTCTTCGCGGCCGGTCATGCGTTGTCGGCGATTGCAAATTTGCTGTCGCCCGCCAGGCGTTCGGCCGCGCGCCGAGATGGCGCCGGGTCGTTAGCCAGGCTTTGACATCTATTGCGCCAATGACCACTCCGGGCGTACACCGCCCAAAAATGTCCGACCCTTCCCCAACGCGACGGCGAGCGCTTTACCGCCTGAACACCGCCGCCAGCTCCAGGTGCGGCGACCACAGGAACTGATCGACCGGGACCAGGCGTTCCAGGCGGTAGCCGCCGTCGACCAGGGTGCGGGCGTCGCGCGCGAAGCTGGCGGGATTGCACGACACATAGGCGATGAGCGGCGCTTTTGAGGCCGCCAGCGTTCTGGCTTGCGCGGCGGCGCCGGCGCGCGGCGGATCGAGGGCCACGCCGTCGAGCCCGGCAAGCTCCTTCCCATCGAGCGGCCGGCGATCCAGATCGCGGGTCTCGGCGGTGACGGGCAGGTCGCGCGCGGCGTCGCCAAGCGCCGCGATCTGCGCCTCGTCCACATCATAGGCGCGCACGGTCTTGCCCATTGCCGCGAGGCGCAGCGCGAACGCGCCGCAGCCGGCGTGGAGATCGGCGACAATACGGGCCTCGGCCAGCGTCTCCATCACCACATTCGCGAGCGCGGCTTCGCCCGCGGCGCTGGGCTGCAGGAATCCGCCGGGCGGAAGTTCGACCGGAACGCCGGAAAATTCGACCATCGGCGCACGGCGGCGGACCACCGGCTCGCCGCCCCAACCCAGCCGCGCGAGATCGGCGGCTTCGGCGAAACCGGCCAGGCGTTCGCGCGCCGCCAAGTCAAGTGGAACGTCCGTATCGACGGCGACGTCGAGCCCGGCGTCGAGATGAGTCACCGAAACCTCGGCGGTCCCGCCTTGGGCTAGGCAATCGGCGAGCACGGCGCGCAACTTCGGCAGCAGGGCGACGATTTCGGGGACCGCGACCGGACACGAATTCACATCGACCAGCCAGTGGCTGCGCCGCGCCTTGAAACCGAGCACCACGCCATCGCGGGTGCGGCGCGCGCCGAGCCGGACGCGGCGGCGCGCCCCGGGCGGGATCCGCACCAGCGGCGCGATCTCGGTCTCCAGCCCGCGCCGCGCCAGCGCCTGCGCCACCCGGTCGCGTTTCCAGGCGGCGTAGGCACCGTCCTCGATATGTTGCAAAGCGCAGCCGCCGCAATCGCCGAAATGCGCGCACGCCGGGGCGACGCGGTCGGGACCGTCGGCAAGGCGGGTCGCCTCGACGATTTCCGATCCCCGCAACCGGAGCCGCAGGCGGTCGCCGGGCGCGGCATAGGGCACATAGACGCGGCCCGTCGGCGTCTCGACCGCGCCGTCACCGCCGCCGCCCAGCGCGACGACCTCGGCCTCGAATGTATCGCGCGGCGCGCTCATGCTTCGCGCGCCGCCGCGATCAGGAACTCGCGGTTGCCCTCGGCGCCCTCGATCGGACTGTCGGTGACGCCGATCACCGACCAGCCTTCCATGCGATCGAGCCAGGCGGAGATGCGGTCGCACACGGCGCGATGCTGGTCGGGATCGCGCACGATGCCGCCCTTCCCCACCGCGCCCTTGCCGACCTCGAACTGCGGCTTGATCAGCGCCACCAGCCGCGCCCCCGGCGCGGCGAGGGCGAGCGGCGCGGGCAGAATGGTTTGCAGCCCGATGAAGCTCGCGTCGCAGACAATCAGATCCACCGGATCCGGCACGTCCTCATGCGTCATATGGCGGGCGTTCAGCCGTTCCAGCACCACCACGCGGTCGTCGCCGCGCAGTTTCCAAGCTAGCTGGCCGCGCCCCACGTCGACCGCGAAGACGCGCGCCGCGCCGCGCGCCAGCAACACATCGGTGAAACCGCCGGTCGACGCCCCGACATCGAGGCAGGTCAGCCCGGCCGGATCGATCGCGAAGTGATCCAGCGCATGGGCGAGCTTCACCCCGCCGCGCGAGACCCAGGGATGGGGCTTGCCGCGAATGTCGATGGGAATTTCCGAATCAACCGGGGTGCCCGGCTTGTCGAGCCGCTTTTCGCCGCTGAACACCGCGCCGGTGCGGATCAGCGCCTGCGCCCGCGTGCGGTTTTCGGCGAGACCGCGCTCGACCAGCAGCGCATCGAGACGAAGCTTGCCCGCCGTGGTTTTTCTCCCGTTGCCTTTCAGGCGTTTTCTTCAGGCGCCCTTCAGGCGCGTTCTTTCAGCGCCTTTCAGGCGCGTTGGGTCTGGATGACGTTAGCGTCGGCGTGACCCAGCGCATCCAGCGCGGTGTTCACGATGAAGGGCGCGCTGAGCCCGGCCGTTTCGTACTGGCTGGCCGGCTTGTCCTGGTCGAGGAACAGATCGGGCAGCACCATGGGCCGGATCTTCAGCCCGCCGTCGAGGATCCCGGCGGCCGCCAGAAAATGCAGCACCTGGGTGCCGAAGCCGCCGATCGAGCCTTCTTCGACGGTGATCAGCACCTCATGCTCCTTGGCCAGCCGGGTCACCAGATCGCCGTCGAGGGGCTTCGCGAAACGCGCGTCGGCGACCGTCGTGGGCAACCCCTTGGCGCTGAGTTCCTCGGCCGCGATCAGGCATTCCTGGAGGCGCGTGCCGAACGACAGGATCGCGACCTTGCCGCCTTCGCGCATCACCCGGCCCTTGCCGATTTCCAGCGGCGTCCCGCGCTCCGGCAACTCGACGCCGACGCCTTCGCCGCGCGGATATCGGAACGCGCTCGGCCCGTCGTCGATCGCCGCCGCCGTGGCCACCATATGCATCAGTTCCGCCTCGTCGGCCGCCGCCATGACCACCATCCCCGGCAGACAGCCGAGATAGGCGACATCGAACGAGCCCGCATGGGTCTGACCGTCGGCGCCGACCAGCCCGGCGCGGTCCATGGCGAAACGGACCGGCAGCGACTGGATCGCCACGTCATGGACGATCTGGTCGTAGGCGCGCTGCAGGAACGTCGAATAGATGGCGACGAAAGGCTTCATGCCGTCGGCGGCGAGACCGGCGGCGAAGGTCACCGCGTGCTGTTCGGCGAGGCCCACATCGAAGGTTCGGTCGGGGAAGGTTTGCTGGAACAGATCGATGCCGGTGCCGGACGGCATGGCGGCGGTGATCGCGACGATTTTCTCGTCATGCTCCGCTTCCTTGACCAGGCCCTGCGCGAAAACCTTGGTGTAGCTGGGCGCGTTGGGCTTGGCCTTGTCGAGCGCGCCCGTCACCACGTTGAAGGTGCCGACGCCGTGATACTTGTCGTCGGACTGCTCGGCGGGCGGATAGCCCTTGCCCTTCTGGGTCACCACATGGATCAGCACCGGGCCTTCGGTATCGTCGTCGCGCACGTTCCTCAACACCGGCAGCAGATGGTCCATGTTGTGGCCGTCGATGGGGCCCACATAATAGAAGCCGAGTTCCTCGAACAGCGTGCCGCCGGTCAACAGGCCGCGGGCATATTCCTCGGCCCGCTGCGCCGCCATGCCCATGGCGCGCGGAAACTTCTCGGTCACATGCAGCGCGATATCGCGCAGACTGCGATAGGATTTCGACGAAATCAGCCGCGACAGATAGGCGCTCATGGCGCCCACCGGCGGCGCGATCGACATGTCGTTGTCGTTGAGGATCACGATCAGCTTGGTGTCCATGGAGCCGGCGTTGTTCATGGCCTCATAGGCCATGCCGCCCGACATGGCGCCGTCGCCGATCACGGCGATGACCCGGTTGTCGCGTTCCTGGAGATCGCGCGAGACGGCGAACCCCAGCGCCGCCGAAATCGACGTCGAGGCGTGCGCCGCGCCGAACGGGTCGTACGCGCTTTCCGAGCGCTTGGTGAAACCCGACAAGCCGCCGCCCTGGCGCAACGTACGGATGCGGTCGCGCCGCCCGGTCAGAATCTTGTGCGGATAGACCTGGTGGCCGACGTCCCACACCACCACATCCTCGGGCGTGTTGAACAGATGATGGACGGCGACGGTGAGCTCGACCACGCCAAGCCCCGCGCCCAGATGGCCACCGGTCTCGGAGACCGCGTCGATGGTCTCGGCCCGCAACTCATCGGCGAGCTGTTTGAGCTGATCCGTCGTGAAATCCCGCAAATCGCCGGGAATATTCACCTGGTCCAGTAACGGCGTCTCGATCGTGCTCATAAAACCATCATCCCTCGTCTAGCTCCGACGTTCCAGCACGAAATATCCCAGCTGGCGGAAGGATTCTGCTTCCTTGCCGAAGCCTTCGAGTCTCGTAACGGCGCGCTCGACCAGGGCGCGCGCTTCTTTTCGCGCGCCGTCGACGCCCAGCGCCGAGATGAACGTCGCCTTGCCGGCCGCCTCGTCCTTGCCGACCTTCTTGCCAACATTTGTCTCATCGCCCTCCACGTCAAGCAAATCGTCGGTAACCTGGAAGGCGAGACCGAGATCGAGCCCGTAATCCCGGAGCGTGGCGCGGTCTCCGGCGCTGGCCTCGCCCAGGATCGCGCCGGCCTCGCACCCGAACGAGATCAGCGCGCCGGTCTTCATCAGCTCAAGCCGCGTGATCAACTCGGGGCCGGCGCCGGAATGCTCGGCCATCAGGTCGATCATCTGGCCGCCGACCATGCCCGGCGCGCCGGCCGCCGCCGACAGCGCGCGAATCAGATCGCAGCGCACTTCGGCGTTGTCATGGGTCGCGGGATCGGCCAGCACGTCGAACGCCAGCGTCAGCAGCGCATCACCCGCGAGGATCGCCGTCGCGTCGTCGAAGGCGACATGGCATGACGGCCGGCCGCGCCTGAGATCGTCATCGTCCATGGCCGGCAGATCGTCGTGGATCAACGAATAGGAATGGATCATTTCGACCGCCGCGCCGACGCGGCGCGAGCGCCCATCGGGCGCGCCGAACAAGCGGCCGCCGGCCAGCACCAGGAACGGGCGCAGCCGCTTGCCGCCGTCCAGCGTGCCGTAGCGCATCGCCTCGTAAAGCCGCGCTTCGGGGCCGGTTGGTTCGGGAAGCAGGGACGCGAGAACCGGTTCCAGGTCGCGCACCGCCCGGGCGACCGATTCGGACAATGCGTCGGTGGTCGCGACCTCAGTCAATTTCCGCGGGCTCCAGATCAACCGATCCGCCGGGGCCAAGCGAAATCTTGTCCACCTTGGTCTTGGCTTCCTTGAGCTTGTCCTCGCAGTGCTTTTTCAGCGCCGCGCCGCGCTCATAGGCGCCGATCGCGTCCTCGAGCTTGCCGTCGCCCGCCTCGAGCTGGCGAACGATGCCCTCGAGCTCCGCCAGCGCCTGTTCAAAGGACATGGAAGCGACGTCGGCGGTCTTACTTTTCTCTGCCATCCCGTACCCCTGCTTGGTGGGCGAAGTCTAATGACGCGGGTTGCCGAGAGCAAGTAATCAGCGGGCGCGGCGGGCGCGGCCCGGTCCGAAAATTGGCCCGCTGGGATCGGACAATCCGGTGTTCCGACCGAGGCGGTCATTCGGAATTTCGGGCGTGCAGGCTCGGTTGTGATCGGTTCCGGTCATTTGAGCCTGATGGACTCGCGGTCCACACCCGCATAGAATTTCGCTTTCCGCGGGCGTCCCAGAGGAAGGTCACGATGGCCGAAGAGCGCGTCCAAAGAAGGCTTGCCGCGATCCTCGCCACCGACATCGTCGGCTATTCGCGTCTTATGCGCGAGGACGAGGCGGAAACTCTGACTCGGCTCAAGTCCATGCGCAAAGAACTGCTCGATCCGAAGATCGCCGAGTATGGTGGCCGCGTGGTGAAGACAACAGGCGACGGTATGCTGGTTGAATTCCCCAGTGCCGTGGATGCCGTTCAATACGCCGTCGACGTGCAAGGGGCGATAAAGCCGCGTAATGCTGAGTTACCGGAAGAGCGTCGGATGGAGATTCGTATTGGCATCAATGTGGGCGATGTAGTTATCGAGGATGACGACCTGTTTGGTGATGGGGTGAATGTCGCCGCTCGTTTGGAGAGTTTGGCCGATCCCGGTGGAATCTGCGTCTCCGGGAGCGCCTTTGAGCAGGTACGACACCAGCTCAATTTGGAATTCGAGGATACGGGCAAACAACAGGTTAAAAATATTGACGAACCCATAAGCACTTACCGCATCAACGTAAGTCCTCAGGTGATCCCGATCGAGGATGAGTATTCGCCTGCCGCAAATGCTGATTTTTTAAAACGACCGGCGCTCGCGGTGCTTCCTTTCGAGAATATGAGTGGAGATCCCGAGCAGGCGTATTTTGTTGACGGGCTTACCGAGGACATCATCACCACCTTGTCGCTGTGGCGCTCTTTTCCGGTGATCGCGCGTAATTCGACCTTTGTTTACAAGGGTGAAGCCGTAAATATTCAGGAAGTAAGCCGAGCACTCGGCGCGCGTTACGTGTTGGAAGGCAGCGTCCGAAAATCCGGCGACAAGGTTCGTGTAACGGTTCAGCTGATCGATTCCGAAACAGGTCATCATGTCTGGGCGGAGAGGTTTGATCGCCAAGTCGAAGATATCTTCGATCTACAGGACGATCTGACTCAAAAAATCGCTGCAATTGTCGCTCCCGAGTTGGAACGCGTGGGACAAAATCGGGTGACGATAAACCAACCACAGAACCTCGATGCTTGGTCTTTGGTTCAACGTGGAACGGCGTTGCTCGACGAATACACAAAGGAAAGCAATCTCCGCGCGCGAGAGATGTTTGGCCAGGCACTCGAACTCGACCCCTCATACAGCCGAGCGTATTCAGGCTTGGCCTTGAGTTACGCCAGGGCGCTGATGTCGGGGTACGAAAGTTCACGTGAGGCCGCCACCGACAAATGCATGGAGTCGGCGCGCCAAGCGGTCGCGCTCGACAGTTCGGATGCCTATGCGCACAACATGCTGGCCATGGCGTGTCTTTGGGCGAGACAAAACCAGGACGCGATTTCATCGCTACAGCGGGCGGTGGAACTCAACCCCAGCTATGCGCATGCGCGAGCATCGCTTGGCGATACGTTCAGCCGGGTTGGTCGAACCGAAGAAGGCATCTCCATGATGGAAGACGCAATGCGGCTTCAACCGGATGCGCCCAATTTAAGACACTTCAACGCGTTCTTGGCCCGCGCTTGCATATCCGCGCGACGGTACGAAGAAGCAGTGGAATGGGCAAGAAAAGCGATCCATTTGAGATCCGATCTTGCCCATGCGCACTGTTTGCTGGCGGTAAGCTTGGCACATTTGGGCCGGAACGAGGAAGCGCGAACCGCCCTGGACCAGTGTGAGCGTATACAACCAGATTTTTTTGAAAGCGCCGTCGAGTTGGGCCCTTTCGAAAATCCCGCCGCCAATGAACATATTCTCGATGGGCTTCGCAAGGCGGGTTGGGAAGACTGATTCCGGACGATCTCGGCTCTGATGCGGATGGCTCCTCCGGATCACTGGCTGAAGAAACCGCGGCCTCAGGTCAGTCGCGCATCAGTTCCCGAACGTGGGCGGAAACGCTGGCGGCCAGCGCGTCGAGATCGTAGCCGCCTTCCAAGGTGGCCACGATGCGACCGTCGCAGCATTCGCCCGCGATCTCGCGGATCCGGCGGGTCACCCAGGCGTAATCGTCCTCCACCAGGCGCAGCGTCGCCAGCGGATCCTGGACATGCGCATCGAAACCGGCGGAAATCAGGATCAGGTCGGGTCCGAAGGCGCGCAAGCCCGGCAACACCCGTCCTTCCATTCCGGCGCGGAATTCCTCGGACCCCGATCCGGACGAGAGCGGCACGTTGATGATATTGCCGACGCCGGTCTCGTCGGCCGCGCCGGTGCCGGGATAAAGCGGAAATTCGTGGGTCGAGGCGAAGAACAGGCGGGGGTCGTTTTCGAACATCGCCTGGGTGCCGTTGCCGTGATGGACGTCGAAATCGACCACCGCCACCCGTTCCACGGCATGCACCTCGCGCGCATGCAGCGCGCCGATGCCGATATTGTTGAACAGGCAGAATCCCATACCCCGGCCGGGCTCCGCATGGTGGCCGGGCGGACGCACGGCGCAGAACGCGTTTTCCGCCTCGCCGCCGAGCACCGCGTCCACCGCCGCGATCAGCGCGCCGGCCGCCCGTAGCGCGGCTTCGCCGGAGGCCGGCGACATCACGGTGTCGGCGTCGATCCGGACGACGCCTTCTTCCGGCACCGCCGCCAGCAGGCGTTCCACATAGCCGCCCGGATGGGCGCGCGCCACGTCGTCGGGATCGGCGCGCGGCGCTTCGCGGCGCACAAGCGGGGAAAATTCATCGGCGTCGAGCGCCCCCATCACGGCGTGTATGCGCTCCGGTCGTTCGGGATGCCCGAAGCCCGTTTCGTGTTCGGCGGAACTCGAATGCGCAAAAAGAAGGGTTGTCATGGTCGCCTTGTCCCCGGCAATTGACATCGACTATAGCACAAGGACGGATTCGCGGCGCGAATAATGCGGAAACCGACAATCAACGCTTTGTGTGATATGGTTGATTTTATTGACTTGTTCGATCATCCATAAGTAAATCCGACCATGAAAATGAACAACCGCGCCACGCTTCCGGCTCTTATGGCCGCCATTGGCCTTGCGACCGCCATAGCCCTGTCGATGCCGGCCATCGCGCAAGACAAAGCGCAGGACAAGGCGCTGTCCGAACGCGCCAAGGGGCTCGACGCAAACGGCAATGGCGTGGTCGATCGCGACGAGGCGCGCGGCCCGTTGGCGGGCAATTTCGATACCATGGACACCGACAAGAGCGGCGCGCTGGACGGCGCCGAAATCCGTAAATTCTTCCGGGGCGGCGGCGCGTCGGCGGCCGCGAAACCGGCCGGGAAACCGCCCGGTGGAGGCTCGCCAGGTGGGGGATCGCCAGGGGGGGGATCGAAAGAGCTGTCGGGGCGCGCCAAGGGCCTTGATTCCAACGGCAACGGCGTGGTCGACCGCGACGAGGCGCGCGGCCCGCTGGCCGGCAATTTCGACAAGGCCGACAAGGACAAGAGCGGCGCGCTGGACGGCGCCGAGATCCGTGATTT
>CAZPMO010000088.1:0-19676 GCA_964587515.1 uncultured Rhodospirillaceae bacterium | reverse complement strand
TTCCCGTGGTCGATGATGATTTCTCCATCATCGGAATCGTCAGCGAAGGAGATTTGATACATCGCGAGGAAATCGGCACCGCCGACAAGATACGGTCCTGGTGGCTCGACCTGGTCTCGGATACATCCGGAATGGCCGACGAGTACACCAAGTCTCATGGCAAGACGGCAAACGATGTAATGACCCGAAACGTGGTCACGGTAACGGAAGACACCGGACTTACGGAAATTGCTGAACTGCTGGAGAAACATAGGATTAAGAGGGTTCCGGTGGTTCGCGACGGCCGGCTCGTCGGCATCGTCAGCCGGGCGAACTTCATCCAGCGCATCGCAGCGGCAAAGGATGTGCGGGTCGTTCCCGTCAACGCCAACGACGATGCAATTCGGAACCAGGTGGAAGAAGTGCTGCGCGCCGAGACTTGGGCGAGTATCGGCACCACTAATGTGACGGTTTCCAACGGTGTTGTCGCCTTCTGGGGAACCGCCGGCACCGAAGCGGAACTCAAGGCGTCCCGTGTCGCCGCCGAAAGCGTTACCGGCGTATCCGGGGTGGAAGACCACCGCGCCGTTCAGACGGTCAGTTCGTTGTCGGGCATTTAACTTTCGGCAACTCGGGCGACTGACGTGGCGCAATCCGCGACATCCGGTGCTGGCCCGACAACATCTTTCGAGGTGGGCCGGGTCCGGCGCCAGTTTCCTTTATTGGAGAAAACCGGCATTCACTACCTCGACAGCGCCGCCACGTCTCAGATGCCGGACGTCGTTCTGGAGGCGTTACGCAAGTTCAATACTGAATACCGCGCCAATGTTCACGGCGGGGTTCATCGACTGTCGCGCACGGCAATCTCAGAATATGAACGCGCGCGCGGCTGTGTCACAAATTTTATTAACGCGCGGTCGCAACGCGAAGTGGTGTTCACTTCCGGCACCACCTCGGCCATTAATATAGTCGCCCATGGTTTCGGAGAAACGCTTTCAGCGGGCGACGAGGTTGTCCTGTCGATTCTCGAACATCACAGCAACCTTGTCCCATGGCAAATGCTTGCCCGGCGTCGTGGCGTGGTTTTGCGCTTCGTACCCAGAACCGAGGACGGCCGGCTCGATTATACCCGCCTCGATGAAGTCGTTACCAAGAATTGTCGGCTAATTGCCGTCACCCATTGTTCCAACGTCACGGGCGCGATCACGGATGTCGCTCCAATCGTCCAGGCCGCCCGGTCGGTAGGCGCACGGATCTTGCTGGATGGGGCGCAGCGTGTGTCACACGGACCGGTCGATGTGCGGGAACTGGACATCGATTTTTACGCGTTTTCGGGTCACAAAATGTTTGGCCCAACCGGGATCGGCGTATTGTGGGGGAAATACGAACTTCTTGAGCAAATGCCTCCTCTCATGACCGGCGGACAGATGATCGATCGCGTGAGCCTGGAATACGCGAGCTTCACCGATCCACCGAGGAAATTCGAGGCCGGCACGCCGCCGATCGGCGGGGCGATCGGGATGGGCGCGGCGGTAGAATGGATGCACGGGCTCGATTGGCTGGCGGTGGCCGCGCACGAGAAACGCCTTGCCGGCCGCATCATCGGCGGCCTGCTGAATATTCCCGGAGCCCGGCTGATCGGATCGGAGAATCTCGACCAGCGAAGGGGGGTCGTATCTTTCGTGATCGATAGCGTCGCTCCGGACGATATTTGTCGAACCCTCGATGTGCACAATGTCGCGCTCCGTTGCGGACATCATTGCGCGCAACCCCTGCTGGCTTCATTTGACGTCGGCGCCACGGCGCGGGCGAGTGTGGCCGCATATAACGACGATACGGACGTGGATGCATTTCTTGAGGGGTTGGAACGCCTATTTTGACTATAGGTTGCCCCTTCGCTTTGTAGTCGGATTTCAACCTTTGATCTGGATTAATGGGATAATCGCCGCGCTGACACAGTTTATTTAGGGTGCATGGATCAATCACGGAGAGAGCCACCAATGACAGCCGCAGCGCCGATCGCCTTTGACACCATCGTCAAGAAACCGGAAGCGTTATCCGCGGTCTCGAATCTCGGCGATTACAGGTGCGAGCGCGAAGTATTCGATTGGGACGCTGTACGAAGCGAACTCGATGGTCTTCCCGAAGATCGCGGAATTAACATTGCCCATGAAACCGTCGACCGCCACGCGACAGGCCCACACGCAGACCGCGTCGCGCTGCGCTGTCTTGGAAAGGACGGATCGGTTCGCGATCTGACCTATTCGGATCTGCATGACCAGACGAATCGCTTCGCGAACGTCCTTCGCAAACTGGGCGTCGGCAAGGGTGACCGGGTTTTCGCGCTGTGTGGACGCATTCCTGAACTCTATGTCGCGGCTCTCGGCACACTGAAAAACTGCAGTGTATTTTCGCCCCTTTTCTCCGCTTTTGGCCCGGAACCGATCCATTCCCGAATGACCATCGGCCAGGGCAAGGTGCTGGTTACCACCGCGCCCCTATACAAACGCAAGATTCAAGATATCCGCGAACGGCTGCCCGACCTTGAACATGTTTTGCTCATCAACGGCGGAAGATCATCGGATCCAGCGGACGACACGCTCGATTTTCATGGCGCCATGGCGGTTGCGAGTCCGAATTTCACGATACCGCCCACAGACCCGGAAGACATGGCGCTGATCCATTTCACCAGCGGCACCACGGGAAAGCCGAAAGGCGCCGTCCACGTGCATGGCGCCGTGATCGCGCATTACGCGACGGGTCGATACGCGCTGGATTTTCATGACAACGACATCTTCTGGTGCACCGCCGACCCGGGTTGGGTTACAGGAACGTCATACGGTATAATTTCGCCGTTGTGTCACGGCCTTACCTGCATCGTCGACGAAGCGGAATTCGATGCCGAACACTGGTATCGCGTCCTCGAGGAGCAGCGGGTCAGCGTGTGGTATACCGCGCCGACGGCGGTTCGGATGATGATGAAACTGGGCGCCGATGTCGCGCGCAAATATGATCATAAGTCACTCCGTTTCATCGCCAGCGTGGGCGAGCCCCTGAACCCGGAAGCGGTGACATGGGGAATTGAGGCCTTCGGCCCGCCCATCCACGACAACTGGTGGCAGACCGAGACCGGCGGCATCATGATCGCCAATTACGCCGCGATGGATATCCGACCGGGTTCCATGGGCAAGCCCCTTCCCGGCATTGAGGCCGCAATCGCACGGCAAACGGAGAGCGGCGAAATTGAACTGATCAAGGAACCCGAAACCGATGGGGAACTCGTCCTCAGATCCGGCTGGCCGTCAATGATGCGGGCATATCTCCATGAAGACGAACGCTACCGGAAATGTTTCGCGGGCGAATGGTACCTAACGGGTGATCTCGCGCGATGCGATGCCGACGGCTATTTCTGGTTCGTTGGCCGCGCCGATGATGTGATCAAATCATCGGGCCATCTGATTGGACCGTTTGAGGTGGAGAGCGCCCTGATGGAGCACGCCGCGGTCGCCGAGGTCGCCGTAATCGGCAAGCCCGACCCGATCGCCGGTGAAATCGTCAAGGCCTTTGTCGCACTTAAAGAGGGTTTTGAACCCAAAGACGCGTTGCGCCGCGAATTACTCGGGCTTGCGCGAAAGCGCTTGGGCGCCGCGGTCGCTCCGAAAGAAATCGATTTCAGAGTCAACCTTCCGAAAACGCGAAGCGGCAAGATCATGCGCCGTCTGCTCAAGGCGCGCGAGTTGGGCCTGCCGGAAGGCGATTTGTCGACGTTGGAGACCGACGAGAAATGAGCAACGTATCCAATTCGGCAAAACCCCATCTGTCGCGGAATCACCTGCTGCATCTGTTGCGCCAGATGCTGCGCATTCGTCATTTCGAGGAAAAATGCGCCGAACTGTACAGCATCGAAAAAATTCGCGGGTTCCTGCATCTATACATCGGCGAGGAAGCCGTCGCCGTCGGGGTGATGGAGGCGCTCGGCGTCGACGACGCGGTGGTCGCGACCTATCGGGAACACGGCCATGCCCTAGCGCGGGGGATTCCGGCAACCGCGGTAATGGCGGAAATGTATGGGAAATTAGAAGGAAGCAGCGGCGGCCGGGGCGGTTCCATGCATATCTTCGACAAGACCACGCGATTTTATGGCGGCAACGCCATCGTCGGTGGCGGATTGCCGATCGCCATAGGGCTCGCGCTTGCCGACAAACTATCGGGAAGACAGAACGTGACTGCCTGTTTTTTCGGTGACGGCGCGGTCGCGGAAGGCGAGTTTCACGAATCCCTCAACCTCGCCGCGCTCTGGCATTTGCCGGTCCTGTTTATATGCGAAAACAATCTATACGCCATGGGTACCGCCCTCGATCTCACCGAATCGCAAACCGACATCGCCGCGAAAGCCGCAAGCTATAATCTTCTCAGCGAAGCAGTGGACGGCATGGATGTAGTGGCCGTGGAATCCGCCGCGCGGCGTCTGTGCGAGACCGTGCGTGGCGGTGCACCGGCCTTTCTTGAATGCCGTACTTATCGTTTTCGCGCGCACTCGATGTTCGATGCGCAGCTTTACCGAGACAAGGAAGAAATAGAAACCTGGCGAAAGCACGGCCCTGTCGTGAAGCTGACGACGTGGATGACAGAGTCCGGAATGATCCACGATGACGATCATGCAGCGATCGAGAAGGAGGTCACCGCGGAAATCGACGAGGCGGTGGCCTTTGCCGAAGCTGGAAAGTGGGAGCCCGTCGATCAATTGACCCGATTCGTATACGGAGAGGCGACGGAATGATGGTGGAGGCTGCGGACACGGAGGAAACACGCACCCTCACCTACCGGGAAGCCATGCGTGAAGCCATCCGCGAAGCAATGAACCACGATCCCCGAGTTTTCCTAATGGGCGAGGATGTCGCCCATTACGGCGGGTGCTATGCGGTGACCAAGGGGCTCCTTGAGGAATTCGGGCCTGAGAGGCTGCGCGATACTCCTCTGTCGGAATCCGCCTTTGTCGGCGCTGGAATCGGCGCAGCGATGGGCGGCATGCGCCCCATTGTCGAAATCATGACAGTGAATTTCAGCCTGCTCGCGCTCGATCAAATCATCAACAACGCTGCGACATTGTCGCATATGTCCGGCGGGCAATTCCCGGTGCCTCTGGTCATTCGTATGGCGACCGGCGCCGGCCGCCAACTCGCGGCCCAGCATTCCCATAGCCTGGAAGGTTGGTACACGCATATCCCAGGGATCAAGGTGCTCGCGCCGGCGACCGTCGAAGATGCGCGCGGTATGCTCGCAACTGCCCTTGCAGACCCCAATCCGGTCCTGATCTTCGAACATGTCATGCTCTACAACATGGAAGGTGAACTCGCCGCCGACGCCGGCCCAGTCGACATCGATCGCGCAGCGGTTCGTCGCGAAGGCGGAGACATTACGCTGATTACCTATGGCGGCACGTTGCCGAAGACGCTCGAAGCAGCGAATCAACTCGCGGAAACAGGGATCGAGGCGGAGGTAATAGACCTTCGAACGTTGAGACCGCTGGATAACGAAACAATTCTGACTTCGGTCGCCAAAAACCATCGCGCGGTCATTATCGATGAAGGCTGGCGATCGCTTTCCCTCTCGGCCGAGATAAGCGCGCGGATCATGGAAACTGCCTTCTACGAGCTCGATTCACCGATAGAGCGGGTGTGTTCGGCGGAAGTTCCAATCCCATACGCCAAGCATCTCGAAGACGCCGCGTTACCGCAAATCGAAGACATCGTTGGGGCGGTACGGCGCATGATGCAGCCGCAATGAGAGAATTCCGAATGCCGTCACTGGGCGCCGACATGGAGGCGGGGACCCTTGTCGAATGGTTGAAGACGACCGGCGACAAGGTGGAACGCGGCGATATCGTCGCCGTGGTGGAGACGCAAAAGGGAGCCATCGAGATCGAGATATTTGAAAGCGGTGTGATCAGCTCGACCCTCACCCAGCCCGGTGAAAAGGTACCGGTCGGCGCGGTGCTGGCGACGCTCGATGGGGAATATCACGACGATCACCCTCCCCTTGAAGCGCCGCCGGTCGTTACGCCTGCGCCGCCTTCGAAAAAGAAGGCGCCGGTTCAGGCCCCGAAATTGACCAAAAAGAAGCGGCCAAGGATTTCACCCGCCGCGCGAAAACGCGCCGGGGAACTGGGTATTTCCATCGACGGGCTGACCGGAACAGGAGACAACGGCGCCATCACCTTGGCCGATATAGAGAAATTTCCAAAAGCCGTACCGGCCCCATCCTCGTCGGCCGAGGCTATGCGTAGCGCGATCGCCGCCGCAATGTCTCGGTCCAAACGCGAAATTCCCCATTTTTATCTCGATACCACCATCGACATGTCACGAGCGATCGGCTGGCTTGAACAGGCCAACTTGGAGCGGCCGGTTTCCGGTCGGATCCTGTATGGCGTCCTGCTGATGAAATCGGTGGCGCTGGCCTTGAACAAAACCCCGGAACTGAACGGCTTCTGGATCGACGGACGACTGCAACCAAGCGAAGCGTTCCATATTGGGTGGGCAATTTCACTTCGCGGCGGCGGGCTGATCGCCCCCGCGATCCACGATGCGGATCGGAAATCGCTTGATGAATTGATGGAAGCGATGCGGGATCTGGTCAAACGCGCCCGTGCGGGGGGATTGCGGAGTTCCGAACTTTCGGATGCAACCATCACGGTGACCAGCCTCGGCGAACAAGGTCCAGAGAGCGTTTTTGGAGTCATCCATCCGCCCCAGCTTGCACTGATCGGGTTTGGCGGCCTAGTCCGCCGGCCCATCGCCGTCGAAGACGCCGTTGCCGTTCACCCCGCGATCAAGGTCAGCCTTTCGGCGGACCACCGCGCCAGCGACGGCCACCGAGGAGGATTGCTGCTGAAGCGGATCGACCAGTTGCTGCAAAGCCCGGAGGAGTTATGAGCGAGGAGAAATTGAGGGAACTCGTCTTGCGAACTCTCACTGACATTGCGCCCGAAATCGACCCTGGCGATATCGCGCCGGATGAAGATATCCGCGAACAGATCGACCTCGATTCGATGGATTTTCTGAATTTTATAATCGCGCTGCACGAAGCCCTGGGGGTGGACATTCCGGAGGCAGATTACCCCTTGCTGGCCACGGTCGATGGCTGTGTGAACTATCTGACGGAAAAAAAGGAGACGTCCAGCGGTTAGCCGGATGGCGCTCACATATGTATAGCGCGACCCGTGACGGCGAGCGCCGCTTCCTTGACCGCCTCGGGCAGCGTGGGATGAGCGTGGCACGTGCGCGCGATATCTTCCGCCGACGCTCCAAATTCCATCGCCAAGGCAAGTTCCGCAATCATCGTACCGGCATCCGGCCCGATGATGTGAACGCCGAGCACCGCATCAGTGGTCTTGTCGGCGAGAATTTTTACGAAGCCATCGGCGTCGCCATTGGCGCGGGCGCGCGAGTTGGCCGAGAAGGCAAATTTACCGGTGTTGTAATCGACCCCATCCGCCTTGAGCTGTTCTTCGGTTAGACCGACACAGGCGGCTTCGGGCGAGGTATAGACCACCGCCGGGATGGCGTCGTAATTGATGTGTCCCGCCTGACCGGCCATGATCTCCACCGCGACGACGCCCTCGTCCTCGGCCTTGTGCGCCAGCATGGGACCGGGAATCACGTCTCCAATCGCATAAATGCCGTCGACATTCGTCTGGAATTTTTTATTGACGTTAATAAATCCGCGGTTGTCGCGCGCCACCCCCAGCTCATCGAGACCGAGCCCATCGGTAAAGGGCCGGCGTCCGATCGAAACCAGCACGATATCGCTGTCGAGAGTTTCAGAGTCTCCGCCATTCGCGGGCTCAAGCGTCAAACTGACGCCGCTTCGCGTCGGCTTGGCGGCGGCCACTTTGGTACCCAGCCGAAAAGTCATGCCCTGTTTTTGCAGCAAGCGCTGAAGATGCTTGGCAATTTCTGAATCCATTGCCGGGACGATCGCGTCGAGAAATTCGACCACGGTCACTTCGGTGCCGAGACGCCGCCAGACCGACCCCATTTCAAGGCCGATATAACCGCCGCCAACGACCACCAAATGTTTCGGCACCTTCGACAGTGACAGCGCCCCGGTGGATGAAACGATATTTTTTTCGTCGATCTCCACGCCCGGAAGCGGCGCGACCTCCGAGCCTGTCGCGATCAAAATGCGTTCGGCGCGGATAACCCTTTCATCCGCCGCACCGTTTACGACCACTTCACCCGGCGCCGCGATACGCGCGGTCCCATGAACCGAGGTAACCTCGTTCTTCTTGAACAGAAATTCGATGCCCTTGGTCAGGTCGGCAACCACCTTGTCTTTGCGCGCCAACATGGTATCGAGATCCAGAGAAACCTTGCCCGTCTTCACCCCATGCTCGGCGAGATGGGACATGGCCTCCTCGTATTTCTCGGATGAATGGAGCAGCGCCTTGGATGGAATGCAACCGACATTGAGGCAGGTTCCGCCCCATGTCGCGCGTTTATCCACGCACGCGACCCGCATCCCGAGTTGAGCCGCGCGGATCGACGCCACGTAACCGCCCGGCCCACCACCAACCACGATCAAGTCGAATTTATCGTCGCTCATATTCGTCCGCTCCCGGGTCAGTTCTAATCGCTTCAGACGTCGAGCATGATGCGTTCAGGATCTTCAATGCACTCTTTCACGCGCACCAGGAATGTGACCGCCTCGCGACCATCGATAATCCGATGGTCATAGCTGAGCGCCAGATACATCATCGGCCTTACCTCAACCTGATCGCCGATAGCGATCGGTCTGTTCTCTATCTTGTGCATGCCAAGAATTCCAGATTGCGGAGGGTTGAGAATCGGTGTCGAAAGCAGCGATCCGTAGACCCCGCCATTGGTAATCGTAAAGGTGCCGCCGGAAAGCTCGTCCATGCTGAGCTTCCCGTCCCGCGCCTTTCGGCCCAATTCGCCGATACCTTTTTCGACTTCGGCGAAACCCAGCCTGTCCGCATCGCGCAGCACCGGAACCACCAGACCCTGTTCCGTACCCACCGCCACGCCGACATCATAATAATTCTTGTAAACCAGTTCCTCGCCGTCGATTTCGGCATTGACGGCCGGTATCTCCTTTAGCGCGACGATGCACGACTTCACGAAAAAGCCCATGAAGCCAAGCCGAACGCCATGCTTCTTTTCAAACGCGTCCCGATAGCGCGCCCGCGCCGCCATGACATTCGTCATGTCGACCTCATTAAAGGTCGTCAGCATCGCGGCCGTATTTTGGGCTTCCTTGAGTCGTTCCGCGACACGCTTGCGAAGCCGTGTCATTCGGACCCGTTCCTCGCGGACCGAAATATCTTCTCGAGCTGGCGGGGCAGGTTTCGCTACCGGTTCGGGCGCCGTTTTTGTGCTTAAGAACGCAAGCACATCACCCTTGGTGATGCGTCCATCCTTTCCCGTACCGGGAATCGCCGCGGGATCGAGTTCATTTTCTTCAACCAATTTACGTACGGCAGGAGATAACGGCACGGCGGCGGTGGGCATCGCTTCCACGCTTTGCGGCCCGGGCGCCGCCTCGGGAACTTCTGTCTTGGCCGGCGGCGAACTCGCCGTTGCCGTTCCATTCTCGGATATTCGCCCCAGTATGGCGCCGACTTCAACGTTATCACCGGCCGCGACGATAATCTCGCTAAGTACTCCGGACTCGGCGGCATTGACTTCGAGCGTCACCTTGTCGGTTTCCAATTCCACCAGCGGCTCATCCATCGCCACCGCGTCACCGGCCGACTTGAGCCATTTGGCGACTGTCGCTTCGGTCACCGATTCGCCGAGTGTCGGGACAATAATTTCAGTTGCCATTGTTTCCTCTCCATTAGAATGGCCCCTCGGGGTCATCCGATGGTTAGCGCCTCATCAACAAGTTTCGCCTGCTCCGCGACATGCCTGCTGTGCAGCCCGGTCGCGGTCGACGCGGCTTCGTCCCGACCGGCGTAACTTGGCCGGTTCGCGGCCACATCGAGCGTCCCCAATAAATCTTCGATGCGTCGATCCATAAAAAACCACGCTCCCATGTTACGCGGCTCTTCCTGGCACCAGACGACCTCGGAGTTGGGATAGCGCGTTAATTCATTCCCGAGGGAGATAGCCGGGAATGGATAGAGCTGCTCGACGCGAACCACCGCGACATCTTTGATCTCGCGCTTCTCACGTTCTTCAATTAGGTCGTAATAGACCTTGCCCGTACACAGAACCACACGCCGGACTTCGTCGTCGGCGATGAGGCTTCCGCTGTCCCGCAATACCCGCCTGAATGTCGAGCCTTCCTTCATATCCTCAAGATCGGAAACGCAGCGCTTGTGACGAAGCAGGGATTTCGGCGTCATCACGATAAGCGGCTTGCGGAAATTGCGCTGTATCTGCCTCCTCAGGACGTGAAAATAATTCGCAGGCGTCGTGATGTTAACGACCTGCATATTGTCTTCACCACAGATCTGGAGATAACGCTCCAACCGGGCCGAGGAATGCTCCGGTCCCTGGCCTTCATAGCCGTGCGGCAGGAGCATGACCAGCCCCGACATCCGCAGCCACTTGCTTTCAGAGGACGAGATAAACTGGTCGATAATGAACTGCGCGCCATTTGCAAAATCGCCAAATTGAGCTTCCCAGAGAACCAGCATGTCAGGATCCGCGAGCGACATCCCGTACTCGAACCCGAGCACGGAAGCCTCGGCGAGAGGGCTGTCGCGTGTAACGAAACGGGCCTGACCCTCACGGATATGCTCGTGCGGAATGTATCTTTCTTCGGTCTGCTGATCGATGAATACCGCATGACGCTGGGAAAACGTTCCGCGGGAGCAGTCTTGACCGCTCAATCGGACAAGATAACCATCATCCAATAATGTGCCGAAAGCGAGCGCTTCACCCGTCGCCCAATCGATGCCCACACCGGATTCGATCGATTTCCGCCGATTATCAAGAAACCGGCCTAGTTTGGGATTGAGACTGAAACCGTCCGGCATGCGCGTCAGAGCTTCACCAAGCTCACGCAATTTCTCGATCGGGACGCCGGTCTTGCCCTTGCGTTCCTCGAGCGAAGGGGCAACCGTGATCTCCGACCAGCTCCCCTCCAGCCAATCCGCCTTATTGGGCTTGTAGGATTTCGAAGCCTCGAACGCCTGATCAAGCCGCGCCCGGCAATTCCCAAAAATCTCATCGACACATTCTTGCGTCAGGGAACCTTCATCGACGAGTTTCCGCGCGTACACCTCATGGACCGGGGGCCGGTCCGCAATCGCCTTGTACATCAGGGGCTGAGTAAATGCCGGCTCGTCACCCTCATTGTGTCCGAACCGCCGATAACACCAGAGATCGATCACAACGTCCTTGCGAAACGTATCGCGGAATTCCGTTGCGACCCGCGCCACATGCACTACCGCCTCGACGTCATCCCCGTTGACATGAAATATCGGGGCCTGCGCCATCTTCGCCATCTCTGTCGGATAGCGAGAGGCGCGCGTCATACCGGGGTTTGTGGTGAACCCGACCTGATTATTGACCACAAGGTGAATCGTGCCGCCGGTACGGTAGCCCTTGATATCTGAAAGTCCGAACGTTTCCGCGACAATCCCCTGGCCAGCGAAAGCGGCGTCCCCATGCATTAAGATACCCAGCACCTTGCGCCGTTCTTTATCGCCGCGCTGGCGCTGTTTCGCCCGGACCTTGCCAGCCACCACCGGATCGACAGCCTCAAGATGGGAGGGGTTTGCCGACAGCGAGAGATGCACTTGCGCGCCATCGAACTCGCGGTCCGCGGACGCCCCAAGGTGATACTTTACGTCGCCCGAGCCCTGGACCCCTTCGGGTGTATAGGACATGCCCTGAAATTCGGAAAAGATCGCAGCGTACGGTTTGTTCAATAGATGGGCGAGAACATTGAGCCGGCCACGGTGAGGCATGCCGACCAAGACTTCCTCGACCCCCAGTTGACTTCCGCGCTTGAGAATTTGTTCAAGCGCGGGGATCAGCGACTCGCCACCGTCGAGACCAAAACGCTTGGTTCCTGGATATTTTACCTGGAGAAAATGTTCGAAGAACTGCGCTTCTGTCAGCCGCTCCAGAATCGCTTCCTTGCCACGGCCGGTGAATTCGGTCTGATTGTGAATCCCTTCGATCCGGTCCTGAATCCATACTTTTTCCTCGGGCGAGGTTATGTGCATGTATTCGACACCGACCGTGCCGCAGTAGGTCTCGCGGAGCGTCTCGACGATCTCTCGCAAGGTCGCTTTTTCGAATCCGAGCCGGCCATGAACGAAAATTTCGCGATCGTAATCGCATTCCGCGAAACCATAGGATTTCGGGTCCAACTCGATATGTGGCGCCGGATTTTCGAGACCGAGGGGATCGAGGTCGCAATAGAGGTGCCCTCGGACCCTATGAGATCGTATCAGCATCAAGGCCTGAATCGAATCGAGCGTGGCGGAGCGTATTTCGGGGGCGACGCCGATCGCGGGTTCTTCCATGGACTTCGCAGTCAGCGTCTCGCCGTTATCGACGACCCGAGTCGTTCGCGGTGCCCAGCTTGCCCCCTCGATTTCCTTCAGGACAGCGGGCGCTTCGTCCGCCAGATCGCCGAAAAAAGAGGCCCATTCGGGATCCACCGACGAGGAATCCCGCAAGTAACGGCGGTACAACTCCTCAATAAAGGTTTCGTTGCCGGCCGTCAGAAAGCTGGTCTTTTTCAGCGGATTTGCCATTGTTCACGCACCAGCCAAACGCTCCCGGTCGATCGTCCCGGTGCACTGGCATCGTTAAAGGAACCTTCACACTTGAGGTGTGGTTAGGTCCTTAACCTTTCAATACTTTTAACATTGTTTCACCGAGGGCGGCGGGCGAAGCGGCTACCTCGATTCCGGCGTTTTTCATAGCTTCGATCTTGTCCCCCGCGCCGCCTTTTCCCCCGGAGATGATCGCTCCAGCATGCCCCATGCGCCTGCCGGGCGGGGCGGTCACTCCTGCGATGAACCCAACGACCGGTTTTTTGGTCTTGGATGATTTCCGAAAATCGGCGGCCTCTTCTTCCGCGGTGCCACCAATTTCCCCGATCATGATGATTCCCTCGGTCTCTGGATCGCCAAGGAACATATCTAGACAATCGACAAAATTCGTGCCGTTCACTGGATCGCCGCCGATACCTATGCAGGTCGTCTGCCCGAGCCCGACGACCGAAGTCTGGGCGACGGCTTCATAGGTCAGTGTCCCGGAACGCGACACGATGCCGATGCGTCCACGGCTATGAATATGACCGGGCATAATTCCAATCTTGCATTCGCCCGGTGTAATTACACCGGGGCAGTTGGGCCCGACCAATCGCGCAGATGTTCCATCAAGCGCCCGTTTTACCCGGACCATGTCGAGCACCGGAATCCCTTCGGTAATACACACCACCAGCGCAATCCCGGCGTCGATAGCCTCTAAAATTGCGTCGCCGGCAAAGGGCGGCGGAACATAAATCGCGGACGCATTGGCGCCCGTGTCAGCCACCGCTTCAGCCACGGTGTCGAACACCGGAAGATCGAGATGCTTGGTGCCACCTTTCCCAGGCGTGACACCACCGACCATTTTGGTGCCATAGGCGATCGCCTGCTCCGAATGAAAGGTGCCCTGGGATCCCGTGAACCCCTGACAGATAACCTTGGTTTCCGCGTTGATGAGGACCGCCATCAGGCAGCCTCCTTTACCACTTGCACGATCTTCTCGGCCGCATCGGCGAGACTATCGCTGGAAACGATGGGCAAACCGGAATCGGCCAGAATATTCTTGCCAAGATCAACGTTGGTGCCTTCCAGGCGGATCACCAACGGCACGTTAAGATTAACCTCACGCGCCGCCGCGACAACGCCCTCCGCGATGACATCGCAACGCATGATGCCACCAAAAATATTGACCAGAATTCCTTCGACGTTTGGATCGGAGAGGATCAGCTTGAATGCGGTTGTGACCCTTTCCCGTGTCGCACCACCGCCCACGTCCAAAAAATTCGCGGGATCGCCACCATATAGTTTGATGATATCCATGGTTGCCATGGCGAGTCCGGCACCGTTGACCATGCAGCCGATATTACCGTCGAGCTTGATGTAATTGAGATCTTGCCTGGCGGCTTCGAGCTCCATCGGATCCTCTTCATCCTCGTCGCGCAATTCAACAACGTCGGGATGGCGGAACAATGCGTTATCGTCAAAGTTCATCTTGGCGTCGAGCGCGATCAACGCGCCGTCGCCGGTTATGACAAGCGGGTTAATTTCCACGATCGAAGCGTCGAGTTCCACGAATGCGCGATACATGCCGGTGATAAACTTGATCGCGGGATCGATCTGATCGGCCTGGAGGCCCAATCCGAAGGCGAGTTGTCGGGCGTGAAACGGGCGAATGCCGGTAGTCGGATCTATTGCCACGGTGATAATTTTTTCCGGGTTCTGCGCCGCGACCTGTTCGATCTCCATGCCGCCCTCGGTCGAGGCCATGATCGTGATTCTTCCCGTGGCCCGATTGACCAGCAGTCCTAAATAAAGTTCACGCGCAATATCGCAACCTTCCTCGACATAAACGCGTTTGACCTCTCGCCCTCCGGGTCCGGTCTGGTGTGTAACCAGCGTCATGCCGATCAATTCGCCGGCGACCGAACGCACTTCGTCAAGCGCTTTGACGACCTTAACGCCGCCGCCCTTGCCGCGCCCTCCAGCATGGATTTGCGCCTTCACCACCCAGACCGATCCACCTAGATTCTCAGCCGCAGCCACTGCTTCATCGACGGTATAGGCCACGCCACCGCGCGGCACCGCTACGCCAAATTTGGCAAGCAGTTCCTTGGCCTGATATTCGTGGATGTTCATACGGTCATGAACCTCATGCTGTGAACCGGCGAAGCGAACTTGGAGGAGTGGTCCGTGGTCCCGCTATTTTTTCTTTTTCTTTGCCGCCTTTTGAAGCCGCTTAACGTCATCGACCAACCCGCTCACCGCTGCTACCGAACTCTTGAATTCCTTCTTCTCCGCCGCGTTGAGATTTATTTCGACGATCCGTTCGACTCCTTTGGTGCCGATCACCACGGGCACACCAACATAAAGCCCCTTCACCCCGTACTGTCCGTTCAGCAATGCACAGCATGGTAAGACCCGTTTTTTGTCCTTGAGATAGGCATCGGCCATCTGGATTGCCGACGAAGCAGGTGCGTAATAGGCGGAACCAGCGCCGAGGAGCTTCACGATTTCGCCACCACCATCGCGCGTACGCTTAACGATATCGTTAATCCGCTTGGTCGTGCTCCAGCCCATTTTAATTAGATCCGGCAGCGGAATTCCCGCGACCGTGGAATAACGAACCAGCGGAACCATGGTATCCCCGTGCCCGCCAAGAACGAACGCCGTTACGTCTTCCACCGACACATTGAATTCATCGGCCAGGAAATACCGAAAGCGCGCCGAATCCAGAATTCCGGCCATGCCCACGACCCTGCTGGACGGCAGACCACTGGCGCGTTGCAATGCCCATACCATCGCATCCAGCGGGTTGGTAATGCAGATCACAAAGGCGTCTGGGCAATGTTTTTTGATGCCCTCGCCGACCTGTTGCATCACGGATGTATTAATGCCGAGCAAATCGTCGCGCGACATACCGGGCTTCCGAGCAACACCGGCGGTGACGATCACGACGTCGGCGCCCTTGAGATCGCGATAGCTGTTGGCGCCGGTCATTTTGGAATCGAAATCCTCGACCGGCGATGACTCGGCTATATCGAGCGCCTTGCCCTGCGGGATACCCTTGACGATATCGAACAGGATGACATCACCCAACTCTTTCAGCCCCGCGAGATGGGCCAGCGTACCGCCGATGTTACCGGCGCCAATGAGCGCGATCTTACTGCGTGCCATGAATTCCCCTGTGGAGTATCTGTTCGGTGAAAAGATGTCGGGTGCGCCCCCGCAACCCTGCGGCTAACTAACGCGATTTGAGCCCAAGGGCAAGGGAAAGGGAGACTGTCTTCGGCGAGGGGGATCCACCGAATTAAAAAGGCCGCCCCCGAAAGGGCGGCCAAGGAATAAGATAACGTGAATATCGGTCTCCGAGTGCATCACCACCTGCAGATCTTCTCACCGATGGAATTATACTGATCGCCCCAACGTTTCGTGGGTTCGGAATCCCCGTCCCGGTATAGAAACGGACCCAGTCCGGTTAGACAGAAATCAGAACGCCCGGAACTTCCGGCGCAAGCGTTTGCGGTTAGCAGCATCAACACGGCGAGCGCCCTGCATGTCCTCGATGCGATCGAGCTGCCTTTCCGCTGATTCTGCCCGCGCCGATGCTCTGCCGCCGCGCCAAAACATGATGGGCGCCACAACGGCCTTAAGGAAATCCAGGACGATGCTGATGAAAGCAAGGACGTTCACTCCTCCCCTTTTTTCTCATGCCGACCCCGACCACGCCCAACACGGCGGCTAACCCGATCAGAATTTCACTGACAGCGCCGGCGTCGATACCAAATCCGGCGGCGGCAAAAAGCCCAGCAAGGGCGGCGTGGGTCGAGGGTTCACGAAGTCGTGCGAGTAGCCAGTCTTTCATTGGAATTCTCCTGTGTGTGAATCAATCGGATTTAGCGGTGCTCATGCCATTACCTGCCAAGCGAGCAGCGCGATCACGCCAACCATCTTCACGGCAAGCACCATCATGAAGTTGCGCACCGTTCCCCAACGCTCGGCACAGATCGCTTCGTGGCTCTCGATCTTGGTCAGCGCCTCGGTTGCCTTCACAAGCGCTTGTTGAACGGCGTCGTTCACGCGCCGTCACCCTTCGAGGCGAGTGTCGGAACCTCCTGCCACGAATTCCCGCTCGCGAGGGCGCAAGTCACCCCGTCCGCCGTGGTCACGATGATGGTCCAGGTGCCGCGGGGCGAGGTCAGCACTTCGATTACCGCGCCAGAGGTGATCACGCCTGTTGCGGTGAGCGTTTCCCCCCAGGCCCGCTGGAGATATTCAATAACCGACTTGCGTTCGAGACACGTGGATTAGGCCATCGCCGAAATTGAAAACGCCGCCCAGAGGACGGCGGCGAGGAGTGCTCTGCGGAGGTGCTTCAAGGCTTCGGCCTCGGTCTATCGCCAGGGACCAGAACGCCTTTGGTTTCCAGCATGTCATAGAGTTCCTCGGCGCTTAGGGGCGCGATGCCCGGCTCGGGAAGCGGATCGGCCGGATCGGGTGTGCCTCCCTTGCCAAGCCAATCCTGGTATTTGATCCAGTCCTTGTTACCCGACGCGTCGGGAACGCGCGCGCCGTCACCAGTGCGGATCACGCCACCTTCGGTGAGTTTGTAGTCAGCCATTATTAAAGCTCCGCGTCTGCTGTTACGAAATCGTCGGAGGAGTTGGGGGCGGCGAGGACGTTCCCGGCTGCTGAAGCAACGACTGTGACGCCGGTCCCGTGCCTGTTCGCGCTGGCGACAGCCAAACTCCCACAGTTGCTGAAGTTCCATGTCCCGAAAACCGCGACGGTTGGGGTATCTCGCATTTCGACAGGGAACGCGAAGAAAGCGCCAAGTTGGTTCGTCGTGTGGGAGGCCCCCTGAATTTGAGGCCAGTTGGCTCCTGCCGACTGCCAGTAGTACCGCTGGCACCGCGCAAGCTCGTCGCCGATAGGACGCCTCCCGAACTCCGTGGCGTCGGCACCCACTTCAAGCTGCACCTGCGCGAGGCGGAAGTTGTTGCTGATGCTGTCGAGGCAGTTGACCTGATTGGACGTGGCGATGTCGTTCGCGCCCGCCCAGCTATCGGCCGTTCCATGGAAGTTGGTACCCGACGCCAGCACCCAATAGATGTTCAGCCCGACGCCATTCGTGTAGAGCCACGTTCCGGCGGTGTCGGCGGTCAGCGTTATCGTCTTCTTTTCCCAGGTGTTCAAGGCGTTGATCGTGTACTCGGCCACGTAGGATCGGTTGCCGGCCGAATTCTGGAAGGCTACGCAGTGCGTGCCGGTCTTCGTCGAATACGCGTAGAAGGAAAGAGTCATCTCCTTCGCGTCGGAAGTCCCGAAGGCGAAGCGGCGCGCGTCGTAGCCTTCTACCGCGTACCGGATGTAATATTTGTCCGAGGCCGCGATAGAGGCGTCTGCGGTGGTGACGTCAATCTGCAAGGAATAGTTCGAGGTCTCGTCGGGGACGTTTTCGGAGCGCAGGATGTCGATGACACCAGCACCGACCTGTGCCCATTGGAACCGGTCGACGCCATAGGTTCCGTTCGGTGCGCTCGCAAAGCTCGTCCCCCGCTGCCATACATCCAGATTGCCGTTGATGATCGCGTTTCGGGCGAAGAAGCCTTCGAGACCCAATGTCGTCCGCGCGGCATCATTGTCGGCATCGTCAATCAGAGACGCGCCGTAAGTCGAGACTGTCGCGGTTCCTGAAATTAACGGTGTCGCGGTGGGCACGCCCGATGCGTCGAAAGTCAGCGCCTTCAACGCACGGTCGGTGGAATTAGGGAGTTCTGGCGACAAGGCGGATGAATCGGAGACCGGAAACGCGATCGCCCGTTCAAGCTCCTCCGAATGTTGCTGTACGAGCATCGTAAGCTTGTCGAGCGCTGTCTCATGGGCTGATGCGGGAAAAGACCCGCCCTTCCACTTGGCGCAGGCCGTGATTGTCGACCACCACGTCGAGCACCAGTTGGAGCCGGCTGACCCGCACGGTGCCGGCCGCCACCATCAACGCCATTTCGCGCGCCCAGGGCCGATAGCGGACCCGCCAGGCGATCTCCTCGGACGCGGTCATGCGTTCGATGGGATCGACGAACATGGCGCGGCGATGCGACTGGCGGATACCTTCGCCGATGTTCGATCCCGGAAACAGGCCACGCCCGAAGGCCTCCCAGACGCGGCGAATTTCGACCGCCGCGGACAGCAGTTCGGGCGCGAGACGCCCTTCCTGATAGAGCCGATCGACGACGTCGCGTCTCAGCTTGGTGACCGTTTCGGCGGTGGGCGGGACCGGGCTGTCGGGCTGGTCGGCGCGAACGGCTCGTCGGATATTACGGTGTCTGCGTCGTGCCATGGCTTTTCTCCCTGGCTGCTGGTTGATCTTTGGTCGGTGTCGGGGTCGGCAACGAAGGGCGGCGTCGGGCGTGTTTGCGCGCCGGACCGCCGGAACCGCTGGGTCCGGTGTGATAAATGCCGGGCAGCGGAATCAGATTGGGATAGGGAATCGTGACGCCAAGCTCGGCGGCGGCGAGAACCAGATCACGGAGCGTGGCGGGCGCGCCGTCGAGACGATAGCTTTCATCGATTTCGGCGGCTCGCGCGCCAAGCGCCTTCAACGCCAGCCTGGCCGGCGAGGGCGGACGCACGATGCGACGGCGCGGCGTGGCCGCGTGAATCGCCGCGCGGCGGTTATCGTTGGCGAACACCTGTCGGCGGATGGCCGTCTCGCGCGCCGACATCACGGGCTCTTCCGCCCCATCGGCCGGATCGCGGCGGGCGCCGAGCCGGGCCTCGACTTCTTCCACGGAACGATCGAGAGCCCAGGCGATGTCGGTCGCCGTCAGTCCCGATCGCGCGAGAATCCCGAAGCGGCGGTCGATGGAACCGGCGGCGCTCATGACAGCCTTCCAGGGACGAAGGCGAGGACGAGAGTTGGAGTTAGAGAGTTTCGCCGCCGACATGACCGGTCGGCATT
>CAZPMO010000087.1:8476-19728 GCA_964587515.1 uncultured Rhodospirillaceae bacterium | reverse complement strand
AAACTACTTCAGGCACGCCGGATATGCGTAAAACTAAACGGGCGAGGCTCTAGGACGCCACGACGAATTCTATTACGGTTGTAATGGCGTATAATGCTCTCAACTATTGTAAGTCCTAAGGATTGGCATAATGGACCTAAGCGAAATTACCCCGACAGACTTCGGTGTTACCTCGTGGTTCCAAATAATTTACTGGATGGCGGGTGGACTATTGGCGCTCGCCGCTCTTGCTAGCTTGCGGCAGCGGGTGAAGTCTGCGCGTGCGACGTTTTTGTTGCTACTCGAAGAACGATGGGAAGCCTTACATGATAGTCGAAAGCGAATGACAAGAACACTGCGTGACATCGAAAAACGGGTATTTAATGAGCACTCTGAATTAGATGACCAACATAGGATTGCACGTCTTCGAGAAGAGTGTCAAATTTATATTGTAAAACTCGAAAGAGAGAATGAGGAATTATTTCGATCTTATATCGAATACCTCAATTTCTACGAAACAATTGGGCGGATGGTCAAGAAAAAATATGTGCTTTTCGATGACATACTTAATCTTTACAAAGGCCCGATACTAGACGCCGACAATCTGTTTCGGCTCCACATTGAGACGTGGCAAGATCGCGCTAACGTTACTGACGGTTTATTTGAAAACCTGATCTATCTCGTCGATCGCACGAAACGAAGCGAAGTCCCGTTTATAACTCGATTGTTCAATCGAATTTGTTTTTGGAGATCTTAGGATTTTGGGGGGCGAGGTTTCTCGTCCTTGAGCGGCGCCGGCGGCCAGTTCGGCATGTATTCTAAGAGTTTCAGCATAACAAGTTCCCCTTCCATATTCTCCCCAACATATTACCGAGGCAATTGCTTCTATTCGGTTAATCGTTAACCAATCGTTAGGGTATTTTTTAATTCTCCAAACCTTATCCGTCTTGGTTGTCATTGCCAACCGCCAGCAGTGTATAAAATTGCATCAATATGTACAAAATTGTATCAAAATGCGACGTTTTCGTGACAATCGTCGAGCAAGTTACGGTGACAGGAATCGAAATTTTGCATTGCGACAAGCCCTGCGCCGCAAAATAAGAGGCGTGAGGAGTCGTGAAACACAAAGGTTCACTTTTAAATCATAAACGCCCGCCCCGCCCATGGTGGGGAAGAAAAAATTGGTCTGGCGGCGGGTTCAGATTTTAAGCAGCAGTTTTCCGGTGGTGCGGCGGTTTTCCATGTCGTCTTGCGCCTTGCCGGCTTCGGCCAACGGGTAGGTCTCGCCGATCCTGATTTTGAGGCCGCCCGAGGCCCACAGGTCGAACAGCTCGCCGGCCCGCCAGGCGATTTCTTCGCGGTCGGCGACGAAATCGCGGAGCGACGCGCGGGTCATCACCAGCGAACCCTTGGCCATCAGAATAGAGGTGTCGAATGTCGGGACGGGACCGGACGCGCCGCCGAAATAGACCACCATGCCGCGCCGCTTGAGGCAGTCGATCGAGCCTTCCCAGGTCGCGGTGCCGACCGCGTCGTAGACCACGTTCACCCCGTCACCGCCGGTCAGATCGCGCACGGCTTCGGCGAAATCGACGTCTTGATATAAAATCACCTCGTCGGCGCCGATCTCCCTGGCGTAGGCGGCCTTCTCAGCGCTGCCGACCGTGGTCAGGACCCGCGCGCCATGCGCCTTGGCGATCTGGATCAGAATCTGGCCGACCCCGCCGGCGCCGGCGTGGAACAGAAGGCTGTGATCCTTCCCCACCGGGAACACCGAGCGCACCAGGTAATGGGCCGTAAATCCCTGCAGCATCAGCGCGGCGCCGACGCCGAAATCCATCCCGTCGGGCAGCTTCACCACCCGGAATTCCGGACAGACCGCGTATTCCGCGTAACTGCCGATCGCCGGGTTCCAATAGGCCACCCGGTCGCCGACCGAAACGTTCTCGACGCCCGCGCCCAACGCCGCGACCGTGCCGGCCCCTTCACTGCCGCTGATAAGGGGCGGCGCGCCGCCGCGCGCGCCGGTCCGCCACGAAATATCGGAATAGTTGATGCCCGCCACGTCGAGCCGGACCAGGACCTGGCCGGCGTCGGGGACGGGAACCGGCACATCGGCCAGTTTCAGAACCTCGGGTCCGCCGAATTCGGTGATCTGGATGGCCTTCATAAGTTCAGTGTCGCTCACCTGGAACTCCTCAATAGAAAACCAGCGCGCGCATCTCGATGCTTTCGCGGATATTCGCATCGGGCGGGCTGGTGGGATCGGTGAACGCGGTGTGGGCGGTGAAGCGCACCCCGGCCGATGGATCGGTGTCGAATACCTTGAACACGATCGCCTCGTCGCGCGTCATGCGCGGGAAATAGAACCAGCGGTGCTCCGGGCTGTAGGCGATATGGTAGGTCTCGCCGGACCGGTCGCGATAGAGCCGCTGGTAACGGATGAACCCCACCTCGGGGATCGTGCGCCCGTCGCACAGCGCCAACGGCTCGGATTCGATCGGCGCGTTGATCGTGCGCCAGGTCTGGACGATCCCGAAGCGCCGCTGCAATGCCGCCTCCGCTTCGTCGGCCGGCAGAAAATCGTGGACGCGCTGCGGCGCCGAGCGCTCGGTATAATCGTTGTGGACCGCATGGACGGGCTGGCGCACCCAGCGTTCGGCGTGGCGCGTGCGGTCCGCCGTCCGCAGCGTGTGATCGAACACCACGACGCGCCGGGCGCCGGACTGGGATTTGATCAACTGTTCGGTTTCCGGATAGTAGACGCGGCGAATCTCGTCCTCGTCATAAAAACTCTTCATCGCGGAATTATGCCGCACGAACGAGAACCCGTGGGTCGGCAGGGTAAATTCCTCATCGGCGACGCGGCCGTTATGGATACGCACCCGATGCCCCTCATAGGTGGGCGCGTGCGCCTTGTGCGCCTCCTCGGGCCAGTCCACATAGCGGACCGGCGGTACGCCGTCATCGACGATATGGTTCACCTCGGCTTCGACGAAGCTGAGTTCCCGAGATAGATCCGCTGTTTCGGCCATGTGGCGCGCCTCTGATTAGGTGTTTACGGGCAAAGTGTAGCGGAGCCCATTCCTGCTGTCTCGTCCCGATCATCGCGTTCACATCTTCGTTGGATGAACCATCTTGCGGCTATTTCGCCATAAATTTTGTTGTCGCGGGCGGCTTTGCCCGTCACCATTATCCTCATAGAAAGAGCCAACAAACGGAAGTTGAGGCATATGTTATTTCGCCAGCTTTTTGATCCGCAATCGTCGACCTATTCATACCTGCTGGCCGACACCAATTCGGGCGAGGCGGTTCTGATCGACCCGGTCTACGAGCAGGTCAGGCGCGACGAAGCGCTGCTTACCGAGCTCGACCTCAAGCTGCTGTGCACGCTGGAGACACATGTTCACGCCGATCACGTGACCGGGGCGTGGATGTTGCGCCATCGTCTCGGCAGCCAGATCGCTCTATCGGGCCAAGGCGGCACGAAAGGAGAGGACCGGCCGCTCGACCACGGCGACAAGATCAGTTTCGGCGATCGTTATCTTACGGTCCGGGCGACACCGGGCCATACGGCGGGCTGCGTGACCTATGTGCTCGATACCGAGGAGATGGCCTTCACCGGCGACTGCCTGCTGATCCGCGGCTGTGGCCGCACCGATTTTCAGGGTGGCGACGCGGGCCAGATGTACCGCTCGATCCACACCCAGATATTCACCCTGCCCGAGGACTGCCAGCTTTATCCGGGCCATGATTACCGCGGGCTTACCGTGACCAGCGTCGCCGAGGAAAAATCGTTCAACCCGCGCCTCGGCGGACAGCTCAGCCAGAGCGATTTCTCCGGCTTCATGGACAATCTGGGCCTCGATCATCCCAAGAAAATGGATATCGCGGTTCCCGCCAACCTGGTGTGCGGCGAACCCGCCGACGATCAGATACCCACCGATGAGCCGACCTGGGCGCCATTGACCTACACATTCGCCGGCATATGGGAAATGCAGCCGCAGTGGCTGGAGGAACATCTCGACGCGGTACAGATTCTCGACGTCCGCGAGACCGATGAATTCGACGGGCCGCTGGGCCGGATTCCCGGCGCCAAGCTCATTCCCCTGGGCAGTCTCGCCGAACGCACCGGCGAACTGGCCCCGGAGCCGCCCATCGTCGCCGTCTGCCGCGCCGGTGGCCGGTCGGCCCAGGCGACCAATATCCTGCGCCGCGCCGGGTTCAACGACACGGCCAATCTGGCGGGCGGCATGCTGCGCTGGCGGGCCCAGGGATGCCGCGTCGAAGGCGGCCGCGACTGATTACTCGGGCAGTCCGGCCTTGCGGAGGCCATCGAGCAGATGATCCAGATCGTCCCGGCTGACCGTTGCGTAGTTTTTTTCGATGAAGCCCGCCGTTATGCCGGGCCGGAACGCCAGGAGGCCCTCGAGAGCCTTTCCCGCCTCGTCCATCCTGTCCAGATGCGCGAGCGACGCCACCAGATAACAGTGCGCCGGCCACTGAATGCCGGGAAGCCGCACGGCCTTTCGCGCCCATTCGACCGCTTCTTCGTGTCGCCGGAGGTAAAGATTCACCAAAGCGATCCGGGCATGGAACGTCGCGACCTCTCCGTCTTTTGGGCTCAATCGAATCGCCGTAAATAGATGGGGCAGGGATTCTTCGGCTCGTCCGGTGTGGGTCAGCAGCGTCCCTAACAGATGAAACGCCTGCGCATAGCTGGGATTAAGGCTTATGGCCGTCTCGACTTCCGGAATAGCATGGTCCATCTCACGATTGGTAAAATGAACGATCCCGAGGGCCAAATGCGCTTCCGCCTCGTCGGGGTCGAGCTCAATCGCCCTGAGGGCCGCCTTCTCGGCTTCCTCGCGGTCATCCTCTGTCGTCCGCAACAGGACATTGAAATAATATGTCCTAGCATATCCGGCATAAGCGAGCGCAAATTGCGGATCGAGGGAGATCGCGCGCTGGAACAGTTTTCGGGCGGTGGTGTTATCCTCCTCGGTACGCTTGTAATAATAAGACATCCCTTGCTGATAAGATTCCCAGGCATCCAGGCTGTCGGGAGGTTTGCGCTTTATACGCTCCTGTTCGGCCCGCCCCATGGCGGGTTCCACCGCGCCGACGATGGCGAGGGTCAGTTCATCCTGAAGGGCGAAGATGTCGTCGAGGTCCCGGTCATATGTTTCCGCCCAGATGTGTTTGCCGGATTCACCGTCGATCAACTGAACGGTCAGCCGTATCCGGTTGCCGGCCTTGCGCACGCTGCCCTCGATCACATAGCGGGCGCCCATTTCGCGCGCCACCTGGCGGACATCGGACGACTGACCCTTGTATGAAAACGCCGACCCGCGGGCGACCACGCGGAACCGGCGTATGCGCGACAGCGCGGTAATCAGGTCTTCGGTAATGCCGTCCGAAAAATATTCCTGCTCCGGATCGTTGGACAGATTGCCGAACGGCAGAACCGCGATGGAGGGTTTGTCGGACAGCGACGCGCCATCGCCGGCGTCGATGTCGGGGCTTGCCCCTTCCGTGACCGGGCCGATGAAGCGAAAGCCGCGCCGGGGGAATGTCTTGATCACCGTCTGCGCCGCGCCATCGTCGCCGACCGCGCGGCGCGCGGCATTGAGGCGGGAATTCAGCGCGCCGTCGGATATGGCGCGCCCGTCCCAGACCGCCTCGATCAACTCGTCCTTGCTTACCACCCGGTCCCGGTTCCCGATCAGATAGGCGAGCACGCTGAAGACCTGCGGTTCGACGGCAACCGCGCCGCCATCCTGTCTGAGTTCCAGGCTGTCGGTATCGAGCGAAAAGGCGTCGAAGCTGTAGATCACGGCATCTAAACCATATCCAAAGCGAAATAGAGGGTTTCTGAAGGAAAATTATCGCTGCTCTTCAAGCGCCCGCCGCCGAGTGTGCCTAACCTCTGCTCATCACGCAACGCTTGAGGAGACACATCATGTTCGACGGCGCTTACACGGACTATCAAATCGACCAGAGCCCCGATCGCCCGACCCAGCGGGACGAGACCCCGGAAGAGCAACACAGACGCCTGATCCGCGAGCAGATCGAAGTGCTTTCGAACGTTCCGGGGAAACGGGGAAGATTCCTCCGTAGGGCGCTGGTGAGCGGCTGGTGCTGATGTTCGGTGACATCATGGGGGTCGATCTGGCCCAGGGAATGGCGGCCGCGTTCCTGGCCTCGGCGATGACGGCGTATACGGGATTCGGTGGCGGGTTGATCCTGGTCCCCGCATTCGCAATCCTGTTCGGCCCGATCCAGGGCATCGCGATCGCGGCTCTTTGCGGCGTGATCGGACAGGCGCAACTCATTCCCAACGCCGTGAGAAACGCCCGCTGGCGCGAAGCTGGTCCGTTGTCGGCCGCGATACTGGTTTCCATACCGTTGGGGACCCTGTTTCTGGTCTCCGCCGACCCGGCAATCATCAAGATGGGGATGGGGGTTTTTGTCCTGGCCTCCGCATTTTTGCTTATGTTGAAAGTCAGCTATCGCGGTCCTCGCGGCGCGGCGCCGGGCGCCATCACGGGATTGCTGACCGGCGGCATCATGGGAACCTTCGGCGTGCCGGCCGGGCCTTTGCTGGTGATTTACTATCTCGCCGCGTCCGAACCGCCAACAATACAGCGCGCAAACATCGTACTCGGCGTTTTCGCCATGACCGCCATGATGCTGATCAGCTTGCTGGCGCGGGGCGTGATCGGCATGCACACGCTGGAACTCGCCCTCTTCATCGCGCCGGCGTCGGTGATCGGCGCGATTGCCGGGCGCACCATGTTCAAGATCGCCCCGACAGCCTGGTTCAAGCACGTCGCCCACTGGCTTTTGGTGGCCATCGGCATCGCGGTTGTCGCCAATTAGGATGCGTCGCGGCGAAGCAAAGGTTGACTTTCCGGGGTAATTTGAAATGTTAGGCGGATAACGCCGAGTCACCGACAACAGGACCACAACGGGAGGTTTCCAAAATGCGACTCATCAGACCCATGGCCGTAGGCGCGCTGCTCGCGGTCCCATTCATCACCCTTACGCCGACGGCGCCCGCTTCGGCGGCGGAGGTCGTTCTCAAGGCGATTTCAGCCTGGCCGAAGAGTTTCCCGCTCACCGCGGGCGACTTGATTCCTTTCATCAAGGAAGCGAACATGCGCGGCAAGGGGCATTTCAAAATCAAGCATATCGGCGGCCCCGAAATTTCGAAGGCGCCGGCCCAGTCGAAAGGCTTCAAGTCGGGCCTATATGACCTGATGCATACGGCGGCGAGCTATCACCGGGGCGTCGTTCCCGAGGTTGATGCGTTGTCGGCGACCCAGTTGAAACCCTGGGACGCACGCAAGAACGGCGGAATGAAAGCGTTGAATGACGCCATTTCCAAACGCATCAACGGCATAATGCTGTCGCACACCGCGACCAGCGTCTCTTTCAATCTGTATCTCAGGAAAAAACCGGAGATGACCGCCGATGGCGTTGTCTCGCTCAAGGGCTTCAAGATGCGGTCCGTTCCGGTCTATGACGCGTTCCTGAAATCGCTTGGGGCGACGACGATTACCGTCCACGTGCCCGAGATTTACAATGCCCTGGAACGGGGCCTTGTCGACGGAGTTCCGTTCCCGAATTTATGGACGCGGAAATTCGGCTGGAACAAGTTCACCAAATATACCGTGTTCCCGTCCTTCTATCAGTTGGAGCCGGCCATTTTCATCGGCAACAAGGCCCTCGCCAAACTGTCGCCCGAAGGCAGGAAAATCATGCTGCAGGCCGGGATGGACTGGGAACTGATGTCCTGGGGAATTTGGGCTCCCCAAATCGCGAAAGAGCGCGAGATATACAAAAAGCAGGGCACGAAAGAAATCATTCTCACGGGCACCGGCGCCAAGAAGTACCAGGAACTCGCCAACACAACCCCCGTCGAACGGCTGAAGAAAGTTGGTTCACCCGAAGCCAAAATTCTCAGCAAGATCTATCACGGTCAATAAACCGCACGTCCTGATACGCACGGGCCCGGCAACACGCGATGTTGCGGGGCCCGTGTCTTCCGGGTGCGCGTGGTTTCGATAGTTGATATGAACGTTGTTTCCAAAATTTATAACAGACTGATTGTCGGTCTCGCCATAGTCGCGGGAATGATGCTCGCCCTGATATTCGTCGGCATCGTGGCCGACGTCACCATCCGCACGGTCGGCTTCAATTCGATACAATGGTATAGCGCGATGGCGGAATACGCCCTGCTGTTCTCGACCATGTGCGGCGCGCCGTGGCTGGTGCGCATCAAGGGACACGTGGTGGTCGAATCCCTGACCCTTGCGATGCCGCCGACTGTTCGTCTGATCATGGCGAAATGCGTTTATATTGTGTGCATCTTTTTATCGTTGCTCTTCGTTTATTACGGTTTCATCGAAATGGTGGGGATGCTCCAGACGGGCGAGCTTGATCTCCGCTCGGTCGATATGCCGAAATGGATTCTGTTCGCGCCGTTTCCCGTTGGATTTACGCTGATCGCGGTCGAGTTCTGCCGGTTTCTGTTCGGTTACGATACCTATTATTCCGATAAAATCGGTTCGTCGGAGTCCCTGTAAATGGAATGGATGGCCGCGTATCTGACCGAGTGGTACAGCATCGCCGGTTTCCTGGTCGGCATGGTTATCGCGTTCATGCTGCTGGGCATTCCGGTGGCGTTCGCTTTTCTGGCCGCGAATGTCGCGGGTGCGATGATCTTCATGGGCGGCCTCGATTCCATGCCGCAGATCGTCGTCAACGCCGTTGAATCCATATCGATATTCGCGCTGATCCCGGTGCCGCTGTTTATCATCATGGGCGAGCTGTTTTTCCATACCGGGCTCGCCATACGCGTATTCGATACGCTGGATCTCTGCTTCGGGCGACTGCCGGGCCGGCTTTCCTATATCACGGTCGCGGGCGGCACGATTTTCGCCACGCTATCGGGCTCCACCATGGCCAATACCGCCATGATGGGCGCATTGATGGTCCCGGAAATGACCAACCGCGGATATAAACGGAAAATGTCCATGGGGCCGATCCTGGGGACCGGCGGGCTCGCCATGATCATTCCACCCTCGGCGCTTGCGGTGCTGCTGGCCAGTCTCGCGGAAATCGATATCGGCAAATTGTTGATCGCCGGCGTCCTTCCCGGGCTCGTGCTGGCGGCGCTCTATTCGGTCCTGATTTATGTGCAGGTGAAACTGGACCCGGACGCGGCGCCGGAATACGAGGTCGACTCCACGACCATCGCCGAAATGCTGTGGGCGGTGGTCGTCAATGTTTTGCCCTTCGGGATTGTCGTGTTCAGCGTGATCGGGGTGATCATCCTCGGCATCGCGACGCCGACCGAGGCAGCGGGGTTCGGCGCCCTGGGCGTGATCGTGATGGCGATCATCTACCGCGTCCTGACCTGGAATATTCTGGTCAAGGCGTTCGCCGGGTCGGTGCGCGTCACGGCCATGGTATTGCTGATCATCCTCGCGTCATCGACCTTCAGCCAGCTTCTCGCCTTCACCGGTGCCAGTTCCGGGATGATCGAATGGGCGACGGAGGTCGAACTCGCGCCGCTGATCATGCTGTTGATCATGTTCAGCGTCCTCCTGGTGCTCGGCATGTTCATGGATCAGGTCTCCATGATGCTGCTGACGGTGCCGATTTTCTTTCCGCTGGCGACGACCCTGAACTTCGATCTGATCTGGTTCGCGCTGGTCATGTTGCTGGCGCTGGAAATCAGCCTGACCACACCGCCCTTCGGCCTGCTGCTGTTCGTGATGATGGGCGTCGCGCCGGAGGGAACCACCCTGTGGCAGGTCGCCGTCGCCGCCGCCCCCTATATCGGCTGCGCCTTCGTCGTGCTGGTGCTGCTGATCGTCTTCCCCGATCTGGCGCTGTATTTGCCGAGCCTGATGGAAAGCTGAGTCCGCGCATCACGGGACGAATCCGTCCGTGTCGCGGGCTGGGCGTTGGCGTTATAATCCGCCGAATTCACACACGACTTGACAGAGTATGAGGACATGACGGAAGCCGACGATAAGGGATATGGTGCCTATGACGCGCCGCACGAAGATCTCCGCGAATGGATCACGCGCACCGAGGAGATGGGCGAGCTGATGCGCATCGAGGGCGTCGACTGGAACCTCGAAATGGGCTCGGTCGCGGAAATGATCTATCACGCGAAACCGGAAAGCCCGCCGGCACTGCTGTTCGAAAAAATTCTCGGATTCTCGGACGATTTCCGCGTGCTTTCCGGCGCGACCAATTCGCCCAAGCGCCTCGCGCTGACGCTCGGCCTGCCCAAGCCGGACAATCCCCTCGACGTGGTGCGCGCCTATCGCGAACGGCTGGAAACCTTCGAGGAAATCCCGCCGCGCGAGGTCAATACCGGCCCGATCATGGAAAATGTCGACCGCGACGAGGAGGTCGATCTCTACAAGTTTCCGGTCCCCTTCCTGCATGAACTGGATGGCGGGCGCTATTTCGGCACCGGCGATCTGATCATCATGCGCGACCCGGAAACCGACTGGGTCAATCTCGGCACCTACCGGGTGATGGTGCACGACAAGAACACGGTCGGGCTGTGGATTTCACCGGGCAAGCACGGCCGTCATATCCGCGATAAGTTCTTCGCCGAGGGCAAACCGTGCCCGGTGGCGATCAGCGTCGGCCACGACCCGCTATTGTTCCTGTCGGCCGGCAACGAGGTCGATTTCGAGACCTCGGAATTCGCCCATGCCGGCGGCCATCGCGGCCGCCCCATCGACGTGACATCGTCGGAACTGCACGGGCTGCCGATCCCGGCGACCGGCGAGATCGTGCTCGAAGGCGAAATCCTGCCCGACGATATGCGCCCGGAGGGGCCGTTCGGCGAATGGACGGGCTATTACGCCTCCAAGGTGCGCGAAGACTATGTGGTGCGCGTGCGCCGGGTCTATTACCGGGACGCGCCGATCCACACCATGGCGCGGCCGGGCCGCCCGCCGTCGGATTATTCGCTGTCGAAATGCGTCGTGAAGTCGGCCCTGATCTGGGAAGACATCGAGAAAGCCGGCTTGCGGGGCGTCCAGGGCGTCTGGTGCATGGAACCGGGCGGCGGACGGCTGTTCAACGTGGTCTCCATCAAGCAGGCCTTCGCGGGACACGCCAAGCAGGCGCTGCTGCTGACCGCGGGCGCGCACGCGGCGAACTATCTGGGGCGCTTCGTCGTCGTCGTCGATGAGGATATCGACCCGACCAATATCCATGACGTGACCTGGGCCATG
>CAZPMO010000087.1:4481-8466 GCA_964587515.1 uncultured Rhodospirillaceae bacterium | reverse complement strand
CCCGGCCGAGGATATAGACATCATCCGCAACGCCTGGGGCGGGCCGCTCGATCCGCGCAAGAAGGTCGGCGACAATTTCAACAGCCGCGCCCTGGTCGACGCCTGTCGCCCGTTCGACTGGATCGACGAGTTCCCGGCGGTCGCGGAGGCGAGCCCGGAGGAAAAAGCCCGCACGCTGGAGAAGTTCGGCCATCTCCTCGACGGGCTTTAGCAATGCGCACGGATCAAAAAAATAGTCCACCCCCTCACCCGGCGCGCTCCGCGCACCACCCTCTCCCGCGTTGGGGAGAGGGTTCGAAGCGTCGGATTCGAGCCTCTAGAGTCAATGCCGCGCCCGCCCTACAGCCTGGGCATCGACACGGGCGGCACCTTTACCGACCTGGTTCAGATCGACGCCGAGGGCAGGCTGGCGCTCGACAAATCCTTTTCCACGCCCGCCGCGCCGGAAGACGCGGTGTTCGACGTCCTCGGCCGGCTCGCCGAGCGCCAGCAAACCAGCGTTTCCGCCATGCTGGGCGAGACGGGACGTTTCGCGCACGGCACCACGGTTTCCACCAATGCGCTGATCCAGCGGCGCGGCGCGCGCGTCGGCCTGCTGACCACGCGCGGTTTCGAGGACACGCTGCTGATCGCGCGCGGCCCGGTGGGACGCGCCGGCGGGCTGCCGCCGGCCCAGGCGATGGATTTTCTGCATACCGAGCCGCCGCCGCCGCTGGTGCCGGGACGGCTGACGCGCGGGCTCGGCGAACGCATCACGGTGACCGGCGAGGCGCTGGCGGCGTTGAACGGCGACGATGTGCGCGCGGCGTTGGGCGAATTGCTGGCCGAGGGCGTCGAAAGCCTCGCGGTCTGTCTGCTGTGGTCGTTCCGCAACCCGGCGCATGAACGCCTGGTGCGCGATATCGCGACGGAAATGGCGCCCGACCTGCGCGTCAGCCTGTCGTCGGAAATCGCGCCGCGCCTGGGCGAGTTCGAGCGCATGGTGACCACGGTGGTCAACGCCTATGTGGGGCCGGTGACGGAGCGCTATATCACCGCGCTGGGCGACCGGCTCGCCGCCGAAGGGCTGGCCGCGCCCATGCAGGTGATGAAAAGCTCCGGCGGCGCGATGCTGCCCCGCGACGTGGGCCGCGACGCGGTCTCGGTGGTCAATTCCGGTCCCATCGGCGGGCTGGTGGCGGCGCGCCATGTGGGCCGCGCGCTGGGCCACGACAATGTCATCACCTGCGACATGGGCGGCACCAGTTTCGATGTCGGGCTGATCGCGCGCGGCGTGGTGGAGGAGGACGCGGCGCCGTTCCTGGCCCAGGGCCTGCCGGTTTTGACGCCGTCGGTGCGCATGGTGACCATCGGCGCGGGCGGCGGCAGCATCGCCTCGACCGACGGCTACCGCCTGCATGTGGGTCCGGCCAGCGCCGGCGCGGATCCGGGACCGGCATGCTATGGCCGCGGCGGCGACGCGCCCACCGTGACCGACGCCCTGGTGGCGCTGGGTATCGTCGATCCGGAACATTTCTTCGGCGGCCGCTACGCGCTCGACGCCGCGCTCGCCGAACGCGCCCTGGAAACACGGGTCGGCGGCAGGCTGGGGCTCGACGTCACCGAGACGGCGGCCGGGATCTACGAGGTGGTCACCGCCCGCATGGCGGACTTAATCCGCAAGGTCTCGATCGAAAGCGGCGTCGATCCGCGCGAATTCCGTTTGTTTGCCTATGGTGGGGCCTGCGGCGCCCACTGCGCGGCCTTCGCGGCGCAGCTCGGCATCGAAAAGGTCATCGTGCCGTTCGCGGCGCCGGTATTCTCGGCCTACGGCGCGGCCTTGTGCGATGTGCTTTACAGCCACGCGCGCTCAGAGCCCGTGGGCCTGAGCGAGGCCGACGCGCCGGCCACCGTGAACCGCGTCTTCGAGGACCTCGAGGCGCGCGCGCTGGCCGACATGGCGGAAAGCAACGTCGGAGCGGGCGAGGTGACGCTCGATTACCGTATCGACATGCGCTATCGCGGCCAGATGAACGAAGTGTCCCTGCCCTGGCCAGCCGGTCGGATGGACGAAAACGCGGCCGCGAAGCTGCAATCGGAGTTCGAATCCCACTACCAGCAGCGCTTCGGCGCGGGCACCACCCGCAGCGAGACGCCGCTGGAGCTGATCAGCTATCGGGTCGAGGCCATGCGCCCGACCGACAAGCCGGCGCTGGCCCGCCTCGACGGGAGCGCCGGCGGTGGACGCGCGCCGGGCAACCGCAAGGTCTATCAGCGGAACACCGGATGGGTGGAGGCCGAGGTGCTGGACTATGCCGGATTGGAACCCGGCCGGACCGTGCCCGGCCCGGCGGTGATCGAGCGCGACAACGCGACGATCTGGCTGCCGCCCGGCAGCAGCGGCGCGCTCGACGCGTACGGCAATCTCGAGATTGAACCGGGAGCGGCGCGATGACGACGGATGAGACGCTCGATCCCATCACCTTCGAGGTGATCAAGCACCGGCTGTGGCAGATCAACGACGAGCAGGGCATCGCCATCAAGACCATCTCGGCGTCGCCCATCGTGGTCGAGGGCAACGACTTCAATGTCGGCCTGTTCACCGCCGAGGGCGAGGTGGTCACCGCCGGCATCGGTTCGGTGGTCCATGTCACCACCATGGGCGACGCGCTGCGCTCGATCATCGACCATGCCGGGCGCATCCGCGACGGCGACGTGTTCCTGACCAACGATCCGTTCCTCGGCGCGCTGCACCAGAACGACGTGGTGATCGCCGCGCCGCTGTTCCGCGACGGCAAGATCTTCATGTGGATCGGCAACGTGCTGCACCACCCCGATGTGGGCGGCGTCGACGAGGGAAGCTTCTGCATCAACGCCCGCACCATCTATCAGGACCCGCCGCGCTATTTCCTGAAAATCGTCGACGAAGGCGAGCCCAGCGCCGAAGTCGAACGCACCTTCGTCACCAATTCGCGCCTGCCCGACATGGTGGCGCTCGATTTGCGCGCCCAGATCGGCGCCATTCATGTCGCCCGCACCCGGCTGGTGGAATTGCTCGACGAGCGCGGCGACGCCCTGGTCGATACCGTGATGCGCCGCGCCATCGATGTCGCGGAAAGCCAGATCCGCGATTTTCTGGCCCAAATGCCGGAAGGATCATGGACCGGCGAAGCCTGGATGGACGGCGACCGGGTCGGATCGGACCGCATCCACCGGGTCGCGCTCAGGCTCTCGCGCGAGGGCGAGGCGCTGCATTTCGATTATGCGGGGTCCTCGCCCCAGGTCGACGCCGCGGTCAACGCGACCTGGCAGGCCACGGTGGCGGGCTCGGCGGTGCCGCTGTTCAGTTTCCTGTGCCAGGGCGATATCGACTGGAACGAAGGGCTCAGGCGGTGTCTCCGCGTCACCGCGCCGGAAGGCAGCGTGGTCAATGCGCGCTTCCCGGCGCCGGTCAGCATCTCGACGGTGGGCTTCCGCTGGCTGGTAACCGTCGCCGCGACCCAGGCGGTGGCCAAGATGTTCAACGCCAGCGCCGATCACCGCGACCGCGTCTGCCCATCGTGGAATTCGTCGGCCAACTGCAACAATCTGTTCGCGACGCTGGAGGGCGGACGCCGGGCCGGCGCGCTGCTGTCGGATCACCGGGGCAGCGGCGCGGCGGCGCGCAGCTTCGCCGACGGCTTCAATCATGCCGGCACCATCACCTCGTTCGCCGGCAGCCTGGGGAATATCGAGGGCGCGGAATGGAAACTGCCGCTGCTTTACGCCTATCGCCGGCGGTTGTGCGATTCAGGCGGGCCTGGCATGTATCGCGGCGGGCTGACCTCGGCGGTCGCGGTGGTCCCTTACGGCGCCGACCGGGTGGTGTTCAAGTCGACCAACACCGCCGGCACCGACCAGACCAACGCCCACGGCATCGACGGCGGCTATCCCGGCGCCGGATCGCAGGTCACACTGGTGCGCGCGAGCCGGGTGTGGGAGCGGTTGAAGTCGGGCGCGCCCCCGC
>CAZPMO010000087.1:0-4471 GCA_964587515.1 uncultured Rhodospirillaceae bacterium | reverse complement strand
TTACGACGCGTTCGGCGGCGCGCGGGAGCATCTGCCGTCCAAGGCGGAAGGCGTGCGGGAGCGCGACGACGTGCTGGTCTTCTATGCGGCGGGCGGCGGCGGCTATGGCGATCCGCTGGACCGCCCTGCCGACGCGGTGGCCCGCGATGTCGCCGACGGGGTGGTGTCGCCAGCGCGGGCGCGATCGAGCTACGGCGTGGTCCTCGGCGACGATGATAGCCTTGATGCGGACGCAACCTCCGCGCTGCGCGACTCGCTCCGAAACAAGCGCAAATCGGGCGCATCCATGCCCTGGACGCCGGAGGAGCGCTGGCAGACCGCGAACCGCGAGACGCGCATCGGCGAGAACTTGACCTTTGCCCCCGGGGACGAGCTGCGCTGCCGCTGCGGCCATGTGCTGAGCGAGGCGTCCGCGGTTTCCCAGGCCCCGCTGGCCACGGCGGGGCCGTGGATCGCGCTGCGCTGGAACGGCGAAAGCCCCAACTTCACGCTGGAGGAAACCGCCTGCCCCGCCTGCGGTACGTTGCATGCGGTGCGCGAGGCCAGGACGGAAGAGAAGGATCGATTATGAGCATCGCCGAAATCGGAAAAGTCGGGGTGATCGGCCTCGGCGCCATGGGGGCCGCGCTGGCGCGGCACCTGAAATCGGGCGGCTTCGAAGTCACCGGCTTCGACGTGCGCGCCGACGCCATGCGGGCGGTCGCGGCCGACGGCGTCGCGGCGGCGGCCTCGCCGGGCGACGTGGCGGCGGCGTCCGATCTGGTGATCGTCGGCGTCGGCTTCGATTCGGAAGTGGAGACGGTGGTGTTCGGTGAAAACGGGCTGCTGTCCGGCGCGCGGGCGGGCTGCGTGATCGCCATCGCCTCGACGGTCGCGCCGGCGACCATGAAGAAAATGGTCGCACGCGCCGACCGTCCCGACCTTGCGTTCCTCGATATCCCCATGTGCCGCGGCGAGCAGGCCGCCATCGACGGACGCCTGCTGATCATGGGCGGCGGTGACGCCGCCATATTCGAGACCTGCCGCCCCGCCTTCTCGACCTTTTCCGATTCGATCCACTATCTCGGTGATCTGGGCGCCGGCCAGGTCGGCAAGCTGGTCAACAATCTGATCCTGTGGGCCTGTATCTCGGCCAATTACGAGGGGCTGAAGCTGGCCGGGTCGCTGGGCGTCGAAAGCGGCCCGCTGGTGACCGCGCTGTTGGACTCGAGCGCCCATAACTGGGCCATGGAAACCGGCGTCGGCGCGCTGCCCATGCCATGGGCCGAAAAGGACATGACCATCGTGTTGAAAGAGGCGGACGAGGCGCGCGTCAGCCTGCCGCTGTCAGGCACCATCAAGGAAGTCATCAAGGGCATCAAGATCGAGCTCGGCCAGGAAATGCCCAAGGAGGCCGGTAACTAACCAGGCCTTTCGCGGCCCAGGATCACCAGGGCGATGGCGGCGACCATGAATCCGGCCGCCAGCCAGAACACCAGGGACGGCGAGCCGATATCCATCAGCCAGCCGTAGAGCGCCGGCGCGAAGGTCTGGCCGACGGTGAAGCCGGTGGTCACGAAGCCGAACGCCGCGCCCATGGCGGTCGAGGGCGCGGCCTGGCGGACCAGCATGTCGCGCGTCGGGTTGACGATGCCGCGCGCCAAGCCGGCGACCAGGAACGCGCCGATCACCATCCAGAACGACATCACCCCCATGCCCACAAGAAAGAAGCAGATGGTGGCGACGCCATAGGTAACGAACAGCACCAGATCGTGACGGTCGGTCTTGTCGGCGACATAACCGCCGATCAGCACCCCGATGGCGATCATCACCAGGAACGAGGTCAGCACGCTGTTGGCGGCGGCCAACTCGACGCCGTACATCTCCACCAGGGCGAGAACGGTGAACGAATTGAGACCGCTGCCGGCGGCCGCGAGCAGGACGAAAAACAGGAAGAAGACCACCATCGGGCGCGACAGCAGCACCCGCCAGCCGGGACCGGGCTGCGTCCGGGTTCGCCTGCCGTCCTCGCCGCGCTCCTGACCGTCCTGGATCATGCCGCGCACCGCAATCATCAGCACTGCGATGGCGATCCCGACCAGCCCGGCGATCAGCAACGCGGTCTGCCAGTCCCACAGGCTGGCGAGGCCGAACATCACCAGCGGCGTTGCGGCGAAACCGGTGGTGCCGCCGAAGCTGTGCAAGCTGAAGGCGCGCCCGACGCGGCCCTTTTCGATGGAAGCCGAGAGGATCGCGTAATCGGCCGGGTGGAAGACGCTGTTGCCGAGCCCGGCGAACAGCATGCAGGCGACCAGCGCCCAATAGGACGACACCATCCCGGCGGCGGCGATGGCGGCGGCGTTCACGAACAGCCCGACGATCAGCACCGAACGCGCGCCCACCCGGTCGACCAGCAGCCCGACCGGCGTCTGCAACACCGCCGTCGCGCCGCCATAGACGGTCATGGCGACGCCGAGCTCGATATAGCTGACGCCGAGATCCTGCTTGATCAGCGGGAACAGTGGCGGCAGGGCGAGCTGGTAAAAATGGCTTAGGAAATGGCCGCTGCCGATCAGGCCGATCACCTGAAACTGCCGGCCGAGGGTCGCGGTCTGCGCTGTCATGATGGGTTACGGATATCGCAAGTGACCGTTCGGCCGCAAGTCGCGCCCAGACATTTTCTCCCGAAATACCTCACCCAGGGCTCGGAATTCGCGCGGATGGACGATTTCGCACATCTTCCGGCCCAAACGGCACATTGATAAATGCAATCCTGTTCATGGTCGATCGCAGAGCGGCCGACAAAAGCCTCGGAGCGGGCCGCATGCCCGACGCCGTGAAACGCGAAACCGAATGAAGAAAGGGTAGAAATATGCTGTTCAGAACATTGATCTTTACCGCCGTTGTGGTCTTCCTCTCCACGTCCGCGAACGCGGACCAGTCGGATATTCAGAGTGCGTTATCCGCGGGTCCGGCCTCGCTGGCGAAAGGCGCCACCATCAAGAAATGGGACGGCACGGTGCTGCGCAAAGGGACCAACGGATGGACCTGTCTTCCCGACATACCGGGCAACGGCGGAACCGATCCGTGGTGCATCGACGCATCGTGGGCAAATCTCCTGAACGCGCTGACCAACAAAAAGGCACCGAGCTACACTAAAGTGGGAATCGCCTACATGCTGGCCGGCGACGCGCCGATCAGCAATATCACGCCGGCCGGGAAGAAGGCCGACGGCGATTGGGTCGATGGCCTGAAGGCGCATCTGATGGTGCTGGTGCCGGACCATTCCATGTTCGACAACATCTCCACCGATCCGAAAAATGGCGGGCCGTGGATCATGTGGCCGAAAACGCCTTACGCCCACATCATGATACCGATCGATTCCTATCCGTCGAACTAGCCCAAAGGCTGGCCCGGGGGACCGTCGGCCCCGGCCAGGAATTTATACGGCGAGACTATCGGCGCGGAAGGTGTTGGGCGGCAGGCCCGAGTGATCCTTGAAAGCGCGCGAGAAGTGGCTGCGGCTGGAATAACCGACATTTCGGGCGATCTCGTCGATCGATAAATTGTCGACCGCCAGCAATTCCGAGGCGCGCTGCATGCGGACATGGTTGACGAAGCTCATGGGCGATCGGCCGAAGGAATTGGCGAAATGCTCGGCGAACGCGGACCGGCTCATGGCCGCTGTTTCGGCCAGGGAGTCGACCGTGTAATCGGCGCCGGGATCTTCGAGGATCGTATCGATCACCCGGCCCAGACGCTCATCCTGAAGCGCCATGAGCCACGGCAGGGCATCCTCGCCCTGGCTCGGCAACCGCCGGAAAAAATGAACCAGACACTGCGTCATCAGGGCGGCGGTCATCGCGTCGCTGCCGGCGATCGCGCGAGCCTGCTCCGCGAATATGCCCTGAAAGGCGACCAGCGCCTCCGGAATGCTCGATAAATCGACGGCGAGCACGTCATGGAGGTGATCGAACAGGTCCAGCGACGGGCCATAGCGAACATTCACGATGCCGCAACCGACCACCAGTTTCGGTCGGTCGCTCGAGCCGGCGACGATCTCGCAGACCTGTTCGCCGGGAGGCGGCGCATCGATGCGCAATTCGTCCCGAATTTCGCCGCTTGTTTCCAGCGCATGTATGGCGCCGGCGGGGACGGCCGACAGATGCATGGGAGAGATCGGATGCGCGTCGTTGCGCGGTCCGTAGAGCACGCCATCGCCTTCCAGTATGAAATGGAACAGCAGCCCCGGCGGTCCCGGCAATTGAAGCCGCCAGCCTTCGCTCAACGTGCAGATCGCGAAAGGCTTAACGTGAACCGACAGATTGGACAGCAATTTATTAAGCAGCATCCCTTGAGCTTAAGGGGCCTGCCGTTCGGCGGCAAGCAACCCGTGGACAATTACGCACACCTTCCGGCCCAATCAGCACAGCCGAATATGTAATTGTTTTTGTCATCGGCCGGGGAGCGGTCGACAGACGAATTGCACCAA
>CAZPMO010000086.1:0-19883 GCA_964587515.1 uncultured Rhodospirillaceae bacterium | reverse complement strand
CAACGAATCACGCACCAATCAACAACACAAGCGACTTTATCAACAATATCGGCCAGGAGCCGACAAATGGGACATGCGTCGCCACGGCCGGGAATTGGCGCTAGGCGGTCTTGCGAAAAACATCTGTTTCACCCCCGATAACGGACATAGGGGGCTTGGTCGAAAACTTATGCGCATCACCCGAAGCGCTCCCCCATTGGCGCCACTTGGAATTTCGTCGGGCCCGCGTAATTGGGGGGAACGGCCTTATGCCCGTATAACGCGTCCAGAGAAGCAACGGCGCGGCACGTACCGGCGGACGCTGTAGCCCAAAATATACCTGTTAAGCTGGTGACCGTTATCGCTATAGTGATTTCGTATGGAAACATGTGGGAATCCATAGACAAAGCGATAAAAACTCTGGGAGGTTTGCAAACCATGACTGGACAGAAATCGATTTTGGGCGCGGTGGCCGTGATCGCGGCACTCGGGCTCGGTACATCGGCCGCGGGCGCACAGGAAGTCACGCTGAAGGGAGCGAGCTGCTTCCCGATCGGCAGTGTGGTGTCGGTGGGCTTCGAGAATTTCGTCAAGCGGCTGAACAAGGAAGCCAAGGGCGTCATCCAAATCAAGGTCGTCGGCGGCGCGCCGGCGATCGGCAGCCCGTTCACCATGACCCGGCGCATGGCGCGCGGCATCAACGACTTCATCGGATGCCCCGACGCCTATTGGGGCAACATCCTTCCGGAGGCGCCGGCGACCCGGCTCAGCGATTTCACGCCGGCGGAAAACCGCAAGAACGGCGCCTGGGACTATTACGGCAAACTGATGGAGGAGAAGAACATCAAGTTCCTCAGCCTGTTGATGGACAACGGGCCGTTCTACCTGTGGCTCAACAAGAAAATCACCAAGCCGGATCTGAGCGGGATGCATCTTCGCGTGGCGCCGGTCTACGTCGCGTTCTTCAAATCGCTGGGCGCGACGGTGCAGCGCTCGAACTTCGCCCAAGTCTATACCTACATGGAAAACGCCACCGTCGTGGGCTTCGGCTGGCCGGCGCTCGGCTGGCCCAATTCCTGGGCCAAGGTGACCAAGTACTGGGTCGATCACGGCTTTTATCGCGCCGGCATTTTCGGCCTGATGAACCTGGACAAGTGGAAGGGGCTGACCGCCAAGCAGCGCGAGGTGTTCATGAAGATCGCGCTCGATTTCGAGGCCCGGACCGATGAGCTGCCCAAGACGCTGCCCGCGCGCAAGGCGTGGCTGAAGGCGAATGGCGTCCAGCCGATCACGTTCCAAGGCGCGGCCCGCGAGAAGTGGCTCAAGACCGCGGCCGATGCCGCCTGGAAGGAAGTGATCGACCGCAGTCCCAAGCACGGGGCGAAGCTGCGCAAGCTGTTCACGAAGTAATAGTGCGGCATTGCAATCGGACCCTCGGCGGGATGATTTCCTCATCCCGCCGGGGTGTTCCGGCTGCGTTCGCCCAACCACGTCGTCTTGATCGGATGCCTGCATGAAGGCCTTCACGAACCGGTTTGAAGCCGGCTTTCACCGTTTTAATACGTTCCTGGCCGGACTGGTCGCGATCTCGATCGGCTCGTTCGCGGTGCTGATCCCGCTCGATCTTTTCATCCGCGGCCTCAAATGGGGCAATATGCCCTGGCTTTACGAGGGCATCGAATACGCGCTCTATTTCGGGATCTTCCTCGGCGCGCCCTGGGTGCTGCAACACGGCGCCCATGTCCGTGTCGACGTTTTGCTGGTCGTCCTGCCCAAGCATGTCGCCGTGCGTCTGGAGCAGGCCGTTGATATCGCTGGCGCGGTGCTGTGCGCGACGCTGTGCTATTACGGCATCGAGGCGACGATCCTGCACTATGTCGAAGGTTACCTGCCCGACAAGCTGCTCGTCATCGCCAACTGGTATCTGTTGACGGCGTTCGCGGTCGCTTTCGCCATGTTGACGATCGAGTTCCTGCTGCGCGCGCGGCGGGCGCATGTGGTCGACGCCGACGCCGACGCCGACGCGACCGCCAAGGCGGGGTTCTGAACGATGGAGTGGTACCTCGCATTGATCCTGCTGCTGGGCACGGTGTGCGTTGCCATGTTCATCGGCATGCCGGTCGCCTTCGCTTTTTTCGCCACCAACGTCCTCGGCACTTATCTGTTTGTCGGCGGCAGCCTGGGCCTCGAGGAAATGCCCAAGGAATTCCAGGCCGCGGTGACCAAGTTCGTCCTGACGCCGATCGCGCTGTTCCTGCTGATGGGCGAGATCCTGCTGCACACCGGTGTCGCCTTCAAGGCGATCGGCGCGATCGACCGCCTGATCGCGCGGGTGCCGGGCCGGCTGGCCGTGGTCACGATCGCCGGCGGGACGATCTTCTCCTCGCTCTCCGGGTCATCGATCGCCAACACGGCGATCCTGGGCTCGGTGCTGCTGCCAGACATGGTCAGACGCGGCTACGCGACGACCTTCGCGATGGGCCCGATCATGGCGGTCGGTGGTATCGCGGTGCTGATCCCGCCTTCGGCGCTCGCGGTGTTGCTGGCGAGCCTCGCCGACCAGTCGATCGCCAAACTGTTGATCGCCGGGATCATCCCGGGATTGCTCATGGCGCTGCTGTTTTTCGCCTACGTGATCGTCCGCAGCATGGCCAACCCTTCGCTTGCGCCGGGATACGAGCTCGATTTGAGCCACCTCGAGCAGCCGATCACGTTCGAGATCCATTGGCGCGGCCGGCGCCGGTTTCAGCGCGTCTACGACGGTCCGTCCAAGCAGGCGCTGAACCGCTGGTTGCCGTTCTGCATCTATATCACGCCACTGTTCATGATCTTCGTGGTCGTCGTGGGCAGTATCTTCATGAAGCTCGCGGCGCCGACGGAGGCGGCGGCGCTCGGTTGCGTCGCGGCGTTCGTGCTGTGCTACCTGTTCCGCCTGTTCGGGTCCGTCATCCGGGTTTCCGGGGTAGAGGGCGCGGAGTTCTCCTGGCGCGAGATTTGGAAGGCGCTTATGGAGACCGCCAAGGTCAACACCATGATCCTGTTCATCATCGCGGGCTCGCTGGTGTTCACCCAGGCGCTGGAGAGCTCCGGCGCGACCCAGGGTCTGCTGCGCGAGATCATCGCCTTTCAGATGACCCCGCTGACCGCCATGTTCCTGATGATGCTGGTGCTGTTGTTCATGGGCGCCTTCATGGACCAGGTCTCGATGGTGCTGCTGACCCTGCCGTTCTTCATGCCGCTCGCCATGGCGCAAGGCATCGACGTCATCTACCTGATGGTGCTGATGCTGATCGTGATGGAGATCAGCCTGTTGACCCCGCCCTTCGGGCTGCTGCTCTACGTCATGAAGGGCGTGGCGCCGTTCGACGTCTCGCTGGGCCAGGTCGTCCGCGCGGCCGCGCCGTTCATCGTGATCAAGCTGATCGTCCTGACGCTCCTGATATTCTTCGACGACCTGGCGACCTGGCTGCCGAGCCAGATCCGCTGAGGCCATTTTCGATCGGGTCGGGGCGTTATCTTGCACGGACGCTTCGACGAGTCCGGCCGTCGCATGGCAACCAATTCGTCTACATGCTGAAAATGTCGTCCCTGGTCTCGATTATCGGGCTGTTGTCGCTCACTCGCCGCGCAACGAACTGACCATAGGTCGACGGTTGGAACGACGCATGAATGCAGGTTAGAGTTCCAGGGTGATGATTGATCGGTCACGATTTTCGGGAGAGTTGCCCGACGACATCCAGAAGACGATCGACAAACTTATTGTCGATCGCTGTGGCGACGACCCGCAGTCGTACATGCGTCTGGAAGATATCATCGGTTACGTTGCGCCTGGCGCGCGGTATCGAATAGAGCATGACAGTTTCAGCAACGTAAGCGGTGACGCGATGCCTGCCGCCGCGCCGGTCGAAGCCGACGTTTCGCCACCGTACGTCCGGCTCCGCGGATCATGGAACCCGAACGAGAACGTCGATTCGTCGAATGCCAACATTCTCGGCGGATTGGGGACCCTGACGCTCACCCAATCCGACTTTGCCATACCGGAGGCCCCTTCGACCGCGCCCGCTCTTGCCTTTTACGGCGCGCGAATGTTCGAGCAAGGCGATCTCGTCGCATTCGAGACAAGCCAGAACCTGCCGGTTACGATCCTGAATATCGGTCCGGCGTACGTGAAGGGCTATCTTCATGTCGAGGGCAAAGGTGGCGGCTCGTTCATTGAATACCATGATGCGCCGCATTTCCACATGCCGCTCGATCGGTCGGCGAGTGGCCACCTGTTGCTGGGTCGATCGGACGGGGACGACTATCTCTTATCGGCGTTCCGTATCCCGTATGAAAATGCCATCTATACCCCGCCAAACACTCTGCACGCCGATCCCTATCTCGTTGGTCGCTACTTGGTCATCTATGCGGTAACCGAAAATTACTCGACCGTTGTGTTCCGATCCCAGGATGGTAGGGCCGTGAACCCACATGTTGGGTAAGCATGACAGATTGCTTTGATGGCTCGACCATGACGCGCCGGCCATCTGTTTCAACATTCTCAATAGCCTCTACTTGGCCGACGAAATCACGACAGATGTTTCACCGGGCATGGAATTTCTCCGTGTCATTCAAAGCCCACGGCGACCTCGCCGAGGCCGGTGATGTCGATTTTCGCGGTGGCGGGCAGCGTCTCGATCCAGTGTACCGGCGTCATGGAGCCGGTCAGCACGATCTCGCCGGCCTTCAGCGTTCGCCCGTGCGTCGCCAGCGCGCCAATCAGCCAGGCGATGGGCTCGAGCGGATGGCCCATGACATCGGCGCCGGTTCCCGTGCCGACTTCGGCACCGTCGATCTCCATGCGTCCACCGATATTCGCGAGATCGATCTCCCGCCAGCGATCTACCGGCGCGCCGAGGACGCAGGCCTTGTGAAAGAAATCGTCGGCCACCAGCGTCGGAAAACCGCGCGCCAGGAAATCGTCATAGCGGTTCTCGACGATTTCCATCGCCGGCATCACGCTCTCGATGCAGTCCCATAAATCGTCGCGCGCGACCGGCGCGGCCGGCGGCTCTCGGTTAAGGCGAAAGGCGATCTCGCATTCGACGCCGGGATTCACGAGGCCACTGCCGGGCAGCACCGTTCCGGAAGCATGGATATTGTTGGCCATGATGCGCCCGAAGGCCGGGCCCGGAGCGCCGAGATAGGCCTGCATGGATTGGGTGGTCGCGCCGATCTTGTAGCCCGCCGGCTCGCCATGGCCGTGGGCGGCGAACCAGTCGCTGAGCGCGGCCTGCGCCACATAGGCTTCGCTTTCGTCGGCGGGGCGGAGATCGTCGGCGAGGTCCGGAAGCACCGCGCCGTTGCCGCGCGCCGCGCCGAGGAACCCGGCGGCTTTTTCAATGTTCATGGTCAAATTCCGTGGTTCCGTCCAAGAGAAAGGATTCGAGCGCCCGCACCGGGCGAGGATCGTCGAACAGGCGTTCGCGACGGGTGGCGATCTCGTCCCGGAGATGGCCGCGCCACGCGGCGTCGTTGGCGGCGCGGACGCCGAGCGCGACATATTCCTCGATGTCGCGGGCGACGGTCTCGCTGATGCCCATCATCGCGCAGATCGCGGCGGCGTGGCGGCCGCGCATCATGGGCCCGGGCCAGGTGATCACCGGCAGGCCGCAGGCCACCGCTTCGTGGGTGGTGTTGTTGCCGGACCACATGGGGCTGTCGAGAAAGACGTCGCAGCCGAGATTGAGGCTCATATAGGCCTGGTTGTCGAGGCGGGGATGGAAGCGGCAGAAATCCTCGGCTGACAGATTTCGCGTCGCGAAGGCTTGCGCGATGCGCGCGCGGAATCGTTCCGTCGCGTGGCTCGACTGGTCGGAGATGAAATGGAATTCGGCGCCCGCCGCGCCCGCCGCGATATCGGCAAACACGTGATCGAATGCCGGCAGGTATTTCTGCAGGTTCTGGGCGCAGAGAAAGCGCACCCGGTCGTTTTCGCGCGTCAGTGGAGGCGAGGCGTCGATGAGGCGGTCGATCGGCGCGAGACGGTAGCACAGCGAGGTGCCGGGCAGGCGGACCGGCGTCTCGGTGTAATGGGCGTCGCCATCCGGCGGTTCCATCAGCGCGCTGGTCAGCACATGGGTGATGCTGGGCAGGCCCGAGGTAATGGGGTGGCCCATGCCGTTGCATTGCACCGGTGCGAGCCACAACGCGGCGGCAAGCTGGAGGCGCGGCTCCATGCCGAGATCGAGATAGATCAGCACGTCGAGGTCGTGGCCGCGCGCCGCGGCGATGAACTGTTCGGCGCCGGGGACATATTCGAAATTATCGGCGCGGTCGCGCAGATGCTCGATCGAGGAATCCTGGATCTTCCCTTGTAATAGACATAGGTCTCGATGGCGTCGGTGAGGTCGGTGATCCAGGCGTTGTAAATTTTGAAGATCGTGTGGTCGTAGAGGAACGAGGAGACGAACCCCACGCGAAGCTTTCCATCGCGCGCGCGCGGCTCGGGACGCGCCGCGAGCTCGGGGTAACGCGCGGCGGCGACGCGGCTCAGGATGCGGCCGTAGAGCTCCTGCATGGGACGGTCGTCATGGCCCTGATAGTGCAGATCGAAATTGGTGGTGGTCTTGATCGCCTCGACCGCGCGGGATACGGCTTCCGGCGTCGTGAGGTCGAGATCCGCCTCCAGCGCCGCGACGCGTTCCGACCAGCGCGCGCGGCTCGCTTCCACATGATCGCTGGAGTCGTAGATACGCGGCAGCAGCAGCGCGGCTTTCCAGCGCGCCTTGAACATGGCGGGATCGAGCGCCAGCGCCCGGCCGATCAGCTTTTCGCCGGTCGTATCGTCACCGCGCCTGGCTTCGGCGACGCCGAGTTGAAAATTCGTCTCCGGATCGCGGGGATCGAGGGCCAGCGCCGCTCGGAATGCCGCGATGGCGTCTTCCTCCTCGCCCTGTTCGAACAGGGTGCGGGCGCGCCCCGTCCGCGCCCGCACGTGATCGGGCGCCGCCGCCAGCGCCTGGTCGAACGCCGCCAGCGCCTCGCCGCGCCGGCCCTCGGCGAGCCGGATGAAGCCGATATTGGCGCGGGCATCGACATTGCCGGGATCGGCCCGCAACGCGGCCTCGAAATGGACGACCGCCTCGTCGAAGCTTCCCTGCTCGAAACGGATCACCCCCATGTTGAGGTTGGCGAGCCCGTCGGCGGGCGCGAGTTCGAGGGCGCGCCCGCAAGCGTCCGCCGCTTCGCCGAGGCGGCCCAGCAGGCACAGCAGATTGCCCAGCGCCGCATGCTCCTGGACCGCCGCGGGATTGAGGTCGGCCGCCTTGCGGAAACATTCCTCGGCGCGTTCGAACGCCGTGTCGTCACCAGCATGCGCCCGAGATTGCCGATCGCCGCCGCGTCGCCCGGCGCCGCCGCCACGGCGCGTTCCACGGCGCGGATTGCGTCCCTGGCGCGGCCCAGCTGGAAAAGCGCCATGCCCTTGAGGTGCAGCGCGGCGGCGTCGTTGGGGCGCTGCTTCAGGACCGCGTTGCAGTGGGCCAGAGCCGGTTTGAAGCGGCCCGACCAGAAGCTGGTATAGGCGGGGGCGAGATCGACGGGGGCGGTCATGACCGCATGTTGGCATGGGGTGATGACGAGGGGAAGCGTCCGGATATGCTCAAAAGCCCGCGCAGACCTTGACGATTTGGGTCCCGGCGGGACGGGGAGGTGATTTGCGGCTTGACGTGACGGATATTTGTTCTCAATTTGTTCTCATGACGGACTCGCCGCCAACCCCGACACCGGCCGTTCTCGGCGATGTAATGCGTGACGGTTTGGGACTGCTGGTTTCATGCCGCGCCTGTGGCCACGCGGCGCGCCTCGATCCGGCGGTGCTGGCCGGCCGGCTCGGCTATGATTTCGCGGTGCCGGATCTTGCCGCGCGGCTGCGCTGTTCGCGCTGCGCCGGGCGCGAAATCGAGATCCGTCTCAATCGCGCGGGCGAGGGGCCGGTGGCGCGGCACGGCTGAAAGACCTCGTTAATCATTGCGACATAGCATAGGGTCGGGCCAATACTTATGGCTAGGTATCGATCGCGAAGACCGACGGAACCACCCGATGGATGTAGCCGAGACCGATGATCTTGCCGCGTGGCGGGCGCGCCTCGACGGCACAAACATTAACGCGACCAGCCTGCTGGCGACTGACTATCTCAATCATTTCAACGAGGTGGTGATGTTGATTGACATGGTCGCCGACATGCCCGAATGCCTCGACGACGTCCGCGAGTGGCAGCCCAAAACCTATCAGCAGCATTTCGCCGACAGCGCCTTTTCGGACAAGGACCTCGCGGTCGAAGCGTATGATCACGCGCCGGCGGCTTATCGCGACCGGCTGGAGGAAATGATTTCCGAGATCAACCGGCTGGTGGAGGTCAGCATCGGGCGCATCGCTTCGGTGCTGGAGGGCGGAGACGACGGCGCGATCCGCATCGCCGCCACGCGCGCCTCGCATGATCTTCAGCGGCTGGTGGAAATCGCGGGCGCGGTGATCAACGGCTCCATGCCCACGGTCAAGCGCGACGAGCTCGACGCCATGTTCGCCGACTGAGCGCTGGCGTCAAAATTTTGCGCCGTTAAAATGCGGCCCATGGACAGCCCGCTCAACGCCGCCATCATTCCGGTTACCCCGTTCCAGCAGAACTGCACCCTGATCTGGTGCGTCGCGACGCTGCGCGCCGCGGTGGTCGATCCCGGCGGCGATCTCGATCTGATCACAAGCGCGGCGGCGGAGCAGGGGGTCGAGATCGAGCGTGTCCTGATCACCCACGGCCATATCGATCATGCCGGCGGCGCGGCGGAACTGGCGGAGAGGCTCGGCGTCCCCATCGAGGGCCCCCATGAAGAGGATTCGTTCTGGCTGGAGCAGCTGGCCCGCCAGGGCGGGGAATTCGGCCTGGCCGACGCGCGGCCCTTCACGCCGGCGCGCTGGCTGGCGGCGGGCGACACGGTGAGCTTCGGCGACGTCGAGCTCGACGTGCTGCACTGCCCCGGCCATACGCCCGGCCATGTGGTGTTCCATCACGCGGGCGCGCGTCTCGCGCTGGTTGGCGACGTGCTGTTCCAGGGATCGATCGGGCGCACCGATTTCCCGCGTGGCGATCACGCGACGCTGATCCGCTCCATCCGCGAGAAGCTGTGGCCGCTCGGCGACGACGTGACCTTCGTGCCCGGCCACGGCGCACTCTCCACCTTCGGCGACGAACGCCGCTCCAATCCTTTCGTCGCCGACCACGTACTGGAAAACGGCTGAGCGGAGGGACCTCCCATGCGGCGTCTGCTCATCGTCATCGTGATGGTTTTACTCGCGAGCCCGGCGCGGGCCGATATCGCCGCGTGCAGGACGGCTTTCATCAATGACGACATGAAGACGACGAACCGCGAATGCCGCCCCCTGGCCGAGGCCGGGCTGGCGGACGGGCAATACATCGTGGGGATGATGTACGGTCTCTTCGCGGTCGATGACCGGGCGCCGCCCGAGGCCAGCGCCAACCCGACGCGCTGGTTCAACCACCAGGCGCTCGCCTGGTTCCGCAAGGCCGCCGCCCAGGGCAACGGGGACGCGTTATCGGCGCTGGGCGACGCCTACCGCACCGGCGACGGGGTGGCCAAGGACAACGCGGCGGCGCTCGCCTGGTATCTCAAGGCGGCCGAACAAGGCCATGGCGCCGGGCGCTTCAATATGGCGGTGATGTATCACCTCGGGCTCGGCGTCGCGCCCGACCTGGCGCGGGCCCATATGTGGTACGCGCTGTCCCATGAGGCCGGCTTCGCCCGCGCCGCCGCGGTCCGCGACATGATCGCCCAACGCCTTTCGCCGGCCCAACTCGCCAAAGCCCACCGCCGCGCCCGCGCCTGGCGCGCCGCGCATGGCGAATAGGGTGGGGTGGATTTGACGGCCTCCTCTGATTAACCACTAAAACTGTCGGAAATCTTTACATCGCGAAAACCGTTAACCATGTAGCGGCGCGGAATCCCAGCGTTAACCCGGTTGGCATGGTTCTTGCATTGATTACACCACGATGAACGAAACTCCGGAGTTCACGATCTGGAGCGCTTGATGAACCAAAGCGTTCGGCCTGATCCGAGGATTGTACGAACGTTTTTTTCGAACGAAAGGAATTCAACTGTGAAAATTACGCGATTGAAATCGCTACTCTCCATAATCGCTGCCGTGGCGATTGCCGCGACTGTCCAGTCCTCCATCGCCCTGGCCGATCATGGGACCGCGGCGGTCGGCGACGCCATCGATGGCGACGGATTCGGAGTTTATTCCGGTAGCTACGTCCAATCGGGATCCGATCACCCCTGGTATACCTTTGATGCCTGGGCGGGTGAGACTGTCCTGATCGATCTCGAGACCGAATTTCCGAACGGCAGCTATCTGTGGCTTTACGAAGTCGTTGACGACGCGCTCCAAGTCGGCGATTCGACCGGTGGCGGAGAGATCATTAAAGTCGCCCAGTCGAGCAACTGCGACATTGGCGATGGATGCCCGTTCTCGGATCAGTCGATCCTTTACGCGATTCCCTCCATGGGACAGTACGCCGTGCAGGTCGACGCCTGGTTGAATTTTTCAGGAGAACATAAATATAAACTGAGCATTTCCAAGGTTTCGGAGCCGGCGGCTCTCGCCATCTTCGGTCTCTGACTCGCGGGTCTCGGTTTCGCCCGACGCAGACGGGCTGCTTAATCTCGCTGATCAATATGTCATTGGAACGGCGGTTCTCTTCGGAGAGCCGCCGTTTTCATTTGTGGAAAGGTTCGCCAGCATTTCGCGAGCGGCATGCCGAAGAAATTTAGAGCCTTTCACGGGATCGTGTGAAAACTGTCGGAATTCTTTACACCACGAAAACCGTTAACCCTGGAGCGGCGAGGAATCCGGACGTTAACCCGGTTGGCACGGTTCTTGCATTGATATCATCGGGCGGTGGCAATGGTTGCGTCGCCTGCTGAAACCCTGCAACGGGGGGTGTGCACACACCACAAGTACTCGATTGCAAAGTAGTGGAGAGACAATGTCTATCAAAACCAAACTATCGGCCCTTGCGGTTGCATCGGTCACCATGATCGCGGCTACCTCGGCCCAAGCCGGAGTCATTTTCAACGAAAAACAGACCTGGACGACTAATGGCCAAGTCTTTTCGTTTAATTTCGTCATCGCACCCACAGCGGGCATAGGTGGAGAACTGATTCTTCACATGCGCGGCGATTTCGACGGCGGACAATCCAATGAGGATCTGGACTGGGATATCGAAGGCGTCGTCGGTGAAACTAATATTACAGACGAGAGCGCCGGCAGCGTGGTCAACAATCAGATAGACTCTAATGTTGTCGAGTGGAGCCGGACGATTTCCATCGGTGCCGCGGACATGACCGCGATTACCGCCAACGGCTCGATCGATATCTCGGTGGATTGGGGCGGCGGAGTGAATTGCTGCGACAAAGGAATAGGCTACCAGGAAGTCACCCTTCACGTCCCTGAGCCCGCCACCATGGCGATCTTTGGCCTTGGCCTCGCCGGTCTCGGTTATAGGCGCCGCAAGCGCGCCGCCTGATCTCTGTCAGGTAACGAGTAATGAAACGGCGGCTCTCTTCGGGGAGCCGCCGTTTTCCGTTGCGTGACGACAATCTACCGGCGCGTCAGTGTTCGACGACCTTGCGGTAGAGATGCCAGGTGGCGTGTCCGAGGACCGGCAGCACCACCGCGAGGCCCATGAACAGGGGGATTGAGCCGAGAATCAACGCGACGACGACGATGACGCCCCAGACCGCGATGGTCTTCGGATTGGCGAGAACCCCCCGGATCGAGGTGTCGATCGCCGTCAACACGCCGACATTGCTGTCCAGAAGCATCGGCAACGCGAACACGCTGAGCACCATGGAAACGACGGCGAAGCCGAAGCCCACCCCGCAACCCACGACGATGAGTTTCCAACCCTCGGGCGTGGTGAAAACCCGACTCGTGAATTCCGAGATCGAGGCCGGTGTCCAGTCCCCGAAAAATATCCCGAAGATCATCTGGGCCGCGAACAGCCAGGCGGCGAATATCAGCGCCAGGATCAGGCCGAGCACGACGATGGAGCGTATGGACGGGCAGTGGAGGACGTCGAACACGTGCCACCAGGAGAAATCGAGGCCCTGCTCGCGGCGCCGGCTCAATTCGTAGAGGCCGGTGGCGGCCAGGGGGCCGATGATGGCGAATCCCGATACCAGCGGGAACAGGACCGGCAATACGTCGTAGCCGAAAGTAAGCCGCGCGAAAATAAGACCGACGACCGGATAAACCGCGCAGAGGAAAAACAGATGGGTCGGCCGCACCATGAAGTCGGAATAGCCCCGGGCCAAAGCTTCCCTTAAATCCGCGGCGCCGATCGAGCGCACGGTGATTTCGCTAGGCGAAGCCGTCGCCGGCGCGGGCTTCAGGTAAGCTGTAACCTTGCCGTAGAACGCGTTGAATTCGCTCATGGAAGTCGTTTCGCCGACATTGTCGTAGCCGACGTTGATGAGCATGAATATGAAAAATACCGAGAATAAGAAAAACAGCAGGCCACCGTAATAGGCGACACCGAATCCCGCGTGGGAGGAGACATAAAGTCCGCCGATCCCCATCACTGCCGTCACCGAGCCCAGAATCCAGTTTCTCATCAGAGAACTCCCTGGTTGGTTCCGTACGTTCAAACAATCGATCGATCCTTCACAAGATCGCCTAATTTGAATCCGAAAGCAACGCCATTGAAGTTCGGCGATTCGAAAGTTCTCCGCCGTTTAGCGTCGATTGCCGGCTTTGGCCGCGACAGCGCCATATTGATCGAGAGTTGAGAGCAAACTGGGCGTTTCTTGGCTTTTTTATTTATTCGCGGCGCGTTACAATCGCGTCGGTCGGTCGATTGCGTCAACTCATCGGCCCGATGTCCAAGACCCGTCAATCGCCTGCGAATGTCGAACCGGGAAATCAAAGGCCATGATAGCGGGAATTTTGTTGACCCTCCTTGGGATTCTCGTCGTCGCCGGGATTTTCGTCGCCACGTATAAATTGGTAAGTCGGCTTCCTCGAGACAACTAGCGCGCGGACGGGAAGTCGGGCTTGAATCACTGAATAAATCGTCCAACGCGCTTGCTGAGTCTAATAATGAAAGGGTTCTGGTGGTATGTCGGGAAATACTGACGATGTGAAAAAAGTAGGAATGGTGGCGACGATCATTGGCGTAAGTGTCTTGGTGCTGGGTTTAATCGGTGTCTATGTGACCCTTTTGGAATGATCGCCGATTCGGTCGCCAAATCGGGGCTGTTAGTCCTCTTGAAGCTATCTTCTTCTGATTCAAGGAAACTATGCCTACCGTAATTTCGGCCGAGGCCGTATTACGGTTGATACGGGCCAGGATTATTCACGCTACGGCGCCGACCGTGATCCGATCATTGATCCTAATTTAACAAATTCTTATCAGTATATTGCCGACCGCGATCATTCGCGGGCGAATTTGGCCGGGTTTGCGTTGTCACAGTAGGTCGTTGAGTAGTAGGAGCGTGTCATGGAACAAACGGGTTCAAGTAACAGGTCGGCCAACCGATCTGCGTCCCCCCTTATGGATCTCATCAGAAGTATCGTGTTCGAGATCGGGCGTTTCGCGGACGCAAAAGTCTATAAAGACGAGATCATTCGCTACGAAGGCGAAATTCGTCAAAATGCTCGGTACGCGAACGAGCCCGAGATGAAGAATGTCGCCGTGGAGCGCGAGGCCGCGATCTCCTGATCTCCCGGGATTGGTCAAATCGGCCATTGCCCGGTGTGAGATTTGCGTCAATCGCCTGCGAGCACTCGCCATACTTCCGTCCGCGCGGTAAAATCCGTTGGACCGTAATCGGAGGGATGGATGTTGATTTCGTATGCGTTGGCCCATGGCGGGTCCGACACCGGAAGTTCCGGGGCCGGCAATGCGGTACTGATCATGGTGGGCGCGGGGATACTGGTGGGGCTCATTTATGTGGGTCGGAAGCGCTGCAAAAGCGAAAGGCGCGGCTCGACGGCGCCAATGAAATCAGTGATGCCGGAGATTCTTGAAGCGGGGCTGCCCCGCAACGAATTATTCGCTATTTTTTCGTGACGCGGTTCGCCAGATTTCTCAGCAAGCGGAACGCGGCCAGGATCGCAAAACCGCCAATTCCGCCGGTCAGCGCCATCATCGCCCCCTCGGCGACGCCGCCTTGAGGGAATCCGAAACTCAGATCCACGATGCCGCGAACGTGCAAAAATGATGCAGCCATCATGCCGCATACGATGGCCAGGATTGCGGATCGGATGCCTGGGCTCATGACATGAAAACTCCTATTCCGAAACGGTTTGGGCCGGCTGAATGAACAGCCGGCCCGATACCGTATCCCGGTGATTTAAACCGAGGCCGTGATCCCAAGTTTAAAGATTGAAGAAGGTCATCCGGGAAAGGAGAGTGTAGTCCGATTCCAGTGACATGATCGCCACGAATACCAGCAAAAACACCGGCGGTAATAAAATGGCGTAAACGAGCGCCAATCTTTCCCAAACCATATGCATGAACACGGCGACGATCAGTCCCGCCTTCGCCAGCATGAATATGATGATCAGGGTCCACCGGAGATACCCTTCGAATTGGAAATAATCGACCAAGTACGAAAACGTACTGATGACGAACAGCCATGCCCAGATCTTGATATAGATGCCAAGCGGATGTTGTTGGCCTTCTTCGTGCGTTGTTGCGTCTGCCATGCTCAACCCTTACCAAAGATAGAAGAATGCGAAGATGAATACCCACACCAGGTCGACGAAATGCCAGTATAGGCCCATCGTCTCAACGATTTCGTATCGTCCCTTCCTGCTGGTGAAAAATCCCCGTTTCTCGGTGTCGTAATCGCCACGCCAAACCTTATGGGCAATTAGAAACAGAAACAGCACGCCGACGGACACATGAAAGCCGTGGAATCCGGTAATCATGAAAAATGTTGAACCGAATTGCGCCGCGCCCATCGGATTGCCCCAGGGTCGGACTCCATCTTCAATGAGTTTGGTCCATTCGAAGGCCTGCATGCCCACGAAGCTTGCGCCGAACAGCGCCGTGATGATCAAAAGGAGCGCGGTTTTTCCGCGGTCCTTTCGATAACCGTAATTGACGGCCAGAACCATCGTCCCGCTGCTAGTGATCAGGATGAAGGTCATTATGGCGATAAGGATGAGCGGGATCGGTTCTCCGCCGAACGACAAGGCGAAGACTTCGCTCGGGTTCGGCCACGGCACCGTCGTGGACATCCGCACCGTCATGTAGGAAAGCAGGAAGCAGCTGAAGATGAATGTATCGCTGAGCAGGAAGATCCACATCATCGCCTTGCCCCAAGAGACATTCTTGAATGCCCGTTGGTCAGAGCCCCAGTCGGCGACGACGCCCTTCATTCCATCGGGCCTGGAGCCAGCAGTTGTCATGGTAGATTCCGCCATTTTCTTCTTGCCCTCTTTACGTCAACATCAACAGACTGAATAGGACCAGCCAGATTCCGAGCAGATAGTGCCAGTAGCTGGTGCATAACTCGACGCTCAGCAATAACTCATCGGTGTCTTCGCCGCGCCACATCCGGGCGACAGCCCTGTACCACGCCACCAGACCGCCCATTAAGTGCAGCCCGTGCATGGTGCTCATCATATATAGGAACGCGACGGCCGGACTCCCAGACGCGTAATAGCCCATGGCGGAAAGTTGTTGCGCCACCCAGAGCTGGCCGATCAGGAATGCCAGCGTCAGTACGCCGCCTGCATGCATGCCGGTACGCACGCCCGCGATCTTTCCCTCGCGCGCGTTTTTCTGGGCCCAATGGAATGCCACGCTGGCCAGGATCAGCAGGCCCGTGTTCAGCCAAAGCGTCCAGGGCTCGTGCAACGGGCGCCAGTCGGGCAGGGCCATCCGGTCGCTGTAAATGACGACCACCAGCGAAAACAGCACCGTGACAACAGCCAGGAATACCCGCAGGCCAAGTCTCTGAACAGGTAAGGGAAAGGACCTTCCGCTATCGAATTCGGCGGGCTCACCCTCTACCGGTAACCAGGGTTTCCGGGTTATTTCATGGATGACTTCCACGTTCAGGCTTCCCGGGTTCCCGAACCTGCGACCTGATCGGGCGGGACGTTTTGGGGTATGAAGTCGTCCTTGGCCTCCGGCACGCCATAATCATAGGCCCAGCGATAAACCAACGGCAGGTTTTCGCCAAAATTCCCGTGCCCGGGCGGCATTTCCGGTGTTTGCCACTCGAGACTGCAGGCGTCCCACGGGTTCGGTTTGGCGACCTCGCCTTTTCCCATGCTCCGGAAAACATTGTAGAAGAACACGATCTGGGCGACGCCCACGATCAATACCACCACGGTGACGAAGGCGTTGAGGGTCTGGGCGGAGTCCGGAATAAACGTGGTGCCGGTCATCTCGAAGTAACGCCGGGGCACGCCCAGAAGGCCCAAATAATGGAGCGGCAGGAAGATCGCATAGGCGCCGATGAACGTGACCCAGAAATGGAACTGCCCCATCCCATAATGCAGCATGCGCCCGGTGATCAACGGGTACCAATGGTATATCGCGCCGAAAATCACCAGTAGCGGTGCCACGCCCATCACCATGTGGAAGTGAGCGACCACGAACATGGTGTCGGACAGCGGAACATCCACCACGACGTTGCCGAGGAATAAGCCGGTGATGCCGCCGTTCACGAATGTAACGATGAAACCGAGCGAGAACAGCATCGGAAGCGTGAGCTTGATGTTGGCTTTCCACAGGGTCAACGTCCAGTTATAGACCTTGAGCGCGGTGGGAACGGCGATGATCAACGTGGTTGTCGCGAAGAAAAACCCGAAATAGGGGTGCATGCCGCTGACATACATATGATGGGCCCACACGATGAAGCTGAGTCCGCCGATAGCGATGATCGCCCAGACCATCATCCGATAGCCGAAAATGTGGCGCCTGGCGTGAACGCTCAGCAAATCGGACACGATGCCGAATGCCGGCAAGGCGACGATGTAGACCTCGGGGTGCCCGAAGAACCAGAATAAATGCTGGAACAAAAGCGGGCTGCCGCCGCCGAAATCGAGCGTCTCGCCCTGCACCACGATCAGCGGCATGAAAAAACTGGTTCCGATCACACTGTCCAAGGTCATCATCACCGCGCCGACGAACAAAGCGGGAAATGCCAACAGTGCCAGAACCGTAGCGACAAAAATGCCCCATATGGTCAACGGCATGCGCATCAGCGACATGCCGCGCGTGCGCGCCTGCAGCACGGTCACCACGTAGTTCAGGCCACCCATGGTGAACCCGACGATGAACAGGGCCAGCGAAACGAGCATCATTATGATTCCGCCGGTTGCCCCCGGCGTGGTGGGAAGAATGGCTTGCGGCGGATACAGGGTCCAGCCCGCGCCGGTTGGTCCGCCCGGCGCGAAAAAGCTCGCCACCAAAATCAGAACCGCGAGCAGATAGACCCAGTAGCTCAGCATGTTCACATAGGGAAAGACCATGTCGCGGGCGCCGACCATCAGCGGAATCAGGTAGTTGCCGAAGCCTCCCAGGAACAACGCGGTCAGCAGATAGATCACCATGATCATGCCGTGCATGGTGATGAACTGATAATACGCGGCGGGTTCGAAGAAAGTCATGGATTCCGGGAACCCGAGCTGCAACCGCATCATCCACGACAGCACCAGGGCGACCAAACCGATCGCGATCGCCGTGAATGAGTACTGGATGGCGATAACTTTGGCGTCCTGGGAAAAGACCCACTTCGTAACCCAACTGTGGGCATGGTAAAGGTCCATTTCCTCCGTTTCGGCCGCCGGAACATCCGAGGGATGGGTGGTTGAGACATCAGCCATCGGTAAACTCTCTTTATTCTAGATTTGAGATTTGGTCGGTCGTAGTTTCATCGCGCGGCATTTCGCGCCGCCGGGTCGGCCGGGCGCTCGCTCGAGACCAGTTTCATGGCATCACCCGGCCCTTTGCCGGCGCGCGCCATCGATTGCGCGAAAGTTTCCTGTTCCTTCAGCCACTTGTTGAAGGCTTTCTCCTCCTCGACCACGACAAGGCCGCGCATTGCATGGTGCCCGACGCCACACAGCTCGAAACACATTATGTCGAACGTTCCGGTCCTGATCGGCGTGAACCAGAAATAAGTGACCGCGCCGGGCACCAAATCCATCTTGGCTCGGAATTCGGGGACATAGAAATCGTGCAGGACATCGATCGAGCGCAGCAATACCTTGATCGGTTTTCCGATGGGGATGTGCAACTCGCTGTCGTTTACCAGCACGTCGTCGCGGCCGTTGGGATCCTTGGGATTCACGCCGAACGGATTGTCGTCCGAGATATGCCGGACACTACTGGTCCCCAGCTTGCCGTCCTTGCCGGGGAACCGATAAGTCCACTGCCATTGCTGGCCAAGGACCTCGATCCGTGAAGCGTCTTCCGGAACGGAGACGAACTGATTCCAAACGATCAGGCCCGGAGCCAGCATGCCGGCGACGCCGACCGCGGTCAGACCGGAGAGCCACCACTCGAGCTTTTTGCTCTCCGGTTCGTACTCGGACCGGTTTTCCGGACGGTAGCGGAATTTGACCACGCAATACGCCGTGAAGAGGATAACCACGACGAAAACCACGCCGGTGATCCAGAACGTCAAGACGATGGTGTCGTCGATAAATCGCCAGTTGGATGCGATCGGTGTCCACCACCAGGGGCTTGCGAAATGAAAAACTACTGTACCAAGTGCAACGAGCACTAAAATGATCGCGGTGACCATGCCTTCTTCTCCCACGGATCGGGGGGGGGTGTGAATTTCAATGTAGAGAAACAGCTTCTCAGGGTCCAGCGCGGAATCCATGTTAAGTACCCATTTCGGGCGATCTTATGCCGAATTTTTGCGGCCACCCCGATTCGATACCGCCCGAATTGATCGTCGAGGGTTCAATAAAACCGTTCGACGGACGATCCCGGCGTCGGCCGCTCTCGCGCTGATACTTCCGTCGTGTTACAGTCGCGACCGAGCCGGGGAGGCTTGGCGGCGCCTTATAAAAACAGATGCCGTAGTGCGTGTGGGATGGTGGTTGATTCAATGTCCAAGACCCTTAGACAATTCTCCGACGTATTCAAATTGCGGATCGGAACGAGCATCGCATTGTGCGCCGTCGCCGGGATGGCGACGACGCCCGGCGCTTCCCTGCCATTCTGGAAGTTCGGCGTTCTCGTGCTGGCGGTATTTCTGTCGTCGGCCGCCGCCGGCGCGTTCAATCAATACGCCGAACGCGATCTCGACGCGCGTATGCCCAGGACCCGCAACCGGCCGTTCGTCACCGGCGTCTATCAGTCCGGCTGGAAATGGCTCACCTGCATCGGCCTGATCGCCGCCGTGGCGGTGGGCGGCGCGGCCTGGCTCCTGAACGGCCATGTCGCGCTCTACGTCTTCCTGGGGGCCTTTGTTTATGGCGTCGTCTATACGCTCTGGCTCAAGCAGCGCAGCGTCTGGAACATCGTCGTCGGGGGCCTCGCCGGCAGCTTCGCGGTCCTCGCGGGCGCCGCCGCGATCACCCCCGACCTCGCCCCGGCGTCGATCATTCTCGCCGTCGTCCTTTTCCTGTGGACTCCGCCTCATTTCTGGAGCCTGGCGATGGCCTATCACAAGGACTATGCGGTGGCGCGGGTGCCGATGCTGCCGGTGATCGTCGGCGATGTGGCGGCGGCGCGGATCATTCTCGTCCACACCTTCGTGCTGGTCCTGTTGTCCCTGCTGCCTCTGGGTTTCGGCATGGGATATATCTATCTGGCCGGCGCATTGGCCGGCGGCGGTCTTTTCATGGTGCGCAGCATCGCGCTGGCCCGT
>CAZPMO010000085.1:11307-20158 GCA_964587515.1 uncultured Rhodospirillaceae bacterium | reverse complement strand
TCTTGTAGACGTCCTTGAGAACCGAATAGCCGCCGCACATATCGCCGTAGAGCGTCGCGTAGCCGACCGACATCTCGGATTTGTTGCCGGTCGAGACCACCATGGCGCCGGTCTTGTTGGAAAGCGCCATCAGGGTCAGGCCGCGCGAGCGCGCCTGAATGTTTTCTTCCGTGGTATCGGGCGGCAGGTTCCCGAAACTGGGCTTGAGCATCACATCGAAAGCGTCCATCGCGGGGCCGATATTGATCTCGTCGAGACGCACGCCGAGAAGAGTCGCGATCGCGGCCGCGTCCTCGAGGCTTTCCCGCGACGTATAAGGCGACGGCATCATCACGCAACCGACATGCTCGGGCCCCAGCGCATCGACCGCGACCGCCGCGGTCAGCGCCGAATCGATACCTCCGGAAAGCCCGATGATCACGCCGGGAAAGCCGTTCTTGCGCACATAATCACGCAGGCCCAGCACCATCGCCGCGTAAACGGATTCGTCGCCTTCGGGCGCGGCGATGCAATCGGTGGCGGCGCAGGCCCAGCCCTCGTCGCCACGCGTCCAGTCGGTGGCGATCACATGTTCGCGCCAGCTCGCCGCTTCGGCGCGCAGCGCGCAATCGCGGTTCAGCACGAACGAGCCGCCGTCGAACACCAGTTCGTCCTGGCCGCCGACCTGGTTGACGTAGATCAGCGGCAGATGGGATTCGGTGACCCGCGCGACCGCGAGATTGAGGCGCTGGTCCTGCTTGTCCATTTCATAGGGCGAGCCGTTGATGACCACCAAAATCTCGGCCCCCGATTCCTCCAGACATTCGGTGACGTCGCCGCGCCACATGTCCTCGCACACCATCACGCCGAGCCGCACGCCCCGGAAATTTACCGGCCCCGGCAGGGGCCCGGCGTCGAATACGCGCTTTTCGTCGAACACGCCGTAATTGGGCAGATCGTGCTTCAGCCGCACCGCCGTCACCGCGCCGCCCTCGACCAGCAAGGTGGCGTTGTAGAGCCGCCCGTCCTCGACCCAGGGCGCGCCGATCAGCATGCCGGGTCCGCCGTCCTCGGTCTCGGCGGCCAGGGCGTCGACCTCGCGCTTGACGGTCTCCTGAAACACCGGGCGTACCACCAGATCCTCCGGCGGATAGCCGGACACGACGAGTTCGGAAGTCACCACCAGATCGGCACCGAGCGCGGCCGCCTCGGCGCGCGCCGCGCGCAGCCGCTCGACATTGCCGATCACGTCGCCCACCGTCGGGTTGAGCTGCGCCAGCGCGATGCGAAGAGTATCAGTCATTTACGGGGGGTGTAGGAACCGGAGCCCATCTTGTCAACGGAGGACGACGGGAGGCATTTGTACCGCCGTCGCCTATTCCGCCGCGACCGCCGACTGTTCGAGCCCTTCAAGCAGGGCACGCCAGTGGCGGTAGAACCCGATCATGGAGGCCTCGTGATCCCAACTCGAGCTTGAAAGAGCCGGGTTCATGCCAAGCTTCACGGCTTCTTCGTCGGCGCCCTGGGCGATCTCCGTAATGCCGCGGTTATATTCGTTCCAGCCGGCTTCCGCGCCGAAGAACCCGGCCTGGGCGGTATCGAGTGAGACCACGTCGTCGGACGTGGCCAGCCCGGTGACCAAAAAGAAATCCTCGAACTTGCGCAGCCGCGCGTTGCGCGCCTCGGCCGGCTCGCCGCGCGGCGCGATGCACCAGATGGTGATCTCGGTCCGGGTCGGCGACAGCGCCCGGTGGGTGCGCATATGGGTCGAGGCGAGATCGTTCAGCACCATGTTGGGGAACACAAGAATGTTGCGCCCGCGCTTGAGCATCCAGTGCGCCCGGGCCGCCGAAAAATCGCGCTCGATCCGTTCGGTCGCGGGATACAAGGGCGCGGCGTCGGGGCTGGCGCGGTCAGCCCACAGCACCGTATGGCCGCCGCCGAGATAGTAGGATCCGTTGGCGACATTGCCCTTGATGCGCCCGGTTTCGGTGCGCAGCAGCCCCTCAGTGCCGTCGCGCGCCTCGCGCGCCAGCATGGTGGTCATGAAGTTTCGGTGCACGGTGCCGACATGATAGCCGTCGGTCACGTTTTCGGCCTGGAGCTTCCAGTTGTGATCGCAGACATAGGTCTGCGAGCCGGGCAGCACCTCCACGCCGTCGGGCGATTGATCGGCGAAGAAATCCATGAAGAATCGCGATTCGCCGAGATGGGTTTCCAGCGACGGCGCGTCCGGTCTCAGCGCGCCGAAGATGAAGCCGCGATATTCGCCCACTAGGGGCAGCGCCTTGAGATCGTAATGGGCCCGGTCGAAATCGTCGCCCGGAAATCCGGCCTCCTGGTTCTTGATGCGCACGCATCGGCCGTCGCAATTGAACGACCAGCCGTGAAAGCGGCAGGTCAGCACCTTGGCATTGCCCTTTTTCAGCGGCGTCAGGACCGCGCCGCGATGGGAACACGCATTGACGAAGGCGCGCACCGAGCCGTCTTCCTGGCGGTGCGCGAAAACCGGCTGGCGGCCGATATGGGTCGCGAAATAATCGCCGGCGTTCGGAATCTGGCTTTCGTGGCAGAGGAACGACCAGTTGCGCTCGAACACCGCCTCCATTTCCGCTTCGAACACCGCCTCGTCATGGAAGGCGGCGCGGCGAATGCGGAACATGCCCTCATCGGCGCGGTCGTCGATAAAATCCGCGACGTTCAACGGTCCGCTAATTCCGGCCATGGCTGTTCTCCACTCTCCGCCGTTTTGGCAATTTCAGCTGGTATTTACGCCCAACCACCCGAATTTGTCCACGCGGCAAAGGGGCGCAGCCGATTGGAGAAAGCCCGACGCTTCAGTCGCGCAGGAATGCGTCGATTTCATCCAGATAGCGCTGGAGTGCGGGTTCCCCGGCTAACATTGCGTGGTTGCGCCCCTCCAGGAGGACGAAGCGCGCGCCGGGAATCGCGGCGGCCATTCGACGCCCTTCTTCGAACGGCGCTCTCGCATCGCCACGCACATGGAGAACCAGGGTGGGCGCGACGACACCGGCCAACTCGTCGGAGATATCGATATTGTCGATGGCAAGCTGGATGCGGGCCGCGTTTTCCGGTGGCGTCGCGGTCCGCGGGAGATAGGTAAAGCCGGCGAGTTGGTCGGCATCGGCGTCGGGCATGAAAAAGGATCCGAACATCCGCACATAGGCGTCCGTGTCCTTACCCCAACCTTCGCGAATCATCGTAACAAAGGCCTCGCTCTCCGCGATCTGCCCCTCGGATCCCCTCATGCGGCGACCCCTTGCATAACCGCCATAAAGGGAAAGATGAGTAACCTGATCGGGATGGCGCGCCGCATAGGCGGCCGCGACCGCCGCGCCTTGTGACTGCCCGATCAGCGCGAAACGATCGAGACCGACAGCGTCGACAACCGCGGTCAGATCGCCGACCGAGGCCTCGAAAGAGATGTCGTCCACTTCCCAGTCCGAAAGCCCGTTGCCGCGCGCATCGTAACGCACCACCAGATGATTGGACGCAAGCATCTCGATCAGCGCCTGACGCACCGGCATTTTCCAATCGAGTTCAAGATGTGTCAGCCAGTTGGTCACGATGACGACCGGTGTCCCCGCGCCGAGTACCGAATATGCAATACGCGTTCCATCGGGCGCGGTGCAGAACCGGATTTCCTGATCACTGAGAGAGACCGACGGTGGGGCGGAACGGGGCGCCAGGAGAACGCGAAAAACATTGGCGGGCTCGGCGATATTCTTCACCTCGCAGGCGCCGAGATCCTCCAACTCGACGTCGCCGCCGCCTTTCAGATGTTCTCCGACATTGGCGGAAATACAGATGCCGCCGGGTTCGGCCAACGCCTCCATCCGCGCCGCTATATTCACGCCGTTGCCATAGAGGTCATCGCCCTCGACAATGACATCGCCCAGGCTGATCCCGATTCGGAGCCTGATCCCCTGATCCTCGGTAATTGTCTTTTGCACGGCAATCGCACTGTTGACGGCGTCGATGGCGCTCGAAAATTCGACCAGCGCGCCGTCGCCGGTTGTCTTGAAGATGCGTCCCCCGAATTGTTTGGTCTTGGGCTCGAACACGTCCCGGCGAAGCGCCTTGAGCCCGGCCAGCGTGCCGGCCTCGTCGGTCTCCATCAATCCGGAATAGCCGACCACGTCCGCCGCGAGGATCGCGGCAAGACGGCGTTTGGTGCGTTCATCGGTCATTGAGCGTAATTCTCCAGACCCGGAGAGAGCAATTCTATGGCCCGCCCGGTGGCGAGTCCAATGGACTCGAAAACAGGCGTCTAATCCGGCAGACCCGCCTTGCGAAGACCGTCGAGATATATCTCCAATTGTTCGGGCCGCTTTATGTAGAACAGCTTTCGTTTCGCAAGGGAGCACGTGAAACCGGGCTTTTCGGCGAGCAGCTTGGCGACGGCGCGCGCGGCCTCGTCCGGCCGATCGAGATGGGCGAGCGCCACCGCCATGTGCGCGGTGGTCCAGTACTGGCAGTTGGGGACCACGCTGGCCCGTTCGGCCCATTCCAGCGCGGTTTCGAAATCGCCTTTGAAGATCAGCGCCAGCGCGCCGTAGGTGAGAAAGGCCCAACGCTGCGGGTCGTTGGGACTTAGCGAGATCGCCCGCTCGAACTGGCCGATGGCTTCGTCGTATCGGCCTTCATAGGCGAGCGAATCGCCGAGCGCACAGTAGGCGACGGCGAAAGTCGGGTTCAGCCTGATCGCCGATTCGTTGCTGGAAAGAGCGGCCGCGTACTCACACCGGGCAAGATGGATGCGCGCCTTCAGGGCATAAAATACGGCGTTATGTTCGTCGATATCGAGCGCCCGGTTCGCCGGCGCCATGGCTTCGTCGAGCATCGCTTGCTCGGGCTCGGAATCCCAGTAAATCATGCCGCACACGACCGCATAGGACCACCAGGCGTAGGCGTCGCCGAAATCGGGATCGAGCTCCGCGCTGCGCTTGAACAGCGATTGCGCTTCGAGATTGTCCTCGGCGGTGAATTTGTAGAAATGGGCGATGCCCAGATGAAAGCAGTCCCATGCCTGCAGGTTCGTTCGCGGTTTTCGCGCGACGCGATGCCGTTCGGCGGCCCCGAGTTCGGGCTCGATACGTCCGACGATGGTATCGGTGATCTCGTCCTGGACCACGAATATATCCTCCAGGTCGCGATCGTAACGCTCCGCCCACAAGTGATCGCCCTGCTCCGCGTCGATAAGCTGCGCGGTGACCCGCACTCTTCCGCCGCCACGTCGCACGCTGCCCTCGACTATGTAGTCGGCGCCAAGCTGGGTCGCGATCTGGCGGACATCCGGAGACTGGCCCTTGAACCCGAAAGTGGTATTGCGCGCGACGACCTTGAGCCAGCGGTGCTTGGACAGCGCGGTGATGATGTCTTCCGTAATGCCGTCGGCGAAATATTCCTGTTCGGTATCGCCCGACATGTTGTCGAAGGGCAGGACCGCGACCGTTGGCCGGTCTTCATGGGCGTGGTCGGGCGACGCGGAACCGGGCCCGGAACTCCCAGCCAGACGATAGGCGCGGACCGGATCGGCGATATTTTTGAGCCGTTGTTCGCCGGCGTCCTCGAACGAGGCGCGCTGCTCGCCCTTGAGCTGACGCCAGACATCCCCGGAAACCAGCACGCCGCCGGGATCGGCCAACCCCTCCAGCCGGGCCGCGACATTTACCCCCTCGCCGAAAACATCGCCGTCCTGCTCGATCACATCGCCAAGGTTCACGCCAATGCGAAACGTGATTCTGCGCTCTTCCGGTATTTCCGCGTTGCGCGCCGCGACGCCTTTTTGGAACGCGATCGCGCACTGCACGGCGTCCGCCACGCTGGCGAATTCGGCGAGGATTCCATCCCCGGTCGTGTTGACTATTCGGCCGCGATGTTCGGCGATGCCGGGCTCGATCACCTCATTGCGAAGGGCGGTCAGCGCGGAAAGCGTGCCTTCTTCATCAGCGCCCATCAGCCGCGAATAGCCGACAACATCGGCCACGAAAATCGCCGCGAGTTTTCGTTGGGCGCGCCCTGTCGGCATTTCGACCGTTTAGCACTGGAGATAATTAGATGTCGGAGTTTACGACCGCCCATTGGAGAAGTCCAATGGCGGGCACGATGGGACGCGATCACCCCGATTACAAGGTCAAGGCGCGCCCGACCAATACGGCGCTTCACTCCACGGCGCGTGGCGCTATTTCCTGTAAAGCTTGAACTCGCCGTCCTCGCCTGAAAACAGACCCGGGCCGGACGGAATTTCCCCGGCTGTTGGGGGATCGAATGGCTTGCCTCCTTCGCATCCGATAATCAGAAAGGAAAGAAGCAGGACGATGGCCAATTGTGGCATGATTGCTTTCGACATGGCGTGTTTCCTGGCAGTACGGGTCCTCTCCTAGAACTTCACCCGCGCGCCGGCGAGCGTCGTCAATACGTCGTCGAAATCGCTGCCCGTCCGGTCGAGGCCGTGGTTGCGCACGCCGGCATAGAACTGGGTTCCGAACTTTTTGAGGTTCTGCACCGCGCCGAACCCTAACGAGGTCGCCTCGTCGTCGTCCTGGCCGATGTTGTCAGCGCGCGTGAAGTCGATGGCGAACGCGGTCTCGCCGATATCGAAGAACCTGGCGATATACCCGAGCTTGCCGTAAGCGAAGACCGGATCGGATCCAGTGCGTTCGGGCGCGGCGTGACCGGCGGCGAAAGTCACGTTGAAGCCGCTGTCGTGCAACAACGAGAACGAGCCGTTATGCTGATTCTCGATCGTGGCGCTGATCGATCCGGGATCAGCGAACGCGACCGCGGCGGCGGTCTTGAAGGCGCCATACTTGGCGGCGTAGCGCAGCGCGAAATCATAGGCGCCACCCGACACGTGGGACGCCGACAGGCCGAAACCGCCGAACTTCGGGGTGTCGTAACGGATACGATCGTCGCGGCTGAGCCCGTCGAAATTGGAAAACACGCTCTTGATCGCCGGACCGAAGGCGCGCGTCGACGGGCTGAAGAACTTGACGCCGCCAGCCAATTCCTCGGGCGACTTGGAATAAGCGATGACCGTGGTGCCGGAGAGATCGACCTGCGACGTGCTGTCGGAAGCGGTGCTTCCCTGACCGAGCCACAGCTTGCCGAACCGCCTGCTATCGACCAGCACCTGCAGCTTGCGTTCCGTGAAGCTCGTGCCGCCGACACCATTGTCGTTATCGTCCTGGCTGACCGAGCCGGTCGAGTTCGATTCCATCTGGACCTCGATTTCCGCTCCGATCGTGAGGTCGTCGCTGAGCCTGCCCTTGCCGACCAGCCGGAGGCGCGTCGAGGAATGATCGTTGTCGACGTGGAAGATTTCGCCATTGGTGCCGTCATCGATGTGTAGGACCGCGCGGTTCACCTGCCCGGAAATGGCTAGGGACATGCGATCCGGGTCGGCCTTCGCGTCTGCGGGCTTACCCGTCGCGGCCGCAGTCGTCACCGTGGCGGTGGCGCCCCGCTCGGCCGTCGCCTTCGTTTCGCGGGCGACCCGCGACAGCGTTTCGACCCGGCGCCGAAGCCGCTCCAGGACCGCCGCTTGGGCCGTCATCTGTTTTTGCTGAGCCGCGATCATGCGCCGTAACTCGGTGAGGGCGGCCGGATCGGCGGTTTGCGCAACGGCCGGTACCGCCAACACCGAAAGCACGGTCGCGGCCACGGTCCATCTCAAGGTGCTCCCCAAATTCGCATATCTCATTGGCCTCTCCTTTTTCCGGGCATTGATATTCACTGTTTCCTCGCTCCCTCGCACAACATAGGTTAATTAGGATAAAATGCAAATGCGTCTTATTCGCAATAAAATCGCCGAATCTTGAACATCCGCCTCGGTTCATGAAACCGCCCTCCCCGAATCTCGTTTACCGGACGCGCCATTGCGCCTTAAATGGCGGCCATGAGCGAACGCGATTATTCAGGCCACAATTTAAAGTGCGCCCCGCCCTATGACGATCTTCGGGGCTGGCTGGCGGAGGCCGAGCGGCTGGGCGAGTTGCGCCATGTATCCGGCGCGTCGTGGCAGGAGGATATCGGACTGGCGGCCGAAACCATCATCAAGGCCGACGACGGGCCGGCGGTGCTGTTCGACCAGGTGCCGGGCTGCGCGCCGGGCCACCGCATCCTGATCAACGTGTTCGCGGGCGCGCGGCGCAACATGACGCTGGGCTTTCCGGACGCGTTTTCCAAGACCGAGCTATCGGACGCCTGCCATGAGGCCTTCGTGAAGGACCGCAAGACGGTTCCCCACAAGGTGGTGGCCGACGGGCCGATCCTGGAGAACGTACTGACCGGCGACGATATCGACCTCGACAAATTCCCGACGCCGGTCTGGCACGACAAGGATGGCGGGCGCTATATCGGCACCGGATGTTACACGGTGACGCGCGACCCCGAGGACGGCTGGGTCAATGTGGGCACCTATCGCGCGATGATCCACGATCGTAAATCGGTCGGCGTGTTCATGGTGACCGGCAAGCACGGCTATCAGCACCGCGAGAAATATTTCGCGCACGGCGAGAAAATGCCGGTGGTGATGGTGCTGGGCGGCGAGCCGCTGAGCTTCTTCGCGGGCTCCACCGAGGCGCCGCGCGGCGTGTGCGAATACGACATCGTCGGCGGCATCCGCGGCAAGCCGGTCGAGGTGGTCGAGGGGCGATTGACCGGCCTGCCCTTCCCGGCCGACGCCGAGATCGCAATCGAGGGATTTCTTCACCCGGGCAAGGTCAAGAACGAAGGGCCGTTCGGCGAATGGACGGGATATTACGCGTCCGGCGCGCACCCCGAGCCGGTGCTCGAGATCGAAACGATTTATCACCGCGACGACCCGATCATCCTGGGCGTGGCGCCC
>CAZPMO010000085.1:9306-11297 GCA_964587515.1 uncultured Rhodospirillaceae bacterium | reverse complement strand
GGGCGGCGGCTCCGACGAGATGGGCCGCTATCGCGCGATCCTGCGTTCGGCGATGCTGAAGCAGAACCTTGCCGACGCTGGCGTGCCCGATGTCAGCGCGGTGTGGTGCCACGAAGTCGGCTCGTCGCGGCTGCTGCACGGCATCGCCATCCGCCAGCGCTATCCCGGCCACGCGAAGCAGGCTGGCCATATCGCGCTGCAATGCCAGGCCACCAACTACGCCAACCGCTATGTCATGGTGGTCGACGACGATATCGACGTGACGGATCTGGAGGAGTTGTGGTGGGCGGTGCTGACGCGCTCGGACCCCGCCACTTCGATCGACGTGGTCGACGGCGCGTGGACGTCCCCCGCGGACCCGCGCCTGACGCCCGAGAAACGCGCCAGCGACGATCTCACCAACTCACGCGCGGTGATCGACGCCTGCCGGCCGTTCCACTGGCGCGACGAGTTTCCCGCCGTCAACGCGCCGAGCCCGGAACGCGCGCGGCGCGCGCGCGAGAAATTCGGATTCCTGCTGGGATGACGCGAGCGCAAGCGCTCACACCCGATGCGTCGCGCTATCGCAGCGTACTGGACCTGATGCGCGGGCACGCGGAACGCACCCCCGACAAGATTTTTCTGCGCTCGATCGACCAGGGTTCGGACATCACCTGGGACGCGCTCTACCGCCTGTCGAACCGTATCGCCGCCTTCTTGACGGCGCGCGGCGTCGGGGCGGGCGACCGCGTCGCCGTGCTGAGCGAAAACTCTCTGGAGACGCTGATCCTCTATTTCGGGATCCTGCGCCACGGCGCGACCTTCTGCACCGTCAATGTGGAGGTCAACGCGACCCATCTGGGCGAGATGCTGGACCGGTTGCAGCCAAAGCTGGTGCTGTGGAACGAAGATCTGGACGGCGCGGCGCTGGCCGCCGACCGGCCGGGCGAATGGATCGGCTTCGGCGCGCTGTTCTCCGAAATCGAGACATTGCCCGAGACGCCGGTCCTGCCCTGCCTCGCGGGCCCCGACGATATCGCGGTGATCAGCTTTACCTCGGGCACCTCGGCCGCGCCCAAAGGCGTGATGCACCAATTCGGCAATTATTTCTGGATCGCCGATCACGTGATTGACGCCTGGGGGCTGACCGGCGACGACCGGGTCCTGGAAATCCGGTCCTTTTCATGGGCGTCGTCGCACATGCTGTGCCTGATGCCGTGTCTGGTTTCGGGCGCCGAGGTCGTCTTCGCGCGGCGCTTTTCCAACAGCCGCTTCTTCGACTGGCTGCGTGATCACCGCCCGACGGTGGCCATCGCGGTGCCCACGGTCGTCAACATGCTGCTGGAGCGCGCCGACGACGCCGACACCGAGGCCTTTAAATCAGTACGCTTTATGAGCTGTTCGACCGCGCCGCTGATGATCGAACGGCACCGCCGTTTCGAGGAGACATACGGCATCAAGCTGGTGCAGCTTTATGGCATGAGCGAGGGCGGCGTTGTCGCGGCCAACCATCACGATGCGCGGCGCATCGGCAGCGTCGGACCACCCGGCAAGTATCAGGACCTCAGGGTGCTGGACGAAAGCGGCCATGCATTGCCGGCGGGCGAGATCGGCGAAATCGAGACCGGCGGCGCGCAGACCGCCTTCGGCTATCTGCTGGAGGACCGAACGATCGAGCGCATCCGGGACACGCGGTTGAAATCGGGCGATTTGGGTTATTTCGACACGGATGGTTATCTGCACGTCACCGGCCGCGCCAAGGACGTGATCATCCGGGGCGGCGTGAATATCGCGCCGCTGGAGATCGACAACGCGCTGACCGCGCACCCCGATATCGCCGAAGCGGCGACCATCGGCGTGCCGGACGCAGTATATGGCGAGGAGGTGGTGAGTTATGTGGCGCCGCGCCGCGGCAGCGGCCTCGACGAGCGCGCCGTGCTGGCCCACTGCACGGAGACGCTGCCCGAGTTCAAACGCCCCCGGCGCGTCATCCTGACCGATGCGATTCCCAA
>CAZPMO010000085.1:0-9282 GCA_964587515.1 uncultured Rhodospirillaceae bacterium | reverse complement strand
GCGGAAAAATCGACCGGGGGGCGATAGGCGAGGCCTGGCGCAAGCGCGCCGCCGACTGAATATCCGCGTCACTCGATGGCGTAGGTCACGGTGACCGCCACGCGCACGCGCTGTTCGCCGGGCGCGGTCGGCACCGACGACATGGCGTCGCCGGCGGCCATCCGGGCGAATTCCGGCCTCGGCATGGACGCCCCCTGCTCGATAATCTTCAACACTTTACCGAGCCGCACGCCGGCCTCTCCGGCATAAAGGGCGGCCTTGCGGCGCGCATCGGCCAGCGCCTTTTTTCGCGCCGCGGCGGCAAAGCCGGCGGGATCGGCGACCATAAACGAGATTCCGCCGATACGATTTGCGCCGGCGACAACCAGGGCGTCGAGCAGTTCGCCGAGACGTTTTAGATCGGCCGTCGTGGCGAACACGGTGTTGACCACCCGATATCCGGAAAGACGCCGTGGGCCGCCCGGCCCGGAGCGTTGGTAGACCGGATTGACCGAAACAGCCGCTGTCCGCAACTTGCGCTTGGGAATTTCGAACCGGGTCAGCGTCGCGAACAGTTGAGCCATGGTCTCGTTATTGGCCGAAAGCGCCTGCTTCGCCAAAGACGCCTGGGTCACCACCCCGACCGCGAGTCGGGCGCGATCGGGCGCGGCGAAGACCTCGCCCTGCCCCCGGACGGTGATGAGACGGCTCGCTTCGTCCGCCACCGCCTGACCGGCCAACAGGCCAATCCACATCGCCGACGCAATCGCTAATAACCTGGACATGAGCTCCCCTCCCCTCTCCTGGCCCGGACGGTAACCGGGCGACAGCGTCGGGCAAAGCTAATTACGCTTAACCGCCCATTAACCACAAGGAGCGATATTTGAGCCTATAGCACCAAAAATATAGGCAAACGGCGTACGACCTTTGACTGAAACGACACTCAAAATTCTGTTGGTCGAAGACAATCAAGTAAACCAGCTTGTGGCCAAGACAATGCTGGCAAGCCAGGGCTATGCCATCGACGTGGTCGAGAATGGCGCCCTCGGGGTCGAGGCCGTCGCCAACGGCGATTACGACGTCGTTTTGATGGACATCCAGATGCCGGTGATGAACGGCGTCGAAGCAACCAAGAAGATCCGGGCTCTCGAAGATCACAGAAATGCAATCCCGATCATCGCGGTGACCGCACACGCCATGCAGGGCGATCGTGAACAATATCTCGCCGCCGGCATGAACGACTATGTTTCGAAACCGATCAATCCGGCATCGCTGATCGAGGCGATCCGACGATGGAGCGCCCCGAGCGACGCGGACTCCGGCTGATCGTTTAGCCCGGCTCTCAACCTTACCGAAACATTTCTCCAGCGTCCGCCACTGAACCGCTATAATCGGCGGCGATCATGACGCCTCCATCGCGACCCCACGCGACACCCCTGAAATCGCCCGGCCGTCTGGTGCCTCTCGATGCGCTGCTGACCCTGTTGTGGGGGGCGGAGCTCGCCCACCTCGCGTTTCCTAACCTCATATCGCCGGATTACCTTGCCCCGGGGTTGGTGCTCTATGTGCTGCTGGGACTGATGGGCAGCCGCTGGCAAACCCTGGCGCTGATCGGCGCGCTGGCGGCGACCAGCACCGGGCTTTGCCTTGCGTTCGGCGCCTGGGCGTCGATTTTCGACGGGTTGCGCAAAGCGCACATCTTCCTCGCCTTCCTGCCGACGGTGATGCTGATCCGCGCGACCATGGATCAACGGCCGGAGATAGCCGTCGCGCGCAAACTGTTTTCCTCGCTTGACCAGAAAGAGCGCGGCGCCGGGCTGCTGTTCGGATGCCATGCGCTGGGCTCGGTGCTCAGCGTCGGCATATTCGCCCTTCTCGCGCCGATCCTCGGACCCCACGCGCCGGAGGAAGAACGCAAATATGTTGTCGGCGTCGGGCTGCGCGGCATGTGTCTGGCGTCCGTCTGGTCGCCGTTTTTCGTATCACTGGCGCTGGCCAGCGCGCATCTGCCGGACGTGCCGCTGTGGCAGATCATGCCGCTCGGTCTCGCGTTCGCGGCGGTCGGGTTGATGATGTCCTATATGATGTTCGAACGCGCCACCGGGATCGCAAGCCTCGCGCGATCGCTCTCCAGCCTTGCGCCGGTCGTACCCATGATCGTCGTTGCCGCCATATTGGTCGCGTTGGTTTCGGGCCTGACGCCGCTAAGCACGCTCGAGGCGCTGGTGGTCAGCATCCCACCGCTTTGCATCGTCTCGCTTCTGCCGCAGGGCCGGAAGGGACTCGCGACCGCCTGTCGCGGCACCTATACCGGCCTCGGCAATGTCAGCGCCGAGATTGGAATCCTGACGCTCTCGATCATTCTCGGCGCGGTGTTCGAAGCGTCTCTGGGCCCAAGCGGTCTGATCGACCATCTCACTTTCCTGGGGGACTCGCCCTTGGTCGCGATCGCGATCACCATGGCGGCGATCACGGGCACCGGAATGCTGGGTATTCATCCTATCGTCAGCGCGACGATGCTGCTGGTGGTGTTCGCCAATGTCCCGCACGGCGTTGCCGACCTCGCTTTGATGCAGACCATACTCATCGGCTGGGGACTGGCGGCGATGATCTCGATTTCGGGGATATCGGTGGTGATATCATCGGCATTGTTCTCGATCCCGCCGGAAAGGCTGATCCGCGGGCAGAACGTCCTTTTCGTGATTGCGTTCGGGTCGCTTTCGGTCATAATTCTTGGGATTCTGAACAGTGACCTTCCGGGCTGATTTGTTCACCCTGTGGGTTCGGGCCCCACGACCGACGGTCTTCCAATGCGCCGAAAATTGCTCACGCGTGTAACGCAAATCGCCGTCATCGCCGCCGTCGCGATGTCAGCGGCGGTCGCGCGCGCGGATGTAAAGGAAGGCGTCGACGCCTATAAGCGGGACGATTTCGAGGTCGCGCTGGACCAGTTTCGCGCCCTGGCGAAAACCGGCGACAGCCGGGCGCAATACAATCTCAGCATCATGTATCTGCGGGGTCGCGGCGTCGACAGGGATATTACCCAGGCGCTCAAATGGCAGCGACAGGCGGCCGAGGGCGGGCTCGCGGCCGCGCAACATGGACTCGGCGTGATGTATTACCGCGGCGAGGGTGTGCGCAAGGATTACCAAAAGGCGGCACGCTGGTTCCTGAAAGCGGGGCGGCAGGGTTACGCAATGTCGCAGCTCAATCTCGGTGTGATGTATTTCTCCGGAAATGGTGTCGCGCGCAATGACGCCGAGGTCGTCAAATGGATCACGCTGGCCGCCGCCACGGGGCTCCCCGAAGCGCTGTACAGGCTGGGGGCGATGTATGAAAACGGCTCAATCTTCGAAAAAAACGGTCCGGAAGCAATGTTCTGGTTCAAGAAATCCGCGGCCCGCGGACACAAGGAGGCCAGCCGCCATATAGAGGAATTGACTCGCGGCATCGCCAGCGCCGAACCCGCATCGTCGCCCGACAAAACCGTGACACCAGACCAGACCGCCGCCGCGGCTGAAACCGCGCCGGCCGACGAAAACGTGATCGCCGATATTCAGGCACCGTCGCCCGACGGCGCCGCCGTTACGGCGAAAGCGGAGGAAACCCCGACCGCGCCGCCGGTCACCGCCCCAACCCCGGTCCCAGCGGCCGAAGCCAAGGCGATGGCGCGTATCGAGCCTGCTTCCGGAACGGCGACAGAAGAACAGGCGTCGTCTCCGCCAAGCCCCGCGGCCCCCTGGCGCTTACAGCTTGCTTCCTTCCGTTCCGCCGAGGAGGCTGAGGGTGCCTGGAAAGCTCTGCGGCGCGCTCATGAACAATTATTCGCTTCCCTCGAATCCCAGGTAAGCAGAATTGATCTGGGGCCCAAACGGGGCGTTTTTCACCGGCTAAAGGTCGGCCCGATCGCAAGCCGCGCCGAGGCGGTGGATCTCTGCGATCGGCTCAAAAACCGCGCCCCCCGGCAGGGCTGCATCCTGCTCGCCCCTGCTCCGTAATCCCAGCTAACGTTGATATGGGCTCCTGCCAAGCGGTTTCCCTGGGCTGTTGACGTTTCATTCACCATAGCGGGCTAGCATCCGAACGATGGGTGGCCCGCCGCCGCCCGTCATCGGATTCATGTATGGGTTTCGAATCATGGGCTTTCTAATCAGTGTTTTTTTATGGCTGTTGATACCGCTCGCGCTGATCGGTCTGCCCGCGACCGCTTTGGTGCTGGGCGTCCAGAAGACACCGCTCGTGACCGAGAACCAAAATCTGACGCCCACCGACGCCGAAAAGGCGATCGCTCTTTGGGAACGATACGACCCGCGCCATATGAAGCCCGGCGAGGTCACCAGGGTCGTTGCGCACGAAATCGATCTCAACAGCGCGGTTTCGGTGGGTCTGTCCAACGTTGGCACCCTCTCTGGGCGGGTCAATGTCAATCCGGCGCGGATTAATGTCGACGCGACGGTGGAATTGCCGCCCCGGATTAGCGCGCTGGGCCGTTATGTGAACGTGCGCGCGGCATTCGCGCCGTCGGAAAGCGGTCTTCACGTCGCGCGGCTGCGGATCGGCCGGATTGAGCTCCCGCCCCAACTCGCCCTCCCCGCCGTTCAGATCGCCTTTGACACCGTAATCGGCCCCGGCCGGGGCGAGGAAATCCTCAACAGCGTGCGCTCGGTCGCGGTCTCGGAAAAATCCGTTTCGGTTGCGTATCTGCCGCCCTCACAACAAGTCACCGAAGAGATCAAGACGGCGATACAGGCGGTGGCGAACATCGCCGACGCCTCTCGCGTTCGCGTCTATTATGACGGGCTTGTCAAACTTGCCGACAATCACCCCAACCTGACGCCGGTTTCCATGGCGGCGTATATACGTCCGATATTCCGCTATGCCGCCTCGCGGTCGGTCAAGGGGGACCCGGTGGAAGAAAATCGGGCGGCGATTCTCGCGCTTGCCATTTATTTCCGCGACCCGCGTTTCGAACTGCTTATCGGTAACGTGTTGACCCAAAAGCTTCGCGAGCGCCCGCCACGAACCCTTCATGTCCGGCTGCAAGGGCGCCACGATTTCGTCCAGCACTTCATCATTTCCGCCGGGCTGGCGCTGGCCGGAGGATTGGACATGGTCGAGGCGGCGGGTCTCTTCAAGGAACTTCGCGACGCCACGAAATCGAGCGGCTTCAGCTTCACCGATCTCGCGGCGAACCGGGCCGGAGGGCGCTTCGCCCGCGGCGCGGTCGCGTCCCGGGAAGCCGCGACACAGTTCCAGACCAAGCTTTCCGCGGAAATCGGAGAGGAAGATATTTTCCCCCGGATTCTCGATTTGCCGGAGGGGCTTACAAAAGCGGAATTCGAGTATAAGTTTGGGGATACGAACAGCCAGGACTATAAAGAACTCACTGCTGAGATTGACCGACGCATTGAAAATATCCCCCTCTACCAGTAGCGTTGCCCTGCCTCTCGACGGCGTCGTGCCCGACGATATCGCTTTAAATCCCGACGGCTGGATCGAGTCGCGACCGGAACCGATCGCGATGCCGACCGATGCGCGCGCAAAATGGCTCGCGCGACGTGTGGTCATGGAAAACAACCATGAAAAGCGCATGCCCGATGGCCGCCGGCACCCGCGTCATTTCGCCTTCTTCGAATTTCTCGCGCTCCGCCTGGGTTTGGCGCTCAAGCTCGTCGGGCTCTACGGTCGCGGCGTTCGCAATGCCTGCGATATTCGCTTGAACCGCATCGAACTGCCGTTCGAGAATTTGCCGGAGGAATTCGACGGCTATTCGATCCTGCAAATTTCAGATCTGCATCTCGACGCGCTGCCCGCGGCAACGTCCCAATTGATCGACCTGGTCGCGAAGACCGAAGTCGATCTTTGTGTGCTGACCGGCGACTTCCGTTTCGACATTCAGGGCGATCTCGGCCCGGTCGTGGAACCGTTGGAATCACTGCTGGGCGTGCTCAAGTCGCGCGACGGCGTCTATGGCATCCTCGGCAATCACGACACCGTGGAAATGGTCGAGCCGTTTGAACGCCTCGGGTTGCGCATCCTCGCCAACGAAAGCCTGACGCTTACCCGCTCGGGATCGGAAATCCATGTGATCGGCGTTGACGACGTCCATTATTATTACACCGCCGACGCGCTGGCCGCGCTCGACCAGGCGCCCGAAGGGTTCCGTGTCGCGCTGGTGCATTCGCCTGAAATTGTGCCTCAGGCGGCCGCGTCCGGCGTCTCTCTCTATCTCACCGGTCACACCCATGGTGGCCAGATCTGCCTGCCGGGCGGCGTACCGATCATCACCCATATCGCGGCGCCCCGGACCTATGCGCAGGGCTTGTGGCAGTGTGGCGGGATGACCGGCTATACCAGTACCGGTTCGGGCACATCGGGCTTGCCCGTGCGCTTTTTTTCGCGGTCCGAAGCTGCCCTGATCACGTTACGCCGCAGTAACGGCGATACTGCCCGAGTTTAATCACCGGATTATCCAGGCTACATTCCCGTCATGAACGTGGCGGGGCCCATATCGAACGTTCTCGCCCGCCAGCCCGGCGCGGTGCGGGGCGCGCTGTGGGCGGTGATCGCGGCGGCCAGCTTCACCGGCATGCCGATCAGCGTCCGGTTGCTGTCCGACACCATGAGCACCTTCGAGATCATTTTCTTCCGCTCGTTGCTCGGCATGACGATCATGGCCCCTTATTTCTGTTGGCGCGGCTGGGGTGAGTTGCGCACCGCCGTGCCGTGGATTCATTTCTCGCGCTCCGCCATCAATTTCGTCGGCATGGTGATCTGGTTTTACGGGTTGGCGGTCATGCCGCTGGCCGAAGCCGTCGCCATTCATTTCACCATGCCGCTTTTTATCGTCCTGCTGGCCGCTTTGTTCCTGGCCGAAAGGGTCGGGCCCAGGCGCTGGGCGGCCACCGCCATCGGATTCGCGGGCGTACTCATCGTGCTGCGTCCGGGCGTCGCCGAAGTCAGTCTGCCGGCAATCGGCATCCTGATTTCCGCGGCGCTATACGGCGGTGCGATGGTCCTGATCAAGAAGCTGACCGCCAGCGAATCGGCGGCGGCAATTATCTTCATCTCGCACCTGATCATGCTGCTTCTGGCCGCCGCGCCGACAGCCATGCTGTGGCATCCACCGGGCTGGGAGGACGTGCCGGCGTTGCTGATCCTGAGCGTGTGCGGGACGGTGGCGCCCTATTGCGTGACCCGTGCGCTGCGCGTGATGGACGCCAGCATCGTTGCCCCTTTCGACTTCCTGCGCCTGCCTTTCACCGCGCTGGCGGGCTGGCTGCTGTTCGCGGAATTCGTCGATCAATGGACATGGCTCGGCGCCGCGGTGATCTTTGGCGCGACCACCTATATCGCGCGCCGCGAAGCTGCTCTGGAGCGCGCCGGGAATGCGGGCTAACCTCGGGCAAATATCAAGGGAGGATTCGATGACTTTGGCAGTACGCCGCGTCGTGACCGGACACGATGCCGAGGGCAAGGCGGTGGTCTGGATCGATGAGATCGCCGATCACCCGACCTCGCGCCGGCCCGGCCATGCGTCTCACCTGATCTGGACCACCGACGGCTCACCGGCCGACATCGCCGGGGCCCAAGACATGGGTAAACATCAGACGGGCCGCCCGCCGCCCGCCAATGGCGCGCTTTTTCGAGTACTCGAGATCGAGCCGGGCGGCGAACCCGAAATGCACTTCACCGAGACCATCGACTACGTGATCATCATGTCGGGCGAGATCAACATGGAACTCGACGACGGCGTAATAGTCGTCCTAAAGGAGGGCGATCTGCTGGTTCAGCGCGGCACGATCCATTCCTGGCACAATCGCGGCGACGTTCCCTGCCGCATGGCGGCGGTCCTGATCGATGCAACCCCGCTGCAAGGAGTTAGAGCATGACGGACAAGACAATTCCTGTTGAGACGGTCGCGGAAGCCTATCTCGCGACGCTCGCCGAGCGCGGCGTCGATTACCTGTTCGCCAACGCGGGCACGGACTTTGCCTCGATTGTCGAAGGCCTCGCGCGCGCGCCGCGCACCGGCGCCTCGGCGCCCACCGCGATCGCCGTGCCGCATGAGAACGCGGCAATGGCGATGGCGCACGGCTATTACATGATCACCGGCAAACCTCAGGTGGTGATGGTGCATGTCAATGTCGGCACCGCCAACGCCATATGCGGCGTGATCAATGCGGCGCGCGAGAACGTGCCGATCCTGTTGGCCGCCGGCCGCACGCCGCTCTATGAGAAGGACCGGGTCGGCGCGCGCAACAACCATATCCACTGGGCGCAGGAGATGTTCGACCAGGGATCGATGCTGCGCGAATTCGTGAAATGGGATTACGAGTTGCGCGGCCCGGAACAGGTCCAGACCGTGGTCGATCGCGCGCTTGGGATTGCGATGACCGAACCGCGCGGGCCGGTCTATCTGTCGCTGCCGCGAGAGGTGCTGGCCGAACCGGTGGACGGGTTGACGGTCACTGAACAGAACCGCAACGACACCAGCGGCGCGCCCCACCCGGACCCGGCCACGATCGAGCGTGCGGCGGAAATACTGGCGGCGGCGAAGAAGCCGCTGATAATCGCGACCGATTGCGGCCGCGAGGAAGCCACCGTCGGCGTACTGGCCGAGATGGCCGAACGTTTCGCCCTGCCGGTGGTCGAATTCCGCTCTCGGTTCGTCTGCCTGCCGTCCAGCCATCCCATGAATCTCGGCGCCGATGTGGGCCCGTTCGTGGCCGAGGCGGACGCCATCCTCACTCTCGAATCCGACGTGCCCTGGATCCCGCAATTCGCCGAACCCTCGCCCGATTGCCAAATTATCCAGATGAACGCCGATCCGCTATTCTCGCAAATTCCGGTGCGCGGCTTCCCCACCGATTGCGCGATCGCGGCGCCGGCGCGGACCGGACTGCCGGCGCTCGCCACCGCCCTGGAAAGCGCGATGTCGGGCCGGGAGAACCTTGTCGACGAGCGCCGCGATCGCATTCGGGCGCGGCACGATGAAATGCGCGCCGAGGCGCTGGCTGCCGCGCTGGGCGACGCGACCACCGGGCCGATCACCAAGACCTGGCTCAGCCATTGCGTCGACCGGGTCAAGGGCGACGCCATCGTGGTCAACGAGTATCCGTTGCTGCGGCCGTTCATGACTTTCGACCAGCCGGGCACTTTCTTTGCGCTAAGCTCGGCCGGCGGGCTGGGCTGGGGGCTGCCGGCGGCGTTGGGCGCCAAGCTGGCGGCGCCCGAGCGCACCGTGATTTCGGCCAACGGCGACGGCGCGTACATGTTCGCCAACCCGGTCGCGTGCCATCA
>CAZPMO010000084.1:0-20621 GCA_964587515.1 uncultured Rhodospirillaceae bacterium | reverse complement strand
TCTGCCAGCGCCCGCTGCCTTCGAGCATGGACGGCGCAAGACGGAATTCGAGGTCTTCAAAATCATCTTCTCTGAGAATATCGCCCAACGGTTTTACCCGTCCAACGGTTAGTGCTGCCTTCTATGTCCCCCACTGACCGGGCGGCGTGGTGGGAATCATCGGAATTCCCGACATGCGTGTATCTCGGGGATCGCCCGATAAAGGCGAAATCGAAAGTCTTGGCGGGGGCGGGGTTCAGCCGTCGGGGTCGGTCAAGCCGGCGAGCAGGGCGAGGGCGTTCATCAGGGGGGCGCGGTGTTCCGCCGGGATCGGCTCCAGAATGCGGCGCTGGGCGCGCGCCACCGCCGGCAGCACGCGGTCGAGCACGTGGTCGCCGTCCCCGGTGATGTAAAGCGCGTTGGCGCGCTTGTCGGACGGCGTACGTTCGCGCCGGATTAGGCCGCGATCGACCAGGCGGCGCAGGATCTCGGTCAGGGTCGAGCGGTCGATGCCGCTGTGACGCACCAGGTCGGTCTGGCTGATGCCGGGGTTCTGGTGGACGCCCAGCATCACGGCGAACTGGCGCGGCGTCGGCCCGCCCTCGCCGACCTCTTCGACGAACAGATCGACGGCGCGCTGCTGGCAACGCCGCAGCAGATGGCCCGGCACGCCGCCCAGCGAAAACTCCTCGATCGTCGTATCTGTCCCGTCCGCCATGTCGGTCTTTGGATCACCCTGATGTTAAAATAGTCTGTACACGGATTAATTTAGCACATATAAAACCGATTGTCGCTTGTTCCGTCGGAGCGGCGACGGATAATAAAATCGCCGCGCCAAGTACGGCGAGCCATTGGTCTGGGAGGGTCGTCATGAAGTTCTCGTTGATTCTGTTTGGTCTCGCGCAGGTCCTGAAGCACACCGCGCGCAAGCATCCCGCCTATCGCGAACGGTTGAAGGAGCGCGACTTCACCGCCCAGATCAAGACCGCCGACAATACCCAGGGCCGCTATTTCACCTTCAAGGACGGCAAGATCACGTCGCGCGGCGGCATCCATCCCAACCCGGACACCAGCCTCGCCTTCAAGACCGCGGAGATCGCCGCCAAGCTGCTGATGCCGCCGATCAACTGGCTCGACCAGATTAACGCCCAGAAGGATTTCCTGCTCGCCGTCGACGGGCCGGAGGATCTTTCCAACTGGTTCGCCCAGACCATCATGATGAGCCAGACCATGGGCTGGAAGTGGGGCGTGGAGATGCCCGACGGCATGATGCGCTATTGCAACATGACCAATGGCGGGCCGGTGTTTATCTACGTGAAGGACGGAAAGATCGTGCGCATGACGCCGATCGATTTCTCGGATTCCGATCCACAGCCCTGGACCATCCGGGCGCGCGGCAAGGACTACACGCCGCCGCGCAAGACCACGCTGGCGCCGCACGGCCAGAACGCGAAGTCGATCGTCTATTCGCCGGACCGGCTGCTGCACCCCATGAAGCGCGTCGATTTCGATCCCAACGGCGAGCGCAACATCCAGAACCGGGGCATTTCGGGCTACGAGGAAATCTCCTGGGACGAGGCCATCGACATCGTCGCGAACGAGATCAAACGGGTGAAACGCGAGCATGGCCCGGGCGCCATGGCGGTCAGCCATGGCTCGCACCATACCTGGGGCAATATCGGCTATTACCTCAGCGCGCTGCACCGCTTCAAGAACGCGGTCGGCCATACCGCCGTCCATCACAACCCGGACAGCTGGGAAGGCTGGTACTGGGGCGCGGTGCATCACTGGGGCTACTCCCTGCGCGTCGGTCAGTCGGAGACCTACGGCACGGTCGAGGACTGCATGCAGAACTGCGACATGGTCGTGTTCTGGGCCGCCGATCCGGAGACCACGTCCGGCTCCTACGGCGCCCAGGAAGGCACCGTGCGGCGCAAGTGGCTGAAGGATCCCGATCTCGGCATCAAGGTCGTTCACGTCGATCCCTATTACAATTCCTCGGCCCAGTTCCTGCCCGGCAAATGGTTCGCGCCCAAGCCCACAACCTCGCCAGCCATGGCCATGGCGATCGCCTATGTGTGGATCGACGAGGGACTCTACGACAAATCCTATGTCGAGACCCACACCGAGGGCTTCGATGCGTGGAAGGCCTATATCATGGGCGATGAAGACGGCACGCCCAAAACGCCCGAATGGCAGGAGGCCGAGACCGGCGTGCCGGCAAAGGACGTGCGCGCGCTGGCCCGCGAATGGGGCGGCAAGCGCGTCTATCTCGCGCCCGGCGGCTGGGGCAACGGCCATGGCGGGGCGTGCCGCAACCAGACCGGCATCCAGTGGGCGCGCGTGATGGTGTGCCTGATCGCCATGCAGGGGCTCGGCAAGCCCGGCGTCAACATGGGCAACCTCCAGTGGGGCTGCCCGCTCGACTTCAATTTCTATTTCCCGGGCTATGCCGACGGCGGCATGTCGGGCGACCTCGAGGGCACGGCGATGCCGGTCGAGCTCTATCAGCGCATGCCGCAACTGCCGACCATGAACACGCCGTTCCAGCGCATCCCGCGCCTGTTCATGCCCGAAGCCATCGCCGATGGCGAAGCGGTCGGCTATCCCTGGACCGGCAAGTCGATCGAGCACCAGTTCGCGCGCTTCGGCTATCCCGCGCCGGGTCATGCGCCGGTGAAGATGCTCTACAAGTATGGCGGCTCCATGCTGGCGACCATGAACAACACCAACCGCCATGTCCGTATGTATCAGTCGGAGAATCTGGAGTTCGTCGTCAACCAGTCGATCTGGAACGAGGGCGAGGCGAAGTTCGCCGATATCATTCTGCCCGCCTGCACCAATTTCGAACGCGTCGATATCAGCGAATGGGCCGGGCTCGGCGGTTATGGCCATCACGGTCAGCAACAGCTTAATCACCGCGTCATCATCTTCCAGGCGCCGGCGATCGAACCCATGGGCGACTCGAAGTCCGATTACTGGATCTTCAACGAGATTTCCAAGCGGCTCGGCCTCGCCAACTATTTCTCCGAGGGCGTCAACGAAATCGACTGGGTCAAGCGCATGTTCGACGCCTCCGACCTGCCCCAGCACATCTCGTGGAAGGAGTTCATGCGCAAGGGCTACTTCGTGGTGCCCACCGAGCGCGAGGAGCTGCGCGCGCCGGTCTCGTTCCGCTGGTTCTGGGAAAATCGCAAGAAGGACGTGCCCGAGCCGCACCCGCTGCCGTCGGACTACACGGAAGAATTCCTCAAGGGATTGCAGACCCAGTCCGGCAAGATCGAATTCGAATGCAACAGCCTGAAGCGGTTCAACGATCCCGAACGACCGCCGATCGTGAAATACGAGCCGTCCTGGGAAGGGCCGCATTCGGGCGAGATGTATGAGAACTATCCGTTGCAGATGCTGACGCCCCATTCGAAGTACAGCTTCCACACCCAGGGCGACGGCAAGGACAGTTTCCTGCAGAACATCGAGGACCACCGGGTGCTGGTCGACGGCTATTACTATTGGATCATGCGTCTGAACGAGGGGGACGCGGCCGAACGCGGCATCGGGAAACACCAGCTGGTGAAAGTGTTCAACGACCGCGGCGCGGTGATCTGCGCCGCGCTGCCGACCCAGCGGCTGCCGCGCGGCACCTGTCACGGCTACGAATCGTCGGCCGTCTATGATCCCATGGGCGAGCCCGGCAAGTCGGTCGATCGGGGCGGCTGTTTGAACCTGCTGACGCCGGAGAAATCCCAGACCAAGCAGACCCATTCCCTGGCCGGCGCCAACGCGCTGGTCGAGGTCCAGCTCTGGGACGGCAAGACGGAGTATCTCTCGGGCGTGTTCGCCGCCGCCGGCAAGAGCGCGGCGCCGGCCGGCGAGCCGGTACCGGCGGAATAGGGGGCTGTCATGAGCAAGTGGAACATGATCATCGACGTTGCCGAATGCACCAACTGCAATCTGTGCACGCTGGCGACCATGGACGAATATGTCGGCAACGACTGGCCCGGCTATGCCGCGCCGATGCCGCGCCACGGTCACCGCTGGATCGACATCCTGCAAAAGGAGCGCGGCCAGATCCCGATGATCGACATCGCCTACGTGCCGACCATGTGCAACCACTGCGACAACGCGCCGTGCATCGCCGCCGCCGGCGATGCGATTTCCAAGCGCCCGGACGGCATCGTGCTGATCGATCCGGTGAAGGCCAAGGGCCGCAAGGACCTGGTCGACTCCTGTCCCTACGGCCACATCTGGTGGAACGAGGAGCTGGAGGTGCCGCAGGCCTGGACCTTCGATGCGCATCTGATCGATCAGGGTTGGGAGCAGACGCGCGGCCAGCAATCCTGCCCGACCGCCGCCATGCGCGCGATCAAGGTCGATGATGCCGAGATGGACCGCATCGCGCGCGACGAGGGGTTGGAGGTGCTGCACCCCGAGCACGGCACGAAACCGCGCGTCTATTACAAGAATCTGTGGCGCTATTCGACCGCCTTCATCGGCGGCTCGCTGGCGGCGGAAGCGAACGGCGTGGTCGATTGCGTCGAGGGCGCGACGGTGACGTTGAGCCGGGGCGGCGAGACCGTCGGCGAGGCGGTGAGCGACAATTACGGCGATTTTAAATTCGACCGGTTGGCGGAAAACAGCGGCGCCTATTCCGTCCGTATCGCCGCCGACGGGCGCGGCGAGAAAACCGTCGAGGTCGAGCTGACCGCCAGCGTCAATCTCGGAACGATCGAGTTATAGGGCGAACCACCAGGGCATTCGTCCCACAGTATGTGTAAAGGAGTATGAGCATGGAATTCGGATTGCAGTTCTTTCCCTGCGTGGGGCCGGCCGAAAAATCGGGCGAGGATTATTTCAATGAAAGCCTGAAGCTCGTCGATCTGATGGATGAGTACGGCTACTCAAGCCTGCGTTCGGTGGAGCATTATTTTCACCCCTATGGCGGCTACAGCCCCAATCCGATCGTGTTCCTCGCGGCCGCGGCGCAGCGCACCAAGAAGGCGCGACTGGTGACCGGCGCGGTGCTGCCGGTGTTCAACAATCCGCTGAAGCTGGCCGGCGAATTCGCCATGCTCGACGCGATTTCCCAGGGTCGCGCCGAGGCCGGCTTCGCGCGCGCCTTCCTGCCGCAGGAATATTCCCGTTTCGGCGTCGATCTCGACGAGAGCGTGGCCCGCTTCGACGAGGGCATGGCCCAGGTGCGCCGGCTGCTCGCGGAGGAGGACGTCACCGAGGAGGGTCAGTTCCACAGCTACCGGAACGTGACCTCGCTGCCGCGCTCGACCCAGCAGCCCAACATGCCGTTCTGGACGGCCGCGTTCGGCACGCCGGCCTCGTTCGAAAAAGCCGGCAAGCTCGGCAACTGGATCATGGCGATCCCGATCGGCGGCGGCGCCATGTCGGATCTCATCAGCGCCTATCGCGAGGCGTGGCGGAACGCCGGCCATCCCGGCGACGGCCGCGTGATGCTGGCCTTCCACATGTATTGCCACGAGGATCCCGACGAGGCGATCCGCATCGCCCGCGAGCCCATGAACCGCTATCTGAAGCTGCTCGTCGACGCGGCGTCGGACTGGACCAGCGGCGCGAAATCCGAGGATTACCCCGGCTACGGCGATCTGATCGATATGCTGGACCGGGAGACGTTTGAGTCCCAGGTCGAGAAAGGCGCCGCCTGGGTCGGCACGCCGGACGCCCTGATCCGCCAGATCGAGGAGTATCACGAGGCCGTCGGCGGCTTCGAGGACGCCTCGCTGCAGGTCAACTACAACACCATTTCCTACGAAGACGCCGCCCATTCCGTCCGCCTGTTCGGCGAAAAAGTCCTGCCGCATTTCAAGGGGTAGGGGGGGTAATGCCTAGCCGCGTTTCGTCCGTGTTCGATAAATAAAAAAATGGCTTGCGAAATAGCTCGTAAACAGTGTCAGCGCGATGGCGACCAACTTGCTTATCAGGGCCGGCACTATTCCGTCGAGCAGATAGACCGTGGCGGTCGAAATCGCAAGCCCGCCCGTGTTTACGAAAACGAATTTGAAGTAAGCCGAAATGAAATCGCCGTCGAACCTGTTCCCGAAGGTAAATCGATGATTAAGGACGAAACTGTTCGTCACAGCCACTGAAAATGCGATGACGTTCGCGAGCACGACATTAAAGTCGAGCCCGGCGCTCAAGACCGCGAAAATAAGAAAATCCACAACCGTATAATGCACCGCCTTCTGGCTGAATCCGATCCAGGCGAAGAGGCCTTTCATGAAGCGATGTTGTTCGGGGAACATGCGGATCGCGTCGATCGCGGGTCGGCTCATAAGCCGGAAATCGCCCGTATTTGGGGGCATGGTGACCGGACCCAGTTTTTGCATCACCTTGTAAAACCATTCAGCGGATTTTCTCTTGACCCAAGTCTCGCCGTCACGCGTAAGACGCTGCGCATAGACGACGTCATAGCCCTCGCGCCAGCCCCCGATCATCTCTTCAATGAGTTCTGGGGGGTCCTGTAAATCGGCATCGATAACCACAAGGGCATCGCCCTTTGCATGGTCTATTCCCGCGGTCGTGGCAATTTCCTTACCGAAATTTCTGCTCAGGTCGACCACTGCGATATTGGGATCTACCGCGTGCAGTTCGTGCATAATCGACAGCGTGTAACCAATCAGGGCGCCCGCTGAGAAGAAATTGGATGAAAGAACGATATTGTACCAATGAAAAGGCGAATCCACGGTGAAAAGAGGAGTGGAATTGAGAAGGTCTTCTATGGGAAAGGTATAACAGACAAAAAATACTTGGATAGAGATGAATAAAAACCCGATCGTATTCTTGGATAGTAAAACACCGCGGTCGTTTGATGGTAAAGTTTGCACTGATCTCATCGGATTTCGATGTGAAATTTCGTTTTGCTTGGGATGAAGTTCTATGCAGCGAGGGTGAATCACCCGTTAATAATTCGGCGCATCCGGCCTAACGAAGCATTTACGAAATATTTTTGTCCGGCCTTTAATTTCCGTGGGTTCGTGATAAGTCTGTGTTGACGCCTTCGGGGTCATGGGAAGAACAATGGCGGTTCTGCTGACCGGCGCGGCCGGTTTCATCGGTTATCATACCAGCCTGAGGCTGCTGGCCCGGGGCGACGAGGTCGTCGGGATCGATAATCTCAACGATTACTATGACGTGGCGCTGAAACAGGCGCGCCTCGACCAGTTGCTGGAAAAGCCCAATTTCACCTTTCACCGCATGGACATCGCGGAACACGAGGAGATCGCGGCGCTGGGCAAATCGCTGCCCAATGTCGACCGGGCAATCCATCTCGCGGCCCAGGCCGGGGTGCGCTATTCGCTGGATCATCCGTTCGCCTATGTGCGCGCCAATCTGGTCGGCCACATGTCTATCCTGGAGCTGTGCCGCCACATGCCGGGCTTCGCGCATCTGGTTTATGCCAGCTCAAGCTCGGTCTACGGCGGCAACACCAAGTTGCCGTTCGCGGTCGAGGACCGCACCGATTCGCCGGTCTCGCTCTATGCGGCGACCAAGAAGGCCGACGAGCATATGAGCCACAGCTACAGCCATCTCTATGGAATCCCGCAGACCGGGCTGCGCTTCTTCACCGTCTATGGCCCCTGGGGCCGGCCCGACATGGCGCTTTATATTTTCACCAAGGCGATTACCGAGGGCCGCCCGATACCGGTATTCAATAACGGCGACATGATGCGCGATTTCACCTATATAGACGACATCGTGACCGGCGTGATCGCCTCGCTCGACAACCCGCCCGACGGCGCCAACGCCGCGCCGCATCGGGTCTACAATATCGGCAACAATAACAGCGAGCGGCTGATGCGCATGATCGAGGTGCTGGAAGACGCGCTCGGCAAGAAGGCCGAGATCGATTTCCAGCCCATGCAGATGGGCGACGTGAAGGAAACCTATGCCGATATCACCGCGATCAACCGCGATCTGGGCTTCGAACCCACGACGCCGATCGAAATCGGCATTCCGAATTTCGTCGAGTGGTACAAGAGCTATCACGGTTGACCCGTCGCGATGAAATTCGGCCTTAATTTCTTTCCGAGCTGCGCGCCGGCCGACAAATCGGCCGAGCAATATTGGGACGAGGCGCTGAGGCTGGTCGGGCTGTGCGACGAGCTGGGCTATTCCCATGTCCGCACCGTGGAACATTATTTCCACCCTTACGGCGGCTACAGCCCCAACCCGATCGTTTTCCTCGCCGCCGCGTCGCAACGCTCGGCGAAGGCGCGCATGGTGACCGGCGCGGTGCTGCCCATTTTCAACAATCCGCTGAAGCTCGCCGGCGAAATCGGCATGCTGGATGCGATCGCGGGCGGCCGGCTCGATGTCGGGTTCGCACGCGCGTTTCTGCCCCACGAGTTCGAGACCTTCGGCATCAGTCTCGACGAAAGCCGGGCGCGGTTCGACGAGGGCGTGGCCCAGATCGACCGCCTGCTGACCGAGGAGAGCGTCACCCGCGAGGGCCGCTTCCATTCCTTCCAGAACGTCACCTCGCTGCCGCGTCCGACCCAGACGCCGCGTCCGCCCTTCTGGGTGGCGGCGTTCGCGTCCCGCGAATCGTTCGAGACCGCCGGGCGCAACGGCTATTCGGTCATGGCGATTCCCATGGCGGGCGGCGCGATGGCGGAACTGATCGGCGCCTATCGCGATGCCTGGCGCGCCGCCGGCCATGCCGGCGAAGGAACCGTGATGCTGTCGTTTTCGATGCATGTGAACGAGGACGGCGCGGTCGCTCGGCGCGACTTCCAGCCCAATCTCGACGGTTATCTCGCCTCGCTGGCAGAGGCGTCCTCGGGCTGGCTCAAGGGCGCCAGCACCACCGACTATCCGGGTTACGATAAGCTGATCGCGGCGCTCAGGGAGGATTCGTTCGACAACCAGGTGGCGCGCGGCATCGCCTGGGTGGGGGCGCCCGACGAGGTCAGCGAGACCATGGCGGATTATCTCGGCAGCATTGGCGGCGTCGATACCGCCTCGCTCCACATCCTGCCCCACCGTACCGACTACGCGGCGGCCGAACGCTCCATGCGCCTGTTCTCCGAGAAAGTCATGCCGCGCTTCGCCGGGACCTGAGCGAAGCGCCACGAAAACGTGGCGCGATTTCAGAAAAACACATAGTTTCCGGCGCATGAGTTTCCGCGTCCACCGCGAGGGCTGGCCGTTCATCGGCCTGTTCGCCGCGCTCACCATTGCCGTGTTCTTCCTGGCCGTCCCGCTGGGGTGGCTGGGGGTGATCCTGACCGGCTGGTGCGTCTGGTTCTTCCGCGATCCCGAGCGCGCGACGCCGCCGGGCGCGGATCTGGTGATCGCCCCGGCCGACGGCCGTGTGCTGCCCATCGTCGCCGCGCCGCCGCCGCCTGAGCTTGGCATGGGCGAGACGCCGCGAACCCGCATCAGCATCTTCATGAACGTCTTCAACGTCCATGTGAACCGCATACCGTGTGCCGGCCGGGTGGTGGCGCTGGCCTATCGGCCCGGGAAATTCATCAACGCCTCGTTCGACAAGGCCAGCGAACATAACGAACGCATGGGGGTCCGCATTCGTCCCGAGGGCGATCCCGAGAATACCGCCGACGATGAGACTCGCGATCTCGCCGTGGTGCAGATCGCGGGGCTGGTCGCGCGGCGCATCAAGTGCTATCTCAGCCAGGACGAAGCTGTGCGAACCGGTGAGCGATACGGTATAATCCGCTTTGGCAGCCGGCTCGATGTCTACCTGCCGCCCGGCGCCCAAGCGCGGGTGGCGGAGGGTCAGAAGACAGTGGCGGGCGAAACGGTGCTGGCCGATCTCGGCGCGCGGGCAATCGCCCCCGAGGAGTAAAACACAGGTGAAACACAGACGTATCCCGGCCGAACGGCTCAAGGAGTTGTCGATCACCAAGCTGATCCCCAACATCCTGACCCTGTTGGGACTGTGCGCCGGCGCGACCGCGATCCGCTTCGCACTGGTCGGCAATTGGGAAGCGGCGACCGCCTCCATCCTGATCGCCGCCCTGCTCGATACGCTGGACGGCGGCATGGCGCGGCTGCTCGGCGTCGGCTCCAGCTTCGGCGCGGAGCTTGATTCGCTCTCCGATCTGGTCAGTTTCGGGCTCGCCCCGGCGGTCATGGTCTACGCCTGGACCATGCACAACGCGGGCAGCCTCGGCTGGGCGCTGGCGCTCCTGTTCTGTGTCTGTTGCGCGCTCCGTCTCGCGCGCTTCAACACCGCGCTGGAAAAGGACGATACTCCGCCCTGGGCCTATCGCTACTTCACCGGAATTCCGTCGCCCGCCGCCGCCGGGCTGGTCCTGCTGCCGATGATTCTCAGTTTCCAGTTCGGTGACGCAACGCCGCGCCACGTCGCGCTGAACGGCGCGGTGATCCTCGCCGTTTCGCTGCTGATGGTCGGCCGCATGCGGACCTATTCGCTGAAACGCGTGCGCGTGCCCAACCGTATGGTGCTGCCGGTGATGCTGCTGGTGTGCCTGATCGCGGGTTTCACGGTCGGCGCGCCGTGGGCGACGCTGACCGCGGTGCTGGTGGTTTATCTCGCCAGCTTGCCCTTCAGTGTCGTGACCTATCGTCGGCTGGAACGCAAAATGGCGCACCGGGACTTCGCCCCGGCCGAGGAAACCGAAAAAGCCGAAACGCCGCCGGGCTGAGAAAACGCGCCCGCTTTGCGCGATGCGGCGCTTTCTTTGCGCGGCGCGGCGCTTTGCGCTAATCAGTGTCCCCACAAAACGAACAATGGAGGCGGGACATGAAGCTTTACACTTTTTTCCGGTCGTCGGCGGCCTTTCGCATGCGCATCGCCATGAACGTCAAGGGGCTGGCCTATGATCCGGTGATTGTGAGCCTGCCCAAGATGGAGCATCGCGAGGCGGAGTTCGCGGCGGTCAATCCACAACGTCTGGTGCCGACGCTGGTCGACGGCGACGAGGTGCTGATCCAGTCCATGGCCACCATCGAATATCTCGACGAGACCCATCCCGAGCCGCCGGTGCTGCCGAAATCACCCGAAGCGCGCGCCTATGTGCGGGCGATGTCGCAGATCATCGGCTGCGAGATTCATCCGCTGAACAACATTCGCGTGCTGAAATACCTGGAGAACGAACTCGGCCAGGACGAGGCCGCGCGCAACGCCTGGTATGCGCACTGGGTGTCCGAGGGCTTCATCGCCTTCGAGGCGCTGCTGGGCGAGCGCGGCCTCGCGGGCCGCTTCTGCCACGGCGATCAGGTGTCCATGGCCGACATCTGCCTGGTGCCCCAGGTCTTCAACGCCCAGCGCTTCAACTGCCCGACCGGCGATTATCCGCGTCTGAAGGCGATCTTCGAGAACTGTATGAAGCTGCAACCCTTCATCGACGCCGGCCCCGACGCCCAGCCGGACAAGGTTTAGGACCCTACTCCTCGTCGATTTCCTCGTAGCTGAATTCCGTGCGGCTTTCGATCAGCTTTAACAGGCCCTCGGCGGTCTTGGCGTCGCGGATGTCCTTGGCGATCGGCTTGTATTGTTCGCGGAAATTGCCGCGCGCGTTATAGGGGCACACCATCAGGCAGATCTTGCAGCCGTAGAGTTTGTGAAACCAGGGCTCGCATTCCGGGGTGTCGATGAGCCAGCGCGTGAGACCTTTGATTTCCTGCTTTTCGTCGCGGATCGCATCGCCCGGGCAGAAGCGCGAACAGATATTGCAGCTCGTGCAGATCTCGTCGATGCCGTAATCCTGGGGCCCGTCGATCTCGAGCGGCATGTCGGTGGTGACCGCGCACAATCGGAACGACGAGCCAAGCTCGGGCGAGATCAGCGAACCGTGCTTGCCAAGCTCGCCGAGCCCCGCGAGCCAGGCGAACGGCACGATCGGGATGTCGCCGCCATTGGGCTGCATGCGCGCGGCGTAGCCGAACGCGCCGATCTGATGGGCCAGGCGCACGCCGAGATCGTCGAGTGCGTGATAGACCCGGTGCACCTCTTCCTGGGAATCGGGGCCGATATCGGCCATGAAATCGTATTTCATGCGCATGGCGAACACGATCACGCGGGTGTGGTCGTTATCCTCGGCCTGGGTGAATTCGAGCCGCCGGTCATAGTCGGCGATGCCCACCGCATCAACGCCGCCGGCAAGGACGAAATCCTTCACGAAGCGCGTCGCGCGGGCCGTGTCCTCGATCTCGGTGCGCTCGGGATTCACCGGCGTGTCGCGCCTCGGCCCCAGGATATGGTCGCGGATGAAGACGCTGCGCCGCGCCGAGGGAGGCATGCGCCCCCGGAACTTCGCCGCGCGCGAGGCGTTCTGCCCGCCGACGCGTGCCCGCGTCGGTTGCTCGGCATTGGTCAGGTCGATCGTGCCCATGACTGCTCCTTTTTCCCGGCGCCGTTAGCGTGGCCGTGCGGACGCATCCGGTCAAGGCCGGGCTTGAGCGCGGCCGGGCGATGCCGCAATATCGCGCCCGCATTTGGGACAGGGAGCGGAACATGGATATTCGACTGGATGGCAGAACGGCGCTGATCACCGGCGGCAGCGAGGGGCTCGGCAAGGCGATGGCGCTGAAATTCGCTGAATCCGGTGCGGAAATCGCCATCGTCGCGCGGCGGCCGGACGCGCTGGAAACCGCGCGGGGCGAGATCGCGGCGGCCGGCGGCGGCCGTGTGTTCGCCGGTTCCTGCGATCTCGGCGAGGCGTCCGGCGCGGGTGCCGCCTTCGCCGCCGCCGAGGCTGAACTTGGCGAGATCGACATCCTGGTCAACAACGCCGGCACCTCGCGCGCCGGGCCGTTCGAGGAAATTTCCGACGCCGACTGGCAGACCGATTTCGATCTCAAGATGTTCGCCGCCATCCGGCTCTGCCGCCTCGCGCTGCCGGGTATGAAATCGCGGCGCTGGGGGCGCATCATCAACGTGCTCAACATCGGCGCCCGCGCGCCGCGCGCCGGCGGCGCCCCGACCGCGGTGACCCGCGCCGCCGGGCTGGCGCTGACCAAGGTGCTGGCCACCGAATTCGCGCCCCATAACATTCTGGTGAACGCGCTGATGACCGGCTTCATCAGATCTACCCAGTGGGAACGGCGCTACGCGCAGAAGGAGCGCACGGAGTCCTATGAGGAATTCGTCCAGGGCATGGTCGATGCCAGGGGCATTCCCATGGGCCGCATCGGCACGGCGGAGGAATACGCCTCGGTCGCCTGTTTCCTGGCCTCCGACGCCGCCGGCTACGTCACCGGCGACGCCATCAATATCGACGGCGGCGCCTCGCCGGTGCCGTAAGGGAGAGGGACGAAAGGCTACTTCTCTTGTGGATAATTTTGGTGAAGTTAGATAAGTAGTTGTTAATCCTATTTTAAATTCTCTTGACATAATGTTTCTTCGACCCACATAGCGTGGATCGTTTTATGCACCCCTTCGTTCTTTCGGGCACGTAGGGAAATCTATCAAATGGGGCTGTGCCGATCGTGCCAGCCCCTTTTTGCTGCTCACTACGACAACTTTACATTGAGGATCTCCGAATGGGCGTATGTGGAGTGTTCATAGATGGGGGCTATCTCGACAAGGTGCTCCAGCATAACCATGGAAACAGTAGAATTGACTATGAGCGACTTACTGTGGAAATGGTGGAAAAGGACGAGCTATTACGCACATACTATTACCATTGCTTGCCGTATCAATCGAATCCACCCACTGACGAGGAAAAACGGCGTTATGCAAGAAAGCACAGGTTTGTAACCGCGCTGCGCCATCTGCCAAGACACGAGGTCCGCCTCGGCAAGCTCGTATTTCGTGGCAATACCACAGACGGACAACCGATTTTTCAACAAAAACGTGTCGATATCATGTTGGGCGTCGACATGGCGTTACTCGCTGGCAAGCGCCGCATGGACCGCGTTGCCCTGCTGACTGGTGATAGCGACACCATTCCTGCTGTTGAGGCGGTAAAGACGGAAGGTGTTCTGGTGACCCTGTGGCACGGTAAATTTGGCACTAATGCCTCACCAAGCCGCGACTTAGTAAAAATCGTCGATGAACGTTGTGAAATTAGCGACGATGTGGTCAAACGCATCGCTCGTTGATATCGATTCATCTCATCTCGCCGCCCATTCCCCGGCCACCGCCACCATCGCATCGGTGAGGCGCGGGAGGTCGTCGTCGCCGATGATGAAGGGCGGCATGGCGTAGATCACGTCGGCGAAGGGGCGGAGCCAGACGCCGTGCTCGATGAAGCGGCGCTTCAGCCAGGCGTTATCGCGTAAACTCTCCACCTGGATCACGCCGATGGCGCCGCGCGCGCGCACGTCGATGACGCCCGGCAGGTCGCGGCAGGGTTTGAGCGCTTCCCTGAAATGCGCCTCGATGCGGGCGATCTGTTCCAATCGGGGCTCGGTCTCGAACAGATCGAGCGCGGCATTGGCGGCGGCGCAGGCCAACGGGTTCGCCATGTATGTGGGGCCGTGCATCAGCGCCTTGTCGGAATCGGCGCTCTCGAAGGCCTCGACGATGCGCGCATTGGCCGCCGTCGCCGCGAGGCTCAGCGCGCCGCCGGTCAGCGCCTTGCCGATACAGACGATATCGGGCGTGATGCCGGCCGCGTCGCAGGCGAACATGGTCCCGGTGCGCCCGAAGCCGGTGGCGATCTCATCGGCGATCAGCGGGATATCGTGGGCTCGCGCTGCGTCCGCGACGGCGCGGAGCGTGTCTTCGTCGTGGAACTTCATGCCGCCCGCGGCCTGCACTAATGGTTCGATAATAATTCCCGCGATCTCGTCGCCATGGCGCGTCAGTTCCGTGGCCAATTGATCGGCGGTTCGCGGCAGATCGAGCACGATCTGTCGCGGCAGATAGTCCGCGAACATGGCGTGCATGCCGTCCTCGGGATCGCTCACCGACATCGCCGCCAGCGTGTCGCCGTGATAGCCGCCCCGAAAGCTCACGAAGCGCGTGCGATCGGTTTTTCCCCGGTTGATCCAGTACTGCACCGCCATCTTCATGGCCACCTCGACCGCGACCGAACCCGAATCGCAGAGGAAGATGCGTTGCGGCGCACCCGGCAGGATCGCGCACAGGCGTTCGGCCAGGGTCACGGCCGGGTTGTGCGCCAGGCCGCCGAACATCACGTGCGGCATGCGGCGGAGCTGGTCCTCGACCGCCGTCTGGATATGCGGGTGGTTATAGCCGTGGCATGCCGTCCACCAGGACGAGACGCCATCGACCAGCACGCGGCCATCCTCCAGCGTGATGTGCGCTCCCTGGGTCCCGGTGGCGATCAGCGGCGTGGGCGCGTCGCCGAGCGGCGTATAAGGGGGCCAGAGGCGTGGCGGGCTTTCAGCCACGCGGCGTGGCGGGCGCGATCCCAAGCCGGTCGAACAGCGCCCGGTCGGCGTCGGGCGCCGGATTGTCGGTGGTCAGCAGCCGGTCGCCCAGGAAGATCGAGTTGGCGCCGGCGAGATAGCAAAGCGCCTGGGTCGCCTCGTCCATCTCGGTGCGGCCCGCCGAGAGCCGCACCACCGAGGCCGGCATCATGATGCGCGCCGCGGCGATGGTGCGCACCAGCTCCAGCGCATCGAATTCTCCCGCATCGGCCAGCGGCGTGCCGGGCGCGCGGATCAGCATGTTCACCGGCACGCTTTCGGGATGGGTCTCCATTGTCGCCAGCGTCACCAGCATGTCGGCCCGGTCGGCGGCGCTCTCGCCCAGCCCGACGATGCCGCCGCAGCAGACGCTGATACCAGCCTCGCGCACCCGATCCAGCGTCTCCAGCCGGTCGGCGTAATCGCGCGTCGTGATGATCTCGCCGTAAAACGATTCCGAGGTGTCGATATTGTGGTTATAGAAATCAAGCCCGGCATCGGCGAGCCGCGCGGCCTGTTGATCGTTCAGCATGCCCAGCGTCATGCAGGTCTCCAGCCCCAGCGCCTTGACGCCGGCGACCATGTCGCACACCGCGCCCATGTCGCGGTCGTGGGGGGACCGCCAGGCCGCGCCCATGCAGAACCGCGTCGCGCCCGATTGCCTCGCCGCGCGCGCCGCCGCCAGCACTTCGTCTTGCGCCATCAGGGGCGCGTTCGCGACGCCCGTGTCGTGATGCGCCGATTGCGGACAATAGGCGCAATCTTCCGGGCAACCGCCGGTCTTCACCGACAGCAACGTCGCGACCTCGACCCGGTTGGCGTCGAAATGGCGGCGATGGACGTCCTGGGCGCGATAGATCAGGTCGGCGAAGGGCAGCGCCAGCAGCGCCTGCGCGTCCTCGCGTGTCCAGTCGTGGCGGATATCGCCTTCCGGCGGCGTGGTTTCCAGCATCGGCCGCATTCTAGTCCCGGTGCGTCCAGCTTCAAGCGTTCAATTGGTTTGCGCCGCGTGCTAGCTTTCGACCAAAGGGCGCTGAAGAATGTCGACATTGGATGAATTTGCCGAGGCGAAACTGAGACGCCTGGAGGCCGACGGGATCCGGCGCAACCTCGCCGAGACGCGCCGCATCGACGGCGTGCGCGCCGAGCGCGACGGGCGGATGCTGATTTCGTTCTGTTGCAACGATTATCTCAATTTGTCGCAGCATCCCGCCGTGAAACGCGCCGCGCGCGAGGCCGTCGACCAATACGGCGCGGGCGCCGGCGCGTCGCGGCTCGTCACGGGCAACCATCCGCTCTATGGCGATCTGGAAACGCGGTTGGCGCGATTGAAGGAGACGGAGGCGGCCTGCGTATTCGGTTCAGGCTATCTCGCCAATGCGGGCGCGATACCGGTATTGGCCGGGGCCGGTGATCTGATCGTGATCGATGAGTTGGCCCATGCCTCCGCCCATGGCGGCGTGCGGCTCAGCCGCGCCGAGACCGTACTCTTTGCCCATAACGATCTCGATCACTGCCGGCGCGTCCTGCGCGATTCGCGCGCCGGTCACCCGCGGTGCCTTATTCTCACCGAAGGCGTGTTCTCCATGGATGGCGACCGTGCGCCGATTTCCGGCCTCGTCGAATTGGCGCACGAATTCGATGCCTGGCTGATGGTCGACGACGCCCATGGCTGCGGCGTCATCGATGGCGGCAAGGGCGCCACCACCAGGGACGTCGACCTCCATATGGGCACCCTGTCCAAGGCGCTCGGCGCCTATGGCGGGTTCGTCTGCGCTTCGCGTCCGGTGATCGATCTGATTCGCGGCCGCGCGCGCAGTCTCGTTTATTCCACCGGGCTGCCGCCCGCCGTGATCGCCGCGGCGCTGGCCGCGCTCGACGTGATCGCGGCCGAACCCGACCGTGTCGCGCGGCCGCTGACCCATGCGAGGCTGTTCACCACGCGGCTCAATCTGCCGCCGGCTGAAAGCCCCATCGTGCCACTGATCCTGGGCGATGAAACCACGGCCCTCGATGCCGCCGCCGCGCGGCTTCCTGGTGACCGCCATACGTCCGCCGACCGTGCCGGCCGGCACGGCGCGGCTGCGCTTCACCTTCACAGCCGATCATACGCCCGACGAGATCGCGCGCCTCGCCGATGCTGTCATCGAGATCGGCGCGGCGCGCCCGTGAACGGCTTTTTCGTCACCTCGTCCGGCACCGGCATTGGCAAGACGCTGGTGACCGCGGCGCTTGTCACGCAATTGCGCGACCGCGGCGCGCCCGTCCGCGCGCTGAAGCCGGTGATCAGCGGCACCGACGGAATCGCCGCAGCCGATACCGACTCTGGCCTACTGCTGGCCGCGCTGGGCGAGAATGTCACGCCCGAAGCGGTCGCGGCGATCTCGCCCTGGCGCTTCGCCGCGCCGCTGTCGCCCGACATGGCGGCCGCGCGAGAAGGAAGGTCGGTCGATTTCGCGGCCCTGGTCGCGTTCTGCCGCGAGGCAGCGCGCGCCGAAGAGACATTATTGATCGAGGGTGTCGGCGGGGTGATGGTTCCGCTGACGACCGGTGAGACGGTGGCCGACTGGATCGCCGCGCTTGATATCCCGGCAATTCTCGTGGTGGGCAGCTATCTCGGCGCCCTCAGCCATGCGCTCACCGCCGCCGCCGTGCTCGATGCGAAGGGCGTCGATCTCGCCCAGCTCGTGGTCAGCGAATCTCCCGATAGCGCGGTTTCGCTTGATGAAACGGTGGCGACGTTGAGCAATTTCCTGGCGCCCGCGCCGATTGTTCCGCTGCCGCGGCTGGCGCCGGGAGGGCGTCCGTGGGAAGCTGCGCCCGATCTCTTGGCGACGCTAACGAACCGTTCATCTGGCTGAGTTACCTCCATGACATGCGACAAAGACGCACGCACGCAAATTTGTCACGCGATTGAGTGGAAAGTGGGTTGGCAAACACCGTGCGAAAATGCAATTTTCAGCCAATTCCATAGTGGTCTTTGGTTAGTTAGTCAGCACCAGCCGGAAAAAACATGAAAATCGGCATACCGAAAGAGCGCCGTGACCACGAACGTCGTGTCGCGGCATCCCTCGATACAGTCAAGAAACTCATCGGATTGGGCTTTGAGGTCGTGGTCGAGAAGGGCGCCGGCGACGGTGCCTCGATCTCCGACGCGGCCTATGCGGAGGCTGGCGCGACGCTCGCCGACGACGAGGCCGCCGCGCTTGGCGACGCCGATGTGGTTTTCAAGATACAGCGCCCGGTTACCGGCGGCGAAGACGGCCCCGACGAGGTGGCGATGCTCAAGAAGGGCGCGATCCTGATAGGGACCCTCGACGCGCTTCAGCATCGCGAACAGATCGCGGCCTATGAAAAGGCCGGCGTGACCGCGTTCTCCATGGAGTTGCTGCCGCGCATCACCCGCGCCCAGTCCATGGACGTGTTGTCCTCGCAGTCCAATATCGCGGGCTACAAGGCGGTGCTCGACGGGGCGCATGAGTTCGGCCGCGCTTTCCCGATGATGATGACCGCCGCCGGCACCATCCCGCCGGCCCGGGTGATAATTCTCGGCGCGGGTGTCGCCGGGTTGCAGGCGATCGCGACCGCGCGCCGCCTCGGCGCCGTGGTCACCGGCTATGACGTCCGCCCCGTGGTGAAGGAGCAGGTCGAAAGTCTCGGCGCGAAGTTCCTGGAAGTCGATGCCGAGGCGCTCGCCGATGCCGAAACCTCGGGCGGTTACGCGAAGGAAATGGGCGAGGAGTATCGCAAGAAGCAGGAAGCGGCGCTGCGCGACGCCCTGAAAAAACAGGATATCGCCATCTGCACGGCGCTGATCCAGGGCAAGACCGCGCCGGTGCTGATCACCGAGGAAATGGTGAAGGAAATGCGGCCTGGTTCTGTGATCGTCGATCTCGCCGTCCAGCAAGGCGGTAATTGCCCGATAAGCGAATATGGCAAGGTGGTAAAGAAGCACGGCGTCATCATCGTCGGCCACGCCAATTTCGCGAGCCGCCTGGCCGAGGACGCCAGCGCGATGTATGCGAAAAATCTGCTCAATTTCATCTCGCCGCTGGTTGATCCCGAAACCGGCGCGTTGAAGATCGACTGGGAGGATGAAATCGTGCGCGGCTGTCTGGTGGTGCGCGATGGCAAGGCGGTGCATCCCGCGCTTTGTGGCAACGGCGCGACGGCTGGCGGCGACATGTCCGTCGGCGAACCCGCCACGGCGGCGAATGCGCCGGCCGAGAGCGCCACCGGCGGGGAGGCCCGGCCGTGACCGTGGAAGCGGCGGCGCAGGAGCCCTTCATATTTCTGTTCACGGTTTTCGTACTGGCTGTCTTCATCGGCTATTACGTGGTGTGGAGCGTCACCCCGGCGCTGCATTCACCGCTGATGAGCGTCACCAACGCGATTTCCTCGGTGATCATCGTCGGCGCGCTGATCGCGGCCGGGCCGATGGACATGAGTTTTTCCAAAATCATGGGATTCATCGCGGTGACGCTGGCCTCGATCAATATCTTCGGCGGGTTCATCGTCAGTCAGCGCATGCTGCAGATGTATCGCAAGAAATAACTACAAGCAGGGGGTAGGAACGTGTCGGCGGATCTGACCGGTCTGGCTTATCTGATAGCCGCGGTGTGTTTCATTTTGGCCTTGCGTGGCCTTTCTTCGCCGGAAACCGCCAGGCGCGGCAACGCCACCGGCATCGTCGGCATGGTCATCGCGATCGCGACCACGCTGGCCAATCCCGGCGTTCTATCGTTCGAATATATCGCGGCCGGCATCGTGATCGGCGGCGCCATCGGCACCGTGATCGCGCTGAAAATCCAGATGACGGCGCTGCCGCAACTGGTCGCCGCTTTCCACAGCCTGGTCGGGCTTGCCGCCGTCGCGGTCGCCACCGCCGCGTATTTCGCGCCCGACGCTTACGGCATCGGCGCCGCGGGCGCCATCAAGACCGCCAGCCTGATCGAATTGGCGATTGGAACCGCGGTCGGCGCGATCACCTTCACCGGTTCGATCGTCGCGTTCGCGAAGCTCCAGGGGCTGGTCTCCGGCGCGCCGCTGGTGTTCCCCGGTCAGCATGCGCTGAACGCCGTGCTCGCGCTTGCGCTGGTGGCGCTGGTGGTGTGGCTGTGCGTGGGCCAGTCGAACGAGGCCTATTGGCTGATCGTGGCGCTGGCGCTGGTGCTCGGTTTCCTGATTATCGTGCCGATCGGCGGCGCCGACATGCCGGTGGTGATCTCGATGCTGAATTCGTACTCGGGCTGGGCGGCCTGCGGCATCGGTTTCACCCTCTCCAACACGCTTCTAATCGTGACCGG
>CAZPMO010000083.1:0-20717 GCA_964587515.1 uncultured Rhodospirillaceae bacterium | reverse complement strand
CGCTGGGCGGCGGCTTCGGCGGCGGCGTGTTCAGCCCGTCGCTTTTCCTCGGCGCGATGCTGGGCGCGGCGTTCGGCATCCTCGCGACTGATACTTTCCCGCAATATTCCACCGGACCCAGCGCCTATACCCTGGTCGGGATGGGGGCCGTGGCGGGATCGGTCCTCGGCGCGCCGATCTCGACCATTTTGATTATTTTCGAGCTGTCCGCCGATTACGGCCTCACTATCGCGGTGATGGTCGGCGTGGTGGTGGCCTCGGTGATCACCCAGCAGGTGCATGGGCGCTCGTTCTTCCTCGGCGCGCTGGAGGCGCGCGGCGTCAATCTTCGGGCGGGTCAGGATTCGGGGCTGCTGGAACAAATCCAGGTGCGCGATCTGATGAGCGACGAATACGCCGCCGCGCCGGTCGCCGCCGGCATGGCCGAGGGGCGTGAGCTTTTGATGTCGGCGCCCCATTCGGAACTTTTCGTGATCCGAACCGACGGCGCGCTATTCGGCACGATCACATTGTCCGATCTATCCGAGGCCGCCTTCGACACTTCGCTCGATCATCTTCTGAAGGCGGGCGATGTGGCGCTTCAGCATCCGCCCTTCCTGCGCGCCGACGATACGCTGGAGCGCGCGCTGACGCTGATGCGCGGATCCGGCGAAGAACATATCGGCGTGGTCGAGAACGACGAGACCATGAAGCTGGTCGGCTTTATCCACGAGGTCGACGTGATGGTCGCCTATAACCGCGCGCTGATGGAGGCCCGCCGCGAGGAACGCGGCCAGATATGATCATCTCATTCTGATCAATAGCTCGGGCGCAGCCGGAACCAGTCGTAACGGTCGATTGATTTGATCCGCATGGGCGTCGTTTCCATGCCGCGCAGCACGGTCAGTGGGACCACCACGCCCGCCTCGCCCAGCGACCACAATTTGCGATAGTAATCCGTGAGCCCGGTGACCGGTTTGTCGGCGACCGCCAGGACCAGGTCGCCCGGCACGATGCCGGCTGAAGCGGCCGGGCCGCCAGGCGGCACCCGGTTCACGAACAGACGCCCGCGCACCTCTTCAGGATAAAGCCCCAGCCACGGTCGCGACGGCTCCGACGAACGGCCCTTCTCCAGCAGATCGGCGAGGATGGGTTTCAGGCGGTTCACCGGCACGAACATATTGCCCGGCAGGTTGGCCTCGGCGGCCGCGTTGGGAACGATCAGCGATCCCACGCCCATCAGCCGGCCGTCGGCGTCGATCAGCGCCGCGCCGCCGAACCGGGGATGGGGCGGCGCGGTGAATATCGCGTTGTCCAGCATATATTCCCAATAGCCCGCGAAATCGCGCCGCGAGACCACATAGGCGCCGATCGCCGCGCCTTTGCCGCCGTAACTCGCCACCAGCACCTGCTGGCGTTCGCGCAGCGTTTTGGAATCCCCCATTTCCAGCGGCTTCACGCCCAGCGGCTTGTCGGCGCGCAGCAGGCCGAGCCCGCTGGCGTGATCGTAGGCGATGTAATGGGCCGGCGATGTCTTGCCGCCGTCGGTGACGATCTCGGCGGAAGCGGATTCGAGGATCAGATAGCCGATCGTCAGGACAAGCCCGTTGCCGTCGATGACGATGCCGCTGCCTTCGCGCGATGTGCCGAGAAAGCGCGACGTGCGCCTCGGGCGGCACCTCGGCGGTGACCTTGACGACCGCCGACAGGAGGTCTTCGGGGATGGCGATGTCGGCCCGCGTCGTGTCGGGGCGCATAATGGCGAGGATGGCCAGCGCGGCGATCGCGCATCGGCGAAGGAAAAATCCAGACATGCCGAACCTCCTTTTTCCGTCAGCCACACCATATACGTGCGGCGCGGCGCGGTGACAACGCGCAATCGTCGCGCGCACCGCATCGTGATTGGTATATTCGCGGCGGGTGATTCGTCGCAATGCTCGAAACGGGCGCGCGACGTGGCGGCGTGGCTGGTATAATCCCACGATGACCGACACCGTGACCTCCGAACGCGCGCCCGTGCCGCCGACCGCGCCCTATCTCGCCGGATTGAATGACGAACAGCGCGACGCGGTCGAGACCATCGATGGGCCGTTGCTGGTGCTCGCCGGCGCCGGCACCGGCAAGACCCGCGTGCTGACCACCCGGCTCGCGCATATTCTGATCACGCGCCGCGCCTGGCCCAGCCAGTTGCTTGCCGTGACGTTCACAAACAAGGCGGCGCGCGAGATGCGCGACCGCGTCGGCCGGCAGATCGGCGACGCGGTCGAGGGGCTCTGGATCGGCACTTTCCACGCGCTGGCCGCACGCATCCTGCGCCGCCACGCCGAGATTGTCGGGCTCAAGTCCAATTTCACCATCCTCGACGCCGACGACCAGGCGAGGCTCGTGAAACAGCTGATGGCGGCGGCCGATATCGACGACAAGCGCTGGCCGGCGCGCGCCGTGCTGGCGGTGATCCAGCGGTTCAAGGACCGGGGGCTGGTCCCCGACAAGGTCGGCGCGGCCGACGCCGGCGATTTCGCGGGCGGCAAGGTGCTCGATATCTACCGCCAGTATCAGGCGCGGCTGCTGGCGCTCAACGCCTGCGACTTCGGCGATCTGCTGCTGCATAACCTTACGCTGTTCACCACCAACGCCGAGGTGCTGGCCGATTACCAGAACCGCTTCCGTTACATTTTGGTCGACGAGTACCAGGACACCAATGTCGCGCAATATTTGTGGCTGCGGTTGCTGGCCCAGGGCCACCGCAATATCTGCTGCGTCGGCGACGACGACCAGTCGATCTATAGCTGGCGCGGCGCCGAGGTCGGCAACATTCTGCGATTCGAGAAGGATTTCCCCGGCGCGCGCGTGGTGCGGCTGGAGCAGAATTACCGCTCGACGCCGGAAATCCTGGGCGCGGCGTCTGGACTGATCGCGCGCAACGCGGGACGCCTCGGCAAGACGCTGTGGACCGAACGCGACGGCGGCAAGCCGATCACGGTGCGCGGGCTGTGGGACGGCGAGGCCGAGGCGCGCTTCATCGGGGACGAGGTCGAGGCGCTTCATCGCGACGGCGTCTCGCTCGACCAGATCGCGGTGCTGGTGCGGGCGAGCTTCCAGATGCGCGAGTTCGAGGAACGCTTTCTGACCCTGGCGCTGCCCTATCGCGTGGTCGGCGGCCCGAGATTTTACGAGCGCCAGGAAACCCGCGACGCCATCGCCTATCTGCGCATCGTGCATCAGCCCGACGACGATCTCGCGTTCGAACGCATCGTCAACGTGCCGAGGCGCGGCATTGGCACCGCGACCCTGCAGACCGTCCATGTGCTGGCCCGCGCGCAGGAAATACCGCTGACCGAGGCGGCGCGCCGGCTGGTCGAGACCGACGAGCTTACCGCGCGGGCGATGAACGCGCTCCGGCGCTTCAACGACGATTGCGACCGCTGGCGGGCCATGGCCCAGGCGGTCGATCATATCGAGCTGACCGAGACGATCCTCGACGAATCCGGCTATACCGCCATGTGGCGCGACAACAAATCGGCGGATGCGCCGGGCCGGCTGGAAAATCTCAAGGAGATGGTCAGCGGCCTCGCGGAGTTCGAAAATCTCGGTGGTTTCCTCGAACATATCAGCCTGGTGATGGATCGCGACGAGGTCGCGAACGGCGAAGCGCTCAACCTGATGACGCTGCACGCCGCCAAGGGGCTGGAATTCGATCACGTGTTCCTGCCGGGCTGGGAGGAGGAGGTGTTTCCCAACCGGCGATCCGTGGACGAGGGCGGCGCGGCGGCATTGGAGGAGGAACGCCGCCTCGCCTATGTCGGGCTGACCCGGGCGCGCCGTCACGCCACCATTTGTTTCACCGCCAATCGGCGGATCTATAACCAGTGGCTGTCCTGCGTGCCGTCGCGCTTCGTCGACGAGTTGCCGCCCGATCACGTGGAGGTTACATCGGAGCCCGGACTATATGCCGCCCAGCCAGGTCTCAGCGACGACGAAGGCGACGACTGGGTGGCCCCGCGACAGGGCAGGGGGCCGGGCTATCAGCGGCTGCGCGCGGCGCGCCGCCAGGGCGGACAGGTGATCGAGGGCCGCGCCACGACGGTCGAGAGCGCAAAATCCACCTTCCAAGTGGGTGAGCGCGTGTTCCATCAGAAATTCGGCTACGGCGCCGTCCAGTCCGTCGATGGCGACAAGCTGGAAATCGCGTTCGAGAAAGCCGGCTCCAAGAAAGTCATGGATTCTTTTGTCGAGCGGACATGAGGTCCGCGGGTGTCGAGCGGACATGACGCGTGACGGCGCGCCCGCCGTCTGGCGCATCGAATTGATGGTCGCCGGGGAATCCCTTGTGCCGGTGTTCGAGGACGGGCTTGCCGGGCTCTGCGACGCGGTCACCGCAATGGAGGCGCCGGGGGACGTTGGCGGCGGCTGGCGGTTGGAGGGCTTCGCGCTCGCGGAACCCGACCGCGCCGACCTCACCGCCCGGCTCGCTGTTTTGGCCGCGTCGGCCGGCGTGGCCGCCCCCCAGATCACGGTCGAGCCGATGCCCGATATCGACTGGGTCAGCCGCGTGCAGGCCAACTCGCCGCCGGTCGCGGCCGGGCCGTTCTATGTCCATGGCTCACATGTGGAGGGGCCGCCGCCCGACGGGCTGATCGCGATCCGCCTCGACGCGGGCGGGGCATTCGGCACCGGCACCCATGAATCCACGCGTGGCTGTCTCGAAGCGTTCGGGCGACTTCACGGGCGGCTTGCGGTGACGCGCGCGCTCGATCTCGGCTGTGGTTCGGGAATACTTTCGGTGGCGATCGCGAAGCTATGGAATGCGCCCGTGCTGGCCGCCGACAACGACGCCATGGCGGTTGCGGTGACCGCCGAGAACGCTTCACTCAACGATGTGGCCGAGCACATACGCGCCGTCCGCTCGGACGGGTTCCGAAACCCGGCGCTGCGCCACCGCGCGCCGTTCGATCTGATCGCCGCCAATATCCTCGCGGGTCCGCTGGAGCGCATGGCGCCCGCGATTGCGCGGCACCTCGCGCCGGGTGGCGCGGCGGTGCTGTCCGGCATTCTCGCCAGTCAGGCGGATGGCGTGATCGCCGCCTGCGAGACGGCCAAAATGACGCTCGCCGAGCGCGTGACGCTCGGCGAGTGGCATTCTCTGATCATGAGCCCGGCCGCGAAATAGATCGGGCCGGGGTCGCGAGGACGGTTCAGGCGGCTTGTTTGGCCGCCGGTTTCACGCCCGGCTCATTGGCGGGTTCCCGACGCGCGGCGTTCTCGGCCATCACCTTGCGGGCGAATTCGATCTGGCCGGCGACGAAGCCGGGGATATCATCTCGACGCATGCCGATATCGGCCAGCATGCGATCGTCGAGCCCGGCAAGTTCGTTCGCCATGCGGGCGCGGGCGATCTGTTGTCCGAATTTCGCCATCGCGGCGCGGATACGCGCCGTGGCCACGGCCAGAAGGCGACCCATTTCGACCGCGCGAAGCTGTTCCGCGCGCAGCTGGATTGCCTGGGTGCCTACGGGCGCCGCCAGATCCATCCCACCTTCTTCGATTTTCGTTTTCATTTCCGTGTAGAGTCGGTTCGACATTTTCTATGGTTTCCTTACATACGCGTTTCGCACTGCACCTAATCGCGATTTGTTTAACAATCAGTGTCCTATATGAGGTGTTCGGCCCAAAAGAGCACTCTATTTTGTGCAGTGCAGCAATGCACTTTTTGCAGAGCGACCTTGTTTCGAGGCGAACCAGGCCCTAGCTTTCAGCCAACAGCACAGCCAACCACACAGCCAACCACACGAAACCGATCTCCGGGAGGGCGCACTGCCCCAACCTTCCTCCACCCCTGCGCGAGACGACGAACTGGCCCGGCTTCTGGCCGAGGCCGGTGGCGTCGTGACGCCGGAAGAAGCGATGGCGTTCGCGGCCGGCGCGGCGGGCGCGCCGGAAGGGCGCGACCCCGGCGCCTGGGTCGAGCTCGCGGTTCCGGGCGCCGGTGCCGAGTTGCGCGCGCGCCTGATATGGCTGGCCGGGCAGGCGCGGGCCGATATCGCGGCGGCGCTGGCCCTGGCACCCGCGCCGGCCGAGCGTCTCGAGGCGCTGCGCGGAGAGCTTGCCGCTCGCGGGCTCGACGGGTTCGTCGTGCCGCTGGCCGACGAACATCAGGGCGAGTTCATCGCGCCGCGCGCCCAACGCCTTGCCTGGCTCACCGGATTTGCCGGTTCCGCCGGCCTCGCGGTGGTGCTGGCGGACAAGGCCGCGATCTTCGTCGATGGCCGCTATACGCTCCAGGTTCGCGATCAGGTCAATGTCGATATCTTCGAGCCGCTGCACGTGACCGAGAATCCGCCCCAGGAGTGGATCGCGGCCAACCTTCCGGACGGCGCCAGGCTCGGCTACGATTCCTGGCTTCACACGCGTGAGGCGGTCGAGCGTCTGCGCGGGGCCTGCGAAAAGGCCGACGCCAAATTCACGCCGGTCGACGGCAATCCCATCGACGCGGTGTGGGCGGATCAGCCACCGCCGCCGCTGGGCCCGGCCGCGCCGCACGAGATCGGCCATGCCGGCGTGGCGGCGGCCGCGAAACGCCAGTCGATCGCGGGCGCGCTTGCCAAGGCGGGCGCCGAGGCGGCGGTATTCAGCGCCCCCGTTTCCATCGCCTGGCTCTTGAACCTGCGCGGCGGCGACGTACCCAATACGCCGATCGCGCTGGCCTATGGGATCATCGACCGCGACGGCGATGTGGAGCTGTTCATGGATCCGCGCAAGCTGACCCCGGCGCTGCGGCGCGCTTTCGGCAATGACGGCGTCCGCGTCGCGCCGCCCGATGAATTCGGCCCGGCGCTGGATGCGCTGGGGCGCAAACAAAAGAGGGTGCTGGCCGACCGTCGTTCAGCGCCGGCCTGGATTCTCGACCGGCTCGAGGAGAGCGGCGCGACCCTGGTGGCGGGCAATGATCCGTGCACCCTGCCCAAGGCCTGCAAGAACGCGGTCGAACTGGCCGGCGCGCGCGCGGCGCATGTGCGCGACGGCGCGGCGCTCTGCCGTTTCCTGGCCTGGCTGGCTGTGACGGCGCCCGGCGGCGGGGTGGACGAGATGTCGGCGGCGGCGCGCCTGTTCGAGTTTCGCGTGGGCGGCGAGCATTTCCGGGGCGTCAGCTTCGAGACCATCTCGGGCGCCGGGCCCAACGGTGCCATCGTTCACTACCGGGTCGATGCCGCCTCCAATCGCAAACTGACCCCGGGCGACGTCTATCTGGTGGATTCCGGGGCTCAGTATCTCGATGGCACCACTGACGTCACCCGCACCGTATTGATCGACGGGGCGGCCCCGCCCGACGGCGCGCGCGAGAATTTCACCCGCGTGCTCAAGGGCCATATCGCCCTCGCGGCGGCGCGTTTTCCCATCGGCACTTCGGGCGGCCAGCTCGATACCCTGGCCCGCGCCGCGCTCTGGGACGCCGGTCTCGATTTCGATCACGGCACCGGCCACGGCGTCGGCTCTTATCTCGGGGTGCACGAAGGCCCGGCCCGCATCGCCAAGCGCGGCGCCGACGTGCCCCTGAAGCCCGGCATGATCCTTTCCGACGAGCCCGGCTACTACAAGACCGGCGCCTACGGCATCCGCATCGAAAACCTGGTGGTGGTGCGGGAAGCCGCGACCAGGGAGCCCAAAGCCGAACGCGACCTCTACGAGTTCGAGACCCTGACGCTGGCCCCCATCGACCGCGCCCTGATCGAGCCCGAATTGATGACCGCGGAAGAGATCGCCTGGCTCGACGCCTACCACGCACGCGTGCGCGAGACCCTGACCCCGCTGGTCGACGAGACGACGGCGAAATGGCTGGCCGAGGCGACGGCGGCGCTCGATTAGGCGGCGTCGCCCACCATCTCCCGCCACGCTTCTTCCGTGAGGATTTCGACGCCGAGTTCGGCGGCTTTTTTGGCTTTTGAGCCGGCGTCGCTGCCCGCCACCACGTAATCGGTTTTTTTCGACACCGAGCCCGCGACCTTGGCGCCGAGGGATTCGGCGCGCGCCTTGGCTTCGGCGCGGGTCATGGTGGTCAGGGTGCCGGTGAAGACCACTGTCTTGCCGGAAACCGGCGAGGTCGCGGCCGGGGCCTCCAAAGGCTGGACGTCGAGCAGCGACTCCAGGTCGGCTAGCACTTCCTGGTTATGGGCCTCGGCGAAGAAATCGAGAATGTCGCCGGCCACCACCGGGCCGATGCCGTCGATCGAGACCAGATCGTCGAAGGCCTCGCCTTCGCGCGGTTGCGCGGTTTCCATGGCCTCGCGCCAGGCGGCGGGCGTGCCGTAATGGCGGGCCAGCAGCCGCGCCGTGGTCTGGCCCACCTGTCGGATGCCGAGAGCGTATATGAAACGGTCGCTGCCGATGCGGCGGCGCTCTCCAATCGCGGCGAACAGATTTTCCGCCGATTTGTCGCCCCAGCCCTCCCGAGTGCGCAGCGATATTTCGCCCGCCTGTTCGCGCGCCTCCAGGCGGAAGATGTCGCCGGGGGTCACGATGATCCCTTCTTCCCGGAAAGCTTCGATATGTTTGGCGCCGAGCCCCTCGATGTCGAAGGCGTCGCGTGAGACGAAATGCTTCAGCCGTTCGACCGCCTGGGCCGGGCAGGTCAGCCCGCCGGTGCAGCGCCGGACCGCCTCGCCGTCCTCGCGCGCGGAGAGGCTGCCGCATTCGGGGCAGGTCTCGGGTGGCGTGAAGGGGCGCGCATCGGCCGGGCGCTTGTCGGTCAGCACCTCGACCACCTGGGGGATCACGTCGCCGGCGCGCTGGATGATCACCCGGTCGCCTTCCATCACGCCAAGCCGCTCGATCTCGTCTTCATTATGCAGCGTCGCGCGGCCGACCACCACGCCGCCGACGGTGACGGGCTCCAAATTGGCGACCGGCGTCAGCGCGCCGGTGCGCCCGACCTGGATGGTGATCTCCTTCAACGTGGTCTCGGCCTGTTCGGCCGGGAACTTGTGGGCGACGGCCCAGCGCGGCGCGCGGCTGACCATGCCGAGGCGGCGCTGCCAGTCGAGCCGGTCGATCTTGTAGACCACGCCGTCGATGTCGTAGGGCAGCGCCGAGCGCCGTTCCGCGATATCGGCGTGCAGCGCCACCGCATCGGCGGCGTTGTGGCACAAGCGCGTCAGGGGATTGACGGTGAATCCCCAGCCATTCACGCGTTCCAGGAAACCCTGCTGGGATTCGGCCACCGGTTCGGAAAGCTCGCCCCAGCCATAGGCGAAGAAATGCAGCCGCCGGCTGGCGGTGATGCGCGAATCGAGCTGGCGCAGCGAGCCCGCCGCCGCGTTGCGCGGGTTGGCGAAGACCGGCTCGTCGGCGGCCTCGCGCGCCGCGTTGAGGGCGAGGAAATCCGGCCGCGCCATATAGACCTCGCCGCGCACCTCGATTACCTCCGGCGCGTCCGCGGCATCGAGCACCAGCGGCAGATCGCGGATGGTGCGCAGGTTCGCCGTGATCTCCTCGCCGGTGACGCCATCGCCCCGCGTCGCCCCCACCACCATGCGCCCATGTTCATACCGCACGGCGGCGGACAGCCCGTCGATCTTGGGCTCGCCCAGCACGTCGACCGCATCGTCGTCGCCGAGCCCGAGGAAACGGCGGACCCGGGCAAAGAACTCGATGACGTCGTCGGCGTCGAAGGCGTTGTCGAGCGACAGCATGGGGGTCGAATGCTCGACCTTGGCGAAACCGTCGGCCGGCGGCGCGCCGACGCGCCGTGAAGGACTATCGGGGCGGATCAGATCAGGAAAATCCGTCTCGATCTCGCGGTTGCGGCGGACCAGCGCGTCGTATGCCGCGTCGGAAATCTCCGGCGCGTCCTGTTGATGATAGAGCCGGTCGTGATGGGCGATCTCGCGGGCAAGCCGTTCCAGTTCGGCCGCCGCCTGTTCCGCCGCCGCCACGTCGTTCACGGGCGGCCTCCGGCGATCAGGCTGTCGGCGGCGGCGCGCGCCTCGTCGGTAATGCTGGCGCCCGCCAGCATGCGGGCGATTTCCTCGCGCCGGTCGGCTTCGCCCAGCTCGTCGACCGTGGTCACCGCGTGGCGGGCGTCTTCGCCCTTGATGACCCGCCAATGGGCCACGCCGCGCGCCGCGACCTGCGGCGAGTGGGTCACCACCAGGATCTGCGCGGTTTCGCCAAGCCGGTGGAGACGGTCGCCGACGGCGGCGGCGGTGGCGCCGCCGATGCCGGAATCGACCTCGTCGAAGACCAGCGTCGGCGCCGCGTCGGTTTCCGCCAGCGCAACCTTTAGCGCCAGCATGAAGCGCGCCAGTTCGCCGCCCGAGGCGATGCGGGCCAGCGGACCGGACGGCTGGCCCGGGTTGGTGATGACCTCGAAGGCGACGCGGTCGACGCCGCCGGCGCTCCACGCGGTTTCCGGGGCGGGCTCGACCAATGTGACGAACTTGGCCTTTTCCAGCTTCAGCGGCGGCAATTCGCGGGCCACCGCCTTGTCGAGCCTGGTCGCGGCCTTGCGCCTCGCCGCGCTCAACGTCTCGGCGGCGGCGAGATAGGCCGCGCGCGTGGTCTCGACGGCGCGCGACAACGCCTCCACACGGGACCCTGAATCGTCGAGCAGGGCGAGGCGTTCCGTGAAGTCCGCGCAGCGCGGGCAGGGCGTCGATTTCGATACGGTGCTTGCGGGCGGTGGCGCGCAGCGTGAACAAACGCTCCTCGACCCGTTCGAGCTCGGCCGGATCGTCGCTGAAATCGGTGGTCGCGCGCGCCAGCGACGCGGTGGCCTCGGCGAGTTCGGCGGCGGCGCGGTCGAGCGCGGCGGCGGTCTCATCCAGCCGCCCGGCCGCGCGCGGCGTCTGTTCCGCGATCATCCGCCGCGCCGCGCCGAGGCGTACGTCGATGCCGTCGCCATCCTCCAGCGCGGCGATGGCGTTGGCGACCGCCTCGGACAGCTTTTCGCCGTTCATCATCAGGCTTCGCCGGTCCGCCAGCGCCTGTTCCTCGTCGGGTCGGGGGTCGAGCGCTTCGAGTTCCTCGCAGCTGTGGCGCAGGAAGGCCTCTTCCGTGCGGGCGCGCTCCAGCGCCTGACACGCCTCGTCATGGTCCGCGATGGCCTGTTTCCAGGCTCGGTGGGTGGTCGCGGTCTTTTGGAGACGCGGCGAGAGCGCGCCGAACCCGTCCAGCGTGGCGCGGTGGCTGGCTTCGTCGAGCATGCCGCGGCTCGCGAACTGGCCTTCGATTTCGACCAGCGTCGCGCCGATGTCGCGCAGCGCCGTCGCGCTGACCGCCTGGTCGTTGATGAAGGCGCGGCTGCGGCCTTCGGCGTTGACGGTGCGGCGCAGGATCAGCCCGTCGCCCTGTTCCGGTCGGTCGAGGCCGTTTTCGTTCATGATCGCGAAAGCCGGGTGATCGTCGCGGACCGCGAATTCGGCGGTGACGGTGGCGCGGTCGGCGGTTTCGTCGCCGTGGCGACGGACCAGCGCCGCATCGGCGCGCGCGCCCAGCGCGAGGCCCAGCGCGTCCAGCAGGATCGATTTACCCGCGCCGGTCTCGCCGGTCAGTACGCACAGCCCGGCGGGAAATGTCAGTTGCAGCCGATCGATAAGGACGACGTCCCGGATGGCGAGCGAGACGAGCATCCGCGCTCAGAAGACCCAGTCCCAGGCGCGCGCCAGGAAGCCTTTGCCTTCTTTCCGTTCCCGCAGGTCCTTGCCGGCGGCGATCGCATAGCTGTCGAGATACCACTCGCTGCCGGGATAGTTATGGCCGAGGACGGACGCCGCCTTGCGGGCTTCGTCGGTGATGCCTAGGGCCGTGTAGGCCTCGACCAGCCGGTGCAGCGCCTCCTGGACGTGAGACGTTGTCTCGTAGACATCGACCACGCGACGGAAACGGTTGATCGCCGCCAGATGGTAGCCGCGCCGCAGATAGAACCGGCCGATCTGCATTTCCTTGCCGGCGAGGTGATCGCGGGTCAGGTCCAGCTTGAGGCGGGCGTCACGGGCATATTTCGTGTCGGGGAAGCGGCGCACGACCTCCTGCAGGGCGGCCAGCGCCTTTTCGGTCTCTCCCTGGTCGCGCACCACGTCGGAAATCCGCTCATAGTGGCTCAGCGCCCGCAGATAATAGGTGTAGGCGACGTCGCGATTGCCGGGATGAAGTTGAATGAAGCGGTCGAGCGCGATTACGGCCTCGTCGTAACGATTGGCTTCGTAATAGGCATACCCCGCCATCAGCTGGGCCTTTACAGCCCAAGTCGAATACGGGTGCTCGCGCTCGACGTCGTCGAACAGCTTCGCGGCGTCTGTGAAGTTGCGCGCTTCCAGCTGGTCGGCGGCGGCGTTGTACATTTCGCTTACCGGGCGCTCGGCCGTCTTGTCGACTTTTTCGGAACTGCTGCAGGCGATCAGCGTAACCGACAACAGGCAGATCGCGGTAAACCGAACCGAGCCCAATATCGTGGAGGTTCTAGCGCCATCCATGACTACGAATTTCTCCGACCCAAAAGTTTATTTTGATCGGTTTATATAACACGAAATACCCGGAAACCGAACAGGTTCCGGGTTATAGCCGGATATGCGGAAGTGGGGTCGAAAGGTCGGGGGTCAGGAGGCCGAAAGTTGAATTTCGGTGTCTGCCCGCAGAGGCGCGAAGGGGAGTTCCTCGGCGACCACCTCGTAGCTCCAGGCGCCGACCTTTTCGAACAGCGCGCGCAGCAGATCGTTGTTCAGGGCGTGACCGGAACGCAGGCCGTGTACATGTCCGATGATCGGCGCGCCGGCGAGATACAGATCGCCCATGCAGTCGAGAATTTTGTGGCGGACAAATTCGTCGTGAAACCGCAGACCGCCCTCGTTCAGGATTTCTCCGTCGCTGATGACGATCGCGTTTTCGAGCGAGCCGCCGAGCGCGAACCCCGCGCTGCGCAGCCTGTCGACTTCCTCGATGAAACCGAATGTCCGGGCGCCGGCCACATCGGCCTTGAACGCGCCGTTCGTCGGCTTGATCAGCAGTTCCTGGCGGGCCACCGCGCGGGCGTCGAAATCGATCTCGAAGCTGATCGCGAAATCGTCCGCCGGAATCAGTGAAATCGACCGTTCGTCGTCACCGACCTCGATGCGCTCGTGAACCTTGATGATTTTGCGGGGCGCATCCTGGCGCTCAATGCCGACGCGCTCGATAAGAGCGACGAAGGGCGCCGCGCTGCCGTCCATGATGGGCAGTTCCGGTCCGTCGACCTCGATTACCACGTTGTCGATGCCGCAACCCGAAAGCGCCGCCATCAGATGTTCGATTGTCGATACGGTGATACCGTATTCGTTGCCTACCGTCGTCGCGAGGCGCGCATCGACCACATTGCGCCACGATACAGCGATCCGCGATCCGCCATTGGCAATATCGGTTCGCCGAATTTCGATCCCTTCGTCGGAACCCGCGGGCGTCAGCCGCAGCGTCGACCAAGCGCCGGAATGCAGCGCGACGCCGGAGCACCCCACGGCGGACTTCAAAGTCTTTTGCTGGATAACTCTGGCCCCGTCTTCTATCGACACGTGCGCGTCGATGTCGTTGCGAAACACTTTAACGCCCTCTGATTATACCCGTGCGCCTAATACGAACGCGGCGAGTTTATGTCCCAACAACAAATGCAGGGCACTCAGGGTATGTAACAAGTTCCAGGGAAGCCCACAATTCAACAATTGTTACACAATATTACGCGCGGAATCGGGGTGCGCCGAGGTGAAGGACGGGCGCCGGGCGACGTGCGCGCGGCCCGGCGCCCGTTCGTCAGTTGGCCTGACGGCGTAAAAAGGCAGGAATATCAAGGAGATCTTCTTCACTCTGCGAAGATCCATGATGTTCCGTTCTTTCGAAGCTGTCGAGCTTCGCCTGTTGCGGCGCCGGCGCGGCGACGGGGCGCGCCGGCTCCGTAACAATGGGTTTCGGCGAATCGGGGATTACCGGTTTCGGCAATTCCGCTTCTTCCATTGCCGGTGCCGCCGGTTCGGCGATGATCGGTGGCGCGGGCGGAGCGGGTGGAGCAGGTGAAGCAGGGGGCGCCACGATGCTCGTCTCTTCGGGAACGATCGCCGGAGGTGGGGTCTCTTCCCGACGCACCCGGGCGATGCCGGTCATGCGCCGGAACAGGCTCGGGCCGCGCTTCTTCGCGGCCACGCCGGCGCCGCCGTTGATCATGTCGGCCTCGCCGAACGGATCGGGCTGGACGACAGGGTCGTGGCCGCCCCGAGGATCGACCGGCGGTTTCGGCATGAATGCATCGGGCGCCATGGCCGGGCGCGGCGGCGCTGGAGCAGCCACGGGTGCGGCGGCCTCAATCTGGGCAGCGTCCGGTGCGGCGGCCGCGGGGTCGGGTCCTTCGAACGGTTCCGCGACCAGCGGTTCGTGATCCGCGATCGGCAACAGCGATGGCGCGATTTCGGCTTCGGCCACGGGCGCGTTCTCGGGGATCGGAATTTCCTCGCCGCCGTCGTCATCGGGCGGTGTGGGGCGGCTGTATACCTTCAGGACCGGCCGCGGCTTGGCGACCGCATCCGCCTCGATTCCGGTCGCGACGACCGAGACGCGTAGCTTCCCTTCGAGTGACGGGTCCATGGTCGATCCGAAAATGATGTTCGCATCCGAATCGACTTCGTCGCCGATCCGGTTGGCGGCCTCGTCGACCTCGAACAGGGTCATGTCGGATCCACCGGTGATGTTGATCAACACGCCGCGCGCGCCTTTCATGGATACCTCGTCGAGCAGCGGGTTGGAGATCGCGGCCTCCGCCGCCAGCCTGGCGCGTTCATCGCCCTCGGCCTCGCCGGTGCCCATCATCGCCTTGCCCATCTCACCCATGACGGTGCGGATATCGGCAAAATCGAGATTGATCAGGCCCGGCACCACCATCAGGTCGGTGACGCCGCGAACGCCCGAATGCAGGACCTCATCGGCCATCGAAAACGCTTCGGCGAAAGTGGTTTTCTCGTTGGCCAGGCGGAACAGGTTCTGGTTCGGAATGACGATCAGCGTATCGACATATTGCTGCATCTCCTCGATTCCCGCCTCGGCGATGCGCATGCGGTTGATGCCCTCGAACTGGAACGGCTTGGTGACCACGCCGACGGTGAGGATGCCGTGCTCGCGCGCGAGCCGGGCGATAACCGGCGCCGCGCCGGTGCCGGTGCCGCCGCCCATCCCGGCGGTGACGAACACCATGTGCGCCTGTTGGATGTGTTCGATCAGCTCATCCATTGCTTCCTCGGCCGATGCGCGCCCGACATCGGGTCGCGAACCGGCCCCCAGCCCGTTGGTGATGTTGTGTCCGAGCTGAATTTTGCGGTCGGCCAGCGACTGCGAAATTGCCTGGGCGTCGGTGTTGGCGACCAGGAATTCGACGCCATCAAGACGGGCGCTGATCATGTTATTGACGGCGTTGCCGCCGGCGCCGCCGACGCCGATGACCGTGATCCGCGGCTGAAGCATGCCGCTTTGCTGGGGAACGGAAAGGTTGATTGGCATTTCTAGCCTCCTAGGCTCACCTTTAAGGACACAACGAAATATTCCGGCGCGTCGTACCGGACGGGAGGGGCCGCATTTATTGCGGGTCGGTTTTGACGGACAGGTCGAGTCACAGATTTTCCCTCAACCATTGCCCGAGTCGGCCGAGGCGGACGCCTTGCGCCTCGGCGGCGATACGTGGTGTTTCGGATAGTTTGCCGCGATTTTCCGCGGCATAGCGGAGCAGACCGGCGCACGAGGAGAAGGCCGGGCCGCTGGTCGCCTCGGCGAGGCCGTTGATTCTCAGCGGCCGACCGATTCGCACCTGTTTTTCGAGAATCAGGGCCGCCAGCTCTCGAACGCCCTGCAGCTGACTGGCGCCGCCGGTCAGCACCAGGCGGCGTCCGGCCACCCGTTGCAGCCCGTGCTCCTCCAGTCGGCCGCGCACCAGCTCGAACGTTTCTTCCAGGCGGGGTCGGATGATCCCGACCAGTATGGAGCGCGGCACATGGTTCGGATGCGACTGGTTCTCCTCGCCGACCAGCGGTACGTCGATCAGCTCGCCCTCGTCGGCGGGCGACGGGATGGCGCTGCCATACAACGTCTTCATCCGTTCGGCGTGATGCAGCGGGGTCGACAGGCCGCGCGCGATATCGCTGGAAACATGGGCGCCGCCGGTCGGAATCACATCCGCATGAATGACGCTGCCATCGTAAAACACGGCCAGCGTGGTCGTGCCGCCGCCCATATCGACCACGGTTACGCCCAAATCCATCTCGTCCTCGACCAGACAGGCGAGCCCGGAGGCGTATGGAGATACCACCACGTCGTCGATGTCGAGATGACAGCGCGCGATGCAGGTCGTGAGATTGCGAAACGCGCCCGTACTGGCGGTGACCATGTGCATATCGACGCCGAGCTTGCTGCCATACATGCCGCGCGGGTCGCGGATGCCGCGGCTTTCGTCGATGGAATAGCTGACCGGGATGCAGTGGATAAGCTCCCGTTCGTCGAGGTTTTCGCGCGCCAGGGAATGGCCCTGGATACGGCGCAGGTCGGAATCGCCGACCTCGTGGCCGGCGATCGCCATTTCGAGACCGAAGGTGCGCGACGCCGGCTTGCCGCCGGAAATGTTGACCACCACGCCGCGCAACCGTTCGCCGGACATCTGCTCGGCCGCGCCCACCGCGGTCAGGATCGACGCTTCCGCCGCGTCCATGTCGATGATCGCGCCGCCGCGAATGCCGCCGGCCGCATGGTGTCCGACGCCCGTGACACGGATGCCGCCTTCGGCGCCGACATTGGCGATAAAGCAACTCACCTTCGTGGTGCCGACATCCAACGCCGCGATCAGCCCGGTGCGTGTCTTGGTCACCAAATCGCCAACTCCCGCATGGGTCTCAGGTTCTCCGTCATTCTTCAGGTTCGCTTGCCGAACGACACGGGAAGCGCCGGGCGATCGTCCCGGGTGCGTACGATCAGCCTGTCGGGCAGGCGCAGGTCGATGGTCTCGATGTCGCCGCCGAGCAGACCGTGCCGGCGGTCGAGTTCGGCCAACCGGGCCAGCGCCTTCGCCGGGTCGGTTTCCGGCAGACGGATGTGGATGCCGTTATCGAGTTTAAGGTTCCAGCGGCGCGCGCCCACGCGAACCGCGGCGCGCACCCGTCGAACCAGCGTCGGTTCCGCCGCCAGCATGGTCAGCAGCGCTCCGGCGTGGCGTGGCGCGTCCTTGCCGACGATGACCACCAGATCATTGAACCGGCCCAGATTTCGGCCGGTGATCGGCGCGCCGTTACGACCGACCAGCGAAAGTTTGCCCTTGCGCTGCCACAGCGCGATCGGCTCGCGTTCGACCACGCGGATGCGGACGGTGTCCGGCAGCCGGCGCTCAACGATCGCCGTCTCGACCCAGGGGAGCGCTTCCAGCCGATTGCGTATGGCGGCGGGATCGAATGCCATGATCGGGTCGCCGAGCTGCAGTCCGACCGCTTTCTTCAGCATGGAACGCGGCGCGTAGACGCGGCCTTCGAGCAGGACTTCGCGCACCGTAAGACCGATATCGGTCGAGGCGGTGACCGCCGATCTACTGGCGTCGCGCCAGGTGTCGGCGACCCAACCCGACTGCCACAGCCAGGCGGGCCCGCCCAGCGCGACCACGAAGAAGGCGCCGGCCATCGCCGCGCGCGATGCCGGGGTTACCCAGCGCGGCGTGGCGCGGCGTCGCGCCGGCGGCTTTGCCGGCTTCTTCTTCTTTTTCCGCGGCGGTTCGTTTTCGAGAAATGTCATCCATCGCATGCTGCGTTCTCCACCATCCAGGTCACCAGTTCCCCAAACGGAATGTCCGCGTGCGCGGCCTGTTCGGGCACCAGCGACAAAGGGGTCATCCCCGGTTGGGTATTCACTTCCAGCAGATAGACGAGACCGGCTTCACCGGGTTTCGTCCTGGTATCGTCGTAGCGCAAATCGGCGCGGCTCACCCCGCGGCACCCGAGTACCCGGTGCGCCGCCATCGAGAACCGCTCGGCTTCCTCATAAGCGGTGGGCGGCAGGGGCGCGGGCAGCACGTGACGCGCCCGTCCCTCGGTATACTTGGCCTGGTAATCGTAGAAACCGTCGACGGGCTGAATCTCGGTCACGCCCAGCGCCCGGTCGCCCATCACCGCGACGGTGATTTCCCGGCCCGCCACATAGCGCTCGACCATCACCGGATCGCCGACCGGCCAGTCGTTGTCGCCGGTCGCGGCCTCGTCCTTTTCGTCGACAATGATGCGGACGCCGACGCTCGACCCTTCGTTGAGCGGCTTGACCACATAGGGCGGGTCCATGACGCGATGCGCGAGCACGTCGGCCCGCGGCGCCACCACATGCTCGGCGCAGCGGATGTCGGCGGCCTCGAACAGCATCTTGGCCATCGGCTTGTTCATGGCCAGCGCGGACGCGAGCACGCCTGAATGGGTGTAGGGAATCGCGAGGATTTCGAGCAGGCCCTGAACGCAGCCATCCTCGCCGAAGCGTCCGTGCAGCGCGTTGAACACGATGTCGGGGCGCGGGTCGAGACGGCGCGCCAGATCGCCGATATCACGCTGCACGTCGATGCTGGTGACCTGATAGCCGGTCGCGGCCAGCGCCTCGGCCACGGCGGCGCCGCTGACCAGCGATACTTCGCGCTCGCTCGACCAGCCGCCCATCAGCACCGTGACGCTTTTGGTCATGTCAGCACTCCCCCGCGATGCCGACACGGCGGATTTCCCATTCCAGTTCCACGCCGCTGTCGTCGCGGACCCGGCGCCTGACCTCTTCGCCCAGCGCCTCGATGTCGGCGGCGGTGGCGTCTCCGGTATTGATCAGGAAGTTGCAGTGCACTTCCGAGACTTTCGCGCCGCCGATGACGAGGCCGCGACAGCCGGCGGCGTCGATCAGTTCCCAGGCCCGCGCGTCGGGCGGATTTTTGAACGTGCTGCCGCCGGTGCGGGCCCGGATCGGCTGGGTTTCCTTGCGGCTGCCGCTGATTTCGGACATGCGCCGCGCGATGGTATCGCGGTCGCCGGGCGTTCCCCGCATGCGCGCCGACAGGAACAACGTTTCCGCCGGGGCCAAGGAGTGGCGATAGCCGAACCCCATCTCGTCGGCGCTCAACGTGCGCGGATCGCCTTTCGCGTCGAGCGTCTCGGCGTCGATCAGCACGTCCTTCATTTCGGTCCCGTAGGCGCCGGCGTTCATGCGCAGCGCGCCGCCGATGGTGCCGGGGATGCCGCTCAGGAATTCGAGGCCGGAAAGGCCCGCGTTGCGACACGCGATCGCAACGTTGAGGTCCAGCGCCCCGGCGCCGGCGGTGACCACATGGTCTTTGATCTCGACACCCACGAAAGCGCGGCCGAGGCGGATGACCACGCCCGGTATGCCGCCGTCGCGCACCAGCAGGTTCGATCCCACGCCGATGGCGATGATCGGGACATCGGCCGGCCGGGCGCGCAGGAATTCGATCAGATCGTCGCGGTCGGCCGGCCGGAACATGATTTCCGCAGCGCCGCCGACACGGAACCAGGTTATGCCCGAAAGCGGCGCGTTCTCGGTCAGCCTTCCGCGCACCTCGGGCAGCCGCTCGATCAGGCGTCGTGGCGCGCACCCCAGCATCACGCCCCTCCCGATCCGAGAATATTCGTGAGCTGGTCGGGCAGCGCGTTGGCCCAACCCGTGCTGCTGCCGGCGCCGAGACAAACCACCAGATCGCCCGCTTGCGCGTGTTCGGCGATTAGCGCGGCGAGTGCGTCGGGCCCGGACAACGGAATGACGTCACGATGCCCATGGGCCTGAAGACCCGCCACCAGCCCGTCGCGATCGATCCCCTCGATCGGCTCCTCGCCGGCCGGATAGACGTCGGCGACGACCACGGTGTCGGCGTCGTTGAAGCAGGTGCAGAAATCCTCGAACAGGTCGCGCAGCCGTGTGTAGCGATGCGGTTGGACGACCGCGATGACGTTGCGCGCGGTGGCGGCGCGGGCGGCGGCGAGGACGGCGGTGATTTCGACCGGGTGGTGGCCGTAATCGTCGATCACGGTAATGCCGTTGACCTCGCCGGTCTTGGTGAAGCGCCGTTTGACGCCGCTGAAGCCGGCCAGGGCGCGGCGCACCACGTCGTCTTCCATCTCCATTTCCTGGGCGATGGCGATGGCGGCCAGCGCGTTCTGGACATTGTGCGCGCCGGCCATGGGCAGTTCGATGCCGGCCAGCGTCCGCGTGGCCTCCGATGTTCGGTCGGCGATCTCCACGTCGAAGCGCGAACCGATGCCCGAGACCTCGATATTGGTGGCGCGGATCTCCGCCTGCGGGCTCATGCCGTAGGTGATGATACGGCGGTCGGAGACCTCGGGGATCAATGCCTGGACATCGGCGTCGTCGATGCACAGCGCGGCGAACCCGTAAAACGGGATGTTCTCGACGAACGATGCAAACGCATCGCGCAGCACATCGAAGGTGCCGTAAAAATCGAGATGTTCCGGGTCGATATTGGTGACCACCGCGATGGTCGCCGGCAGCTTGACGAAGGAGCCGTCGGATTCGTCGGCCTCGACCACCACCCATTCGCCGTCGCCGAGGCGCGCGTTGGTGCCGTATGCGTTGATAATGCCGCCATTGATGACCGTGGGGTCGAGCCCGGCGCAATCGAGCAGCGCGGCGACGATCGACGTGGTGGTGGTCTTGCCATGGGTGCCGCCGACCGCGATCGCCCATTTGAGGCGCATCAGCTCGGCCAGCAT
>CAZPMO010000082.1:0-20866 GCA_964587515.1 uncultured Rhodospirillaceae bacterium | reverse complement strand
CGCTCGGATTCAATCGCCCGCCATCTGATCGAGGAATGGGTGAAAGAAGGATAGTGCCCTAGCCACGGTAACCACGAAATTTGAGACGAATCCCAACCGATATTTCCGTTTGATTTAAGGCCGATTTAACGACGGTGCTGCTATACCGGAAGTCTTCCGGGAGGCGGCCAATGACAGGCGAAAACCAACAGAAAAAGGCCGAGTCCAGAGACGCCTGGACGCGACGCCGTGTCCTTGGGGCGGGGTTCGCCGGCGCCTTGGGGCTTTGGGCCCCCTCTTCATTGGCGGGAAGCATCGCGCCGCAAGAGCGATCCCTTTCCTTTTACCAGACGCATACCAGCGAACGGCTGGAGGCGGTTTATTGGGCCGACGGCGCCTATCAATGGGAGGGGCTTTCGCGGATCGACTGGGTCTTGCGTGATTTCCGCAACGACAAGACCTTCCCCATGGACCCCGAACTGCTCGATTTCCTGTTCGTGCTGCGCCGAACGCTACGCACCCCCGAGCCGTTCCAGGTCATTTCCGGATACCGGTCGCCGGAGACCAACCATATGCTGGCCGCGCGCGGCGGCGGCGTCGCGCGCAACTCCTATCACATGTACGGCAAGGCGATCGACATCCGGGTCCGGGGGCGCGCCATCGGCGAGGTCCGGCGCGCTGCGCTGTCGCTCAAAGGCGGTGGCGTCGGCCTCTACCGGAAACCCCGCTTCGTGCATCTCGACGTCGGCAAGGTGCGTTCCTGGTAGACCGCCGGCGTTACAGGTCGCGGAACGGATCGGCCGGATAGGTGCCGATAACCCTGACCTCGTGCGAGAAAAACTCAAGCTCCTCCAACGCCAGGCGAACATTGGGATCGCGCGGATCGCCTTCGATATCGGCATAGAATTGCGTCGCGCGGAAATCGCCGCCGACCATGTAGCTTTCGAGTTTCGTCATGTTGACGCCGTTGGTCGCGAACCCGCCCATCGCCTTGTACAGCGCGGCTGGTAGGTTGCGGACCCGGAACACGAAGGTGGTGACCAGCTTGTCCTCGCCGCGTTTTCGCCGGACAGGACGTCGCGCCAGCACCAGGAACCGGGTGGTATTGTGCTCGGCGTCCTCGATATTGGCTCTCAAAGATTTCAGCCCGTAGACCTCGCCGGCCAGTTCGGAGGCGATCGCCGCCTCGCTGGGATCGTTGCGCGCGGCGATGTCGGCCGCCGCGCCGGCGGTGTCGGCGTGCACGATGGGCTGAAGCCCGAGCCGCCGGATCAGCTTGCCGCATTGGCCCAGCGCATGGATATGGCTGTGCACGCGTTTGACCGTCTTCAGCGTCGCGCCCTTGGGCGCCAGCAAATGATGGTTCACCCGCATGAAATGCTCGCCGATGATGAACAGCCCCGATTCCGGCATCAGCCGGTGGATGTCGGCGACCCGTCCGGCCACCGAATTCTCAATCGGGATCATCGCGATCCGCGCCTTTTTGTCCCGCACCGCGGCCAACGTGTCTTCGAACGCCGTCGTCGGCAGGGTCTGCATGGCGGGAAAGACGCGCCGGCAGGCGAGCTCCGAATAGGCGCCGGGCTGGCCCTGGAAGGCGATCCTGTTGGATGGTTTCGCGGTGGTGGCCATTGTCTTTTTCGGGCGTTCGGTTCGGGTCAGCGGGAAGATTCGGCGGCCAGGATTGCCCGGGCGCGTTCCAGATCGGCGGGAGTATCGACACCGAGTGGAACGGTGTCAACGAGCGCGACGTCGATGCGCATGCCGGCCTCCAGCGCGCGCAGCTGTTCCAGCCGTTCGCGCCGCTCCAGCACGCCGACCGGCAGCGCGATGAAGCGCGACAGCGCATTGCGCCGGAACGCATAGAGCCCGATATGGTGATAGAGCGGCCCGTCGCCCGCCGGCACGGTGGCGCGGCTGAAATAGAGCGCCCGGCCGATTCGCGCGCCGCCGTCCAGCCCCATCGCCACCTTGACCACGTTTGGGTCGTCGCGTTCGCGCGGCTCGGTGATCTCGGCGGCCAGCGTCGTGATGTCGACCGCCGCGTCCTCGAGCGGCGCAAGGGCCCGGGCGATGATCTCGGGCTCGATGGTGGGCAGGTCTCCCTGGACATTGAGCACCGCGTCGTGGTCCTCGTCGGGATCGATTTCGCGCAACGCCGCGAACGCGCGATCCGATCCGCTCGGCAGATCGGGCGCGGTCATGACCGCGCGGCCGCCCGCGTGTTCGATCGCGTCGGCGATGGCGCGATCGCCGCAGGCAACCACCACCGGCCCGATGCCGGACGCCATCGCGCGGCGCCACACCTGGACGATCATCGGCGCGCCCCCGAGTTCGGCCAGCGGCTTGTCGGGGAACCGGGTCGCGGCGAGCCGGGCGGGAATAACGATAATAGGGTTGCGGGGCAGGGCCATGATTTGATAACGAGTTCCGGGTCGGATTCATCGGTCGGCCGGTTGGACAATATATCGCTTGCGTGGTTTCGGAAACGGACTATGTGTGAGTCTGGAGTTTAGCGGGCGGACGCGGCAAGCAAGGAATGTCGGCATGACGGCTATGGTTATCAACAAGATCATCGGCGCAATTGTGCTGGTGGCGCTGAGCGTATTTGTCATCGAGACCGTCGGGAATTTACTGGTCCAGTCGAAGGAATATTCCGCCGCCGCCATGAAGGCCGCTGAAAAACCGGCCGCCAAGGCGACGCCCAAGAAGGCCGCGGCGCTCGCCCCGGTCGGCCCGCTGCTGGCCGCGGCCAGCGCCGAAAAAGGTGCGAAGGTGTTCAAGAAATGCGCCGCCTGCCACAATAAGGCCAAGGGCGCCAAGCACAAGATCGGCCCCAATCTCTGGGAGGTGGTCAACGCGGCGCGCGCCGGTCAGGCGGGCTTTTCCTATTCCTCGGCCCTGAAAGGCAGTTCGGGCAAGTGGGGCTATGAGGACCTAAACGCCTTCCTCGCCAGACCCAAGGCCTTCGTGCCCGGCACCAAGATGGTGTTCGGCGGGCTGAAGAAGGCGTCGGACCGGGCGAACCTGATCAAGTATCTGAGATCGCTGAGCGGTTCTCCCGCCGCCCTGCCCTGAGGTTCGGCCGCGCCGGTGCGGGAAAATTAACCATTTGTTTACAATTCGTTAACCATGATCCGCCCTGGAACAATCGATTTTCAGGAGCGCGCGCCGTGGACGGGCTCGAAAGCATGGCGGACCGCGTCGTCGGATCCGCGTCGACGCAATCGGAACGGCTGGAAAGGCGACTGGTCGGCCGCGCGCTTACCCATTGGGAAGCCGCGCGCAACACACGCCGCCTGCCGTCCCTGGCCGATTACGAAGGTGCGGCGCCGCCCTATGGCGTGGCGGGAATCTATGTTATTCGCATCCGCGAGAACGAGCTTGCCGACGAGATCCTGCGCGCCGGAGAGGCTGTGATCGAAGCGCTGGGCCACGACCCGATCGGCCGCAAGGCGATCGAAGTGCTGCCGTCGTCGACGGAAACGGGGATGTCATACTGGCGCACCGCGGCGCAAATGACGAAACCGATCGCCGATGTCGGCGGGTTCACAAATTCGCGCGGCATCGAGGTCCGCTATCGCTCGATCCTGCTGCCGCTGTCCGACGACCAGATCGAGGTCGATCACGTGCTGGGAGCGTTCAGCTTCAAATTCCTGCGGTAATGTCCCGCGGGGACGCGTTCCGGACGGTTCTGAACGCGAAACGGGATGATTTTATGCCGGCTGAATTCGATGAGTTCATTGCCATGGGCGCGCGGCTCGCCGACGCCGGCGGCGCGATCCTCGGCCGCTATTTCCGCCAGCCCCTCGCGATCGATCTCAAATCCGACGACACCCCCGTGACCATCGCCGACCGCGAGGCCGAAACCGCCATGCGCGGCCTCATCACGGAGACATTCCCCGACCACGGCATCATCGGCGAAGAGCACGGCGCCGAACGCGCCGATTCCGACTATGTCTGGGTGCTCGATCCGATCGACGGCACGCGCGCCTTCCTCACCGGCAAGCCCATGTTCGGCGCCCTGATCGCGCTGACCCGCAACGGGACGCCGATCCTCGGCGTGATCGACCAGCCGGTGGCGGGCGAGCGCTGGATCGGCGCGGCGGACAGAACGACGCGCTTCAACGGCAAGGACGCGGCGACGCGCGCGACGCGCGCCCTCGACCAGGCCATCTTCAACACCACCTCGCCCGATCTTTTCGACGGCGCCGACCGCGACGCCTTCGCCCGGCTCAAGGCGGCGGCGCGCGAAACCCATTACGGCGGCGATTGCTACGCATACGGCCTGCTGGCCTCGGGCCACATAGATGTGATCGCCGAGGCCGGCCTCAAACCCTATGATTACTGTGCGCTGGCGCCGGTGGTCGAGGGCGCCGGCGGAGTGATCACCGACTGGCGCGGCGCGCGCCTGACGCTCGAATCCGACGGACGCGTGCTCGCGGCCGGCAACGCGGCGCTGCACGCCGAAGCGCTGGAGGCGCTGAACCATGGCTGAGGACCGACGCATGCGAATATTGATGGCAACGGCAGTGGCGCTGGTCTTGTTCACGCAGACCGCGCAGGCCGCGTCGAAGGTAACCGTCAGCCACGGTCTCACCCTGATGGAGACCCTGAAATACGGGGCGGACTTCACGCACCTGGATTACGTCAACCCGAACGCGCCCAAGGGCGGCGTCGTGAGGCGCTATGTGCTCCACACGTTCGACACCTTCAACCCCTATATCATCAAGGGCAACCCGGCGGTCGGAATCAGTTTCGTATACGAGACCCTGATGACGTCGGCGAACGACGAGATTTCCGCCGAGTACGGTCTGATCGCCAAGACCATCGAGGTGCCCGACGATCTCTCCTACACCATCTTCAACCTCAGGCCCGAGGCGCGGTTCCACGACGGCAAGCCGATCACCGCCGACGACGTGGTGTTCTCCTTCGACCTGCTGCGCAAGAAGGGGCGGCCGTTCTACCGCTTCTACTACGCCAATATCACCCGCGCGGTGAAGCTGGGCCCGCACCGCGTGAAATTCGAATTCACCGGCCCGCCCAACCGCGAGCTGCCGCAGATCACCGGCCAGCTCCCCGTTCTGCCCAAGCATTACTGGCAGGGGCGCGAATTCGACAAGACCACGCTGGAGAAACCGCTCGGCAGCGGCCCCTACCGCGTCTCGAAATTCGAGCCCGGCCGCTTCGTCGAGTTCGAGCGCGTAAAGGACTATTGGGGCGAGAACCTGCCGATCCGCGTCGGGCTGAACAATTTCGATCGCATGCGGTTCGACTATTACCGCGACCAGACGGTGGCGCTCGAAGCCTTCAAGGCGCGGCAATATGATTTCCGCACCGAAGGCTCCTCGCTGGTATGGGCCACCGGATACGATTTTCCGGCGCGCAAGGCCGGCCTCGCGATGACCGCCGAGGTGCCCCATGCCCGCCCGACCGGCATGAACGCCTTCGTCCTCAACACACGCCGCCCGATCTTCCGCGACCGCCGGCTGCGCCAAGCGCTGGCCTACGCCTTCGACTTCGAATGGTCGAACCGCAATCTGTTCTACGGCCAGTACACGCGCACCACCAGCTATTTCTCCAATTCCGAGCTCGCCGCCTCGGCGCTCCCCGACGCGGCCGAGCTTGCGTTGCTGGAGCCCCTGCGGGCCCAGGTCCCGGAAGAGGTTTTCTCAAAGGTCTATTCCCCGCCCGCCACGGACGGCTCGGGCAAGGTTCGCCGCAACCTCAGAAAAGCGGCGCGTATCCTGCGCAAGGCGGGCTGGCGGGTGAAGGACGGCGAACTGATCGATCCCAAATCCGGCAAGCCGGTGGCAATCGAGATCCTCCTGGTCAGCCCGCAATTCGAACGCATCGTGCTGCCGTTCGCGCGCAACCTCAAACGCCTGGGCGTCGCGGCGCGGGTGCGCACCGTCGATCAGTCGCAATATATCAACCGCATCCGGTCGTTCGATTTCGACGTCATCGTCGGCGGCTGGGGCCAGTCGGTATCGCCCGGCAACGAACAGCGCGATTTCTGGAGTTCGTCGGCCGCCGACCGAAAGGGCAGCCGCAACACCGTCGGCATCAAGGACCCGGCGATCGATGCGCTGATCGAAAAGATCGTCGCCGCGCAAGACCGCGAATCGCTGGTCGTCGCGACCCGGGCGCTGGACCGGGTGCTGCAATGGAACCATTTCGTGATCCCGCAATGGCATATCAGCTTCGACCGCATCGCCTATTGGGACGTGTTCGGATTGCCCGCGAAACATCCGAAATACGGCGCCGATTTCATGAGCTGGTGGATCGACCCCGCGAAACGGGCCTCGCTGGCGGCCCGCGTAAAGGGGTTGAGCCGCAAGTGAGGCAGCAATGTGGGCTTGGATTACCGAATTCGTCATGCGCGGGCTTGACCCGCGCATCTCCCGACGTGAGGGCAATTGTTTCCCTCCAGTCATCGGGAGATGGCCGGGTCAAGCCCGGCCATGACAATGGTGGGCGGTCACTCGTCTTGGTCCTCTCCGTCTTGTTGCTCCTCACCGCGCCGGCTTTGGCGGAAAGCCTGCCCGCGCGCCACGGGATCAGCGTGTTCGGCGATCTGAAATACAAGCCCGATTTCACCCATTTCGAATACGCGAACCCGAACGCGCCCAAAGGCGGCGTCATCCGGCTGCGCGCCATCGACACCTTCGAGACCGTGAACCCTTTCATCCTGAAAGGCCGCAAGGAAGGCTGGAACGGGCTGGTCTTCGACACGCTGATGGCGCGCGCCGGCGACGAGCCCGATGCGCTATACGGGCTGGTCGCGAAAACCGTGGAACTGCCGCCCGACCGGTCCTGGGTCGCGTTCAACATCGATCCCCGCGCGCGCTTCCATGACGGCGCGCCGGTGACCGCCGCCGACGTGGCGTTCACCTTCCGGACGCTGGTGAAGGAGGGCCATCCCCGCTTCCGCATCAATTTCCGCGATGTGGCAGGGGCGGAAGCGACAAGCGAAAAACGCGTGAAGTTCAATTTTAAGCCCGGCGGCCATCGCGACCTGCCCATCCTGCTGGCCGGCCTGCCGGTGCTGTCGAAGGCCTATTACGCCAAGGTGAAGTTCGCCAAGACCACCTTCGCGCCGCCGCTGTCGGGCGGCCCCTATCGCATCGGCAAGATCGAGCCGGGCCGGGGCATCGTCTACCACCGGGTCGAGGATTATTGGGCGCGCGACCTGCCGGTCAACAAGGGGCGTTATAATTTCGACCGCGTCCGGGTCGATTACTATCGCGACCGCGACATCGCCTTCCAGGCGTTCTTCGGCGACGATTACGATTTCCGCGAGGAGTTCACGTCGCGAAGCTGGGCGACCCAATACGACAAGCCGCCGGTCCAGAAAGGCCTGATCGTGCGCGAGACCCTGCCCGACGAGACGCCGTCGGGCTCGCAGGCCTTCGTGTTCAACCTGCGGCGCGCGAAATTCCAGGACCGGCGCGTGCGCTGGGCCCTCGACCTCGCCTTCGACTATGAATGGACCAACAAGAATCTGTTCTACGGCGCTTATAAGCGCACCAATTCCATGTTCGAGAACTCGGAGCTCGCCGCCCACGCGCCGCCGGACGCCGCCGAGCGCGCGCTGCTGGAACCGCTGCGCGGCAAGGTGCCCGACGAGGTGTTCGGAAAACCCTACGCCTCGCCGGTGACCGATGGTTCGGGCCGCATCCGCCGCAATCTGCGCAAGGCGGTGCGGCTGCTGAAACAGGCCGGCTACGCGGTCAAGGACGGCGTGCTGCGAAACGCCGCCGGCAAGCCTTTCACCATCGAGTTTCTGATGTTCGAGGCGACCTTCAACCGCATCGTGAACCCCTATATCCGCAATCTCGAACGCCTCGGCGTGACGGCCTCGATGCGCGTCGTCGATGTGGCGAACTTCAAATACCGCATGGACCATCACGATTTCGACGTCATCGTCGAACGCTTCATCCAGCCGCTGACGCCGGGCATCGAACAGATCAACTATTTCGGCTCGTCCAGCGCCGATATCCCGGGCTCGCGCAATCTCGCGGGCATCAAGGATTCCGCCGTGGATACGCTGATCGGCAAGGTGATGGCGGCGCGCGACCGGCGCGCGCTGGTCGCCGCGGTGCGCGCGCTCGACCGGGTGCTGATGTGGAACCGTTTCATGGTGCCGCAATGGTACAAGGGCGCCCACAACACCGCCTATTGGAACCGCTTCGACCGCCCCAGGATCAAACCCCGCTACCAGCGCGGCGTGATCGACACTTGGTGGTTCAACCCCGAAAAAGCCGCGATGATCGCCAAGGGCACGGCCCCGAAGCGGCCGGGGAAGTAGGGGCGCCGCACACACTCTCACCTGTCACCCCGGACCTTGATCCGGGGTCCAGCGGTCTTTAAACCGGCAAGCGTGCCTTATTACGTATACATCCTCGCCAGCCACCCCGGTGGAACGCTCTATACCGGCGTCACCAACGATCTCGTACGCCGAACATACGAACACCGCGAGGGATTGGTCGACGGCTTCACAAAAGAACATGACGTAAAGACGCTGGTCTATTTCGAAACCCACGTCGACATCACCGCCGCGATCGAACGCGAGAAGAAGATCAAGCGATGGCGGCGCACCTGGAAACTCGATCTGATCGCGCAAGACAATCCGGGTTGGCGTGACCTGTTCGACGACATCGCGGTGTAGCGCCACCGCTGGACCCCGGATCAAGGTCCGGGGCGACAGTTTCTGGGCGGACGGATAGTGCATACCGGGCGGCAAACCATCCTCTCCCATTGACTTTTCATGGTATCTGGTATACAAAATACATTATTCGGAACCGGTGAACGGGCCGGGGCCGGGAGGCGGTGGTTTTTCGTTATTTATCAGATGGTTGCACTATGGCTTCGATGGCGCGGCTGGATGTTGGTCCGATCGATGTGGGGGTTGTCCTCAAGGACAAGATCTACGACGCGCTGAAGGGCGCGATCGCGGCCAAGGACATTTACGCCGAGGCCGAGGAATTGCGGCTCGACGAACGCCAGCTTTGCGAGGATCTCGGGGTCAGCCGGACGCCGGTGCGCGAAGCCCTGGCGCGGCTCGAGCAGGAAGGCTTCGTGCGCACCGAGCCCAGGCGCGGCGTCTATGTGGTGCGCAAGACCAAGCGCGAGATCGTCGACATGATCACGGTGTGGGCGGCGCTGGAGGGCATGGCGGCGCGGCTGATCACCGAGCTTGCCACCGATGCGGAAATCGCCGGCCTGCGCCGGGTCTTCGCGAGCTTCGACAACGGCCAGCCGAGCGCCCGCATCGATGAATATTCCGACGCCAACGTGCGCTTCCACCAGGCGCTGCTGGGGCTTTCGAATTCGGACCTGATCAACGCCATGGCGGAGAACATGTTCATCCACATGCGCTGGATCCGCATGCGCACCATCGGCGAGGACGACCGCGCCAGCCGATCGATCATCGATCACATGAACATCATCGAGGCGCTGGAGACGCGCGACACCGAACTCGCCGAGCGCCTCGCCCGCGACCACACGCTGGGCCTCGCCCGGCACGTCGAGCAGAACGTCAATTATCTGGACTAGGGAGAGGGATATGGCGACGCAAATGGATACCGAAGAAGCCCAGGAGGCCGGGACGCTTACCGACGGGTTTCACCTGATCATCGACGCGCTCAAGCTCAACGACATCGAAACCATCTATACGGTGCCGGGCATCCCGATCACCGATCTCGGCCGCCTGGCGCAGGCGTCGGGCATGCGCGTCCTGTCGTTCCGCCACGAGCAGAACGCGGGATACGCGGCCGCGACCGCCGGTTACCTGACGCAAAAGCCCGGCATCTGCCTGACCGTGTCGGCGCCCGGTTTCCTGAACGGTCTGACGGCGCTGGCCCACGCCACCACCAACTGTTTTCCCATGATCCTGATCTCGGGCTCGTCGGAACGCGAGATCGTCGATCTTCAGCAGGGCGATTATGAGGAAATGGACCAGCTGGCGGTCGCCAAGCCGCTGTGCAAGGCGGCCTACCGCATCCTCCACGCCGAGGATATCGGCATCGGCATCGCGCGCGCCATCCGCGCGGCGGTTTCCGGCCGTCCGGGCGGCGTCTATCTGGACCTGCCGGCGAAGCTCATCGGCCAGACCATGGACGCCGACGCCGGCGCCAAGTCGCTGGTGAAAATCATCGACGGCGCGCCGCGGCAAATCCCCGCGCCGGAGGCGGTGGCCCGCGCGCTGGACGTGCTGAAGGGCGCCGAGCGTCCGCTGATCATCCTCGGCAAGGGCGCGGCGTACGCGCGGGCCGATGACGAGATTCGCGCCTTCGTGGAGAAGAGCGGCATCCCCTATCTGCCCATGAGCATGGCGAAGGGGCTGTTGCCCGACACCCATCCGCAATCGGCGGGTCCGGCGCGTTCCCTGGTGCTGAAGGACTCCGACGTGGTGATGATGATCGGCGCCCGCCTCAACTGGCTGCTGTCGCACGGCAAGGGCAAGGCCTGGGGCGATGCGCCGAAAAAATTCGTGCAGATCGACATCGAACCCAAGGAAATGGACAGCAATCTCGAGATCGCGGCCCCGGTGGTCGGCGATATCGGCTCGTGCGTCTCGGCCCTTCTCGCGGCCATGGGCGACGATTGGGCGGCGCCGCCCGCCGAATGGACCGGCGCGGTCAACGAAAAGAAAGAGACCAATATCGCCAGGATGGCGCCGCGGCTGCGGAACAACAACATCCCCATGGACTATCAGGGGGCGCTGGGCGCGCTGCGCACGATTGTGAAGGACCGGCCGGACGCGATCCTGGTCAACGAAGGCGCCAACACGCTGGATTTCGCGCGCAGCATCATCGACATGTACCAGCCGCGCAAACGTCTCGACGTGGGCACCTGGGGCGTCATGGGGATCGGCATGGGCACCGCTATCGCGGCGGCCGTGGAGACGGGAAAGCCCGTGCTGGCGGTCGAGGGCGACAGCGCCTTCGGTTTTTCCGGCATGGAGGTCGAGACGATCTGCCGCTACGACCTGCCGGTCTGCGTCGTGGTCTTCAATAACGGCGGCATCTATCGCGGCACCGACGTGAACCCGACCGGCGGTCCCGACGCCGCGCCCACGGTTTTCGTCAAGGACGCGCGTTACGACAAGATGATGGAAGCCTTCGGCGGCGTCGGCGTCCATGCGACCTCGCCCGATGAATTGAGCCGCGCCGTCAACGCGGCGATGGATTCCGGGAAACCCACCCTCGTGAACGCGGTGATCGACGAGAAGGCCGGCACGGAAAGCGGCCGCATCGGCAATCTCAACCCGCAAAGCGTCGTGTCGAAGAAATAAGGGAGAACTGCACCATGGAAAAAGCACTTGAAGGCGTGAAGGTCCTGGACATGACCCACGTCCAGTCCGGCCCGACCTGCACCCAGATTCTGGCCTGGTTCGGAGCCGACGTGATCAAGGTCGAGCGGCCCGGCGTCGGCGACGCGACGCGCGGCCAGCTCCAGGACATCCCCGACGTGGACAGCCTTTACTTCACCATGCTGAACGCCAACAAGCGGTCGATCACGCTGAACCCCAAGACCGACGCCGGCAACAAGATCTTCGCCCGGCTCATAGAAGAGTGCGACATCATGGTCGAAAACTTCGCGCCCGGCGCGATCGACCGCATGGGCTTTCCGTGGGAGAAGATCCAGGAGATCAATCCGCGCATGATCTACGCCTCGGTGAAGGGCTTCGGCCCGGGCCCCTACGAGGACTGCAAGGTCTATGAGAACGTCGCCCAGTGCACCGGCGGTTCGGCCTCGACCACCGGCGAGATCGACCGGGTGCCCATGGTGACCGGCGCCCAGATCGGCGATTCGGGCACCGGCATGCATCTGGTGGCCGGCATCCTCGCGGCGCTTTACCAGCGCACCCATTCCGGGCGCGGCCAGCGCGTCGAGGTCGCCATGCAGGACGCGGTGCTGAACCTGTGTCGCGTGAAGATGCGCGACCAGCAGCGCCTCGCTCACGGGCCGCTGACCGAATATCCGCAATATCCCAACGGCGCGTTCGGCGACGCGGTGCCGCGCGCCGGCAACGCGTCCGGCGGCGGCCAGCCCGGCTGGATCGTGAAGTGCAAGGGCTGGGAGACCGACCCGGACGCCTATATTTACGTGATCACCCAGGCCGCCGCCTTCCCGGCCTTCGCCAAGGTCATCGGCCGCGAGGACTGGAACGAGGATCCGGCGTGGATCACGCCGGCGGCGCGGCTCGACAAGCTGGAAGAGATGTTCGCCGAGATCGAGAAATGGACCATGACCAAGGACAAGTTCGAGGCCATGGACATTCTCAACCCGCTCAACATCCCGTGCGGGCCGATCCTGTCGATGCAGGAACTCGCCGACGAGCCGTCGCTGCGGGCCACCGGCACCGTGGTCGAGGTCGATCACCCCGAGCGCGGCAAGTACCTCACCGTCGGCAACCCGATCAAGCTTTCGGATTCGGCGTCGGACGTGGCGCGCTCGCCGCTGCTGGGCGAGCACACGGATGAGATTCTGAAATCGGTGCTCGGCTATGACGACGCGGCCATCGCCGAGGCGCGCGAGGAAAAAGCGATTTAATCGCTGACCGTTCGGTGGGAAATCAGGTGGAGACCGCGTCGGTCTCCACCGCCTCGATATCGAAAGCCGCCGCGATGAGGGCGCGAGTATAGGCCTCTTTCGGCGATTCGAAAATTTCGTCGGCCCTGCCCTGTTCGACCACCTTGCCGGCGCGCATCACCACCACCTCGTCGGCCAGCGCGCGCACCACCCGGAGGTCGTGGCTGATGAACAGATAAGCGAGCCCGTGGCGGTCCTGCAGCGCGCGCAGCAGATCGACGATCTGCGCCTGCACCGACATGTCGAGCGCCGACGTGGGCTCGTCCAGCACCACGAAGGACGGCTTCAGCACCATGGCGCGGGCGATGGCGATGCGCTGGCGCTGGCCGCCGGAAAACTCGTGCGGGTAGCGGTCCTGCATTTCCGCGTCGAGCCCGACCTCGGTGAGCGCATCCGCGATCAGGGCGCGGCGTTCGTCATAATTGCCCGCCCCGCCATGGACCAGCAGCCCTTCCTCGATGATCTGGCCCACCGACATGCGCGGGCTGAGCGAGGCGAACGGGTCCTGGAAGACGATCTGCATGCGCCGCCTGAGGGGACGCATCTCGTTCCAGCCGAGGTCCTGGGTGTCCTCGCCGTGGAAACGGATGGCGCCTTCGCTGGGCTCCAGCCGCAGCAGCCCCATGGCCAGCGTGGTCTTGCCCGAGCCGCTCTCGCCGACCACACCCACCGTGTGGCCCTCGCGGACGTTCACCGTGACCCCGTCGACCGCCTTGATGTGGCCGACGGTGCGCCGGAGAACGCCGCGCTTGATGGGGAACCAGACTTTCAGGTCATCGGCCGCCATCACCTCGGGGGCGTCGGCCGCGGCGGTGATCGGGTGGCCGCCCGGCTCGGCGGCCAGCAGGTGTTTGGTATAGGCGTGTTGCGGGGTCTCGAAGATATCCTCGGTGGCGCCGGCCTCGACGATCTCGCCGCCGGTCATCACGCAGACCCGGTCGGCCACCTTGCGCACGATGCCGAGATCATGGGTGATCAGCAGCATGGACATGCCGCGCGCGCGCTGAAGCTCCTTCAGCAGCGCCAGTATCTGCGCCTGGATGGTGACGTCGAGCGCGGTGGTCGGCTCGTCGGCGATCAGCAGATCGGGATCGTTGGCCAGCGCCGCCGGAAAGCTGATGGGGATAGGATTTCAGCCGCTCCTCGGCCTCGGACAGGCCCACCTGCAGGAGCAGATCGATGATGCGCGCGCGCGCCGCCGCGCGGTCGAGCCCGCGGTGGACGGACAGGATTTCGCCGATTTGGCGTTCGATGGTGTGCAGCGGGTTCAGCGAGTTCATCGGCTCCTGGAAGATCATGCCGATGCGGTTGCCGCGTATCCCCTGGAGCACCGTTTGCGGCGCGCCGATCAGCTCCTCGCCCTGCAGGGTGATGCTGCCCGACGGGTGATGGGCGGCGGGATAGGGCAGCAGTTGCAGGATCGAGAGCGCGCTGACCGTCTTTCCCGAACCGCTTTCGCCGACCAGCCCGACGGTCTCGCCACGGCCGATCTCGAACGAGATATCGCGCACCGCCTTGACCTCGCGCGCGCCGGTCCCGAACGAGACCGAAAGGTTCTCCACCTTGATCAGCTTGTCTTCAGCCACCGAGCGTCTTCCTCGGATCGAACGCGTCGCGCACCGCTTCGCCGACGAACACCAGCAGCGTCAGCATCACCGCCAGCGACACCGTCGAGGTCAGCCCCAGCCACGGCGCCTGCAGGTTCGACTTGCCCTGCTGGAGAAGCTCTCCGAGAGACGGCGAACCGGCCGGCAGGCCGAGCCCCAAAAAGTCGAGCGCGGTGAGGCTGGTGATCGAGCCGGTCAGGATCAGCGGCAGGAAGGTCAGCGTCGCCACCATCGCGTTGGGCAGGATGTGGCGGCGCATGATGGTCACGTTGCCGACGCCAAGCGCCCGGGCGGCGCGCACGAATTCGAAATTGCGGGCGCGGAAGAACTCGGCCCGCACCACGCCTTCCAGCGCCATCCAACCGAACAGCAGCAGGATCACCAGCAGCGACCAGAAGCCGGGCACGATCACGCTGGACAGGATGATCAGGATATAAAGCTGCGGCAGCCCGCCCCAGATCTCGATGAAGCGCTGGAACAACAGATCCGTCCAGCCGCCGAAATAGCCTTCGAGCGCGCCCACCGTGATGCCGATCACCGAGCCGAACCCGGTCAGCAGCAGCCCGAACAGCACCGAAATGCGAAAGCCGTAGATGACGCGGGCCAGCACGTCGCGTCCCTGATCGTCGGTGCCCAGCCAGTTATCGCCCGACGGCGGCGCCGGCGCCGGCGCCTTGAGGTCCAGGTTGACCGTGTTGTGGTGATAGCGGATCAGCGGCCACACCATCCAGCCGCCCTTCCCGGTGATCAGCTCCTGAACGTCGATCTCGCGATATTCGGCCTCGGTTTCGAAATCGCCGCCGAACACCGTCTCGGCATAGGTCTTGACCACCGGGAAATAGTAGCTCCCCTGATACTGGATCAGCAGCGGCCGTTCGTTGGCGATGAACTCGGCCGGCAGGGTGCCCAAAAACAAAATCAGGAAAATCACCATGGACCAGAAGCCGCGCTTGTTGCCCCGGAAATTGCGCAGCCGTCGCCGGGTCAGCGGCGTGATGCGGAGGCCGAGGACGCGCGCCGCCGGATCAGACATGACGCCCCTCGAAATCGATGCGCGGATCGACCAGCGTGTATGTAAAGTCGCGCACCAGCACCATCACCAGCCCGATCAGGGTGAAGAAATAGACCGATGCGAACATGATCGGATAGTCGCGCTTGATCGCGGCCTCGAAGCCCAGCAGCCCGAGCCCGTCGAGCGAGAAGATGATCTCGATCAGCAGCGCGCCGTAAAACAGAATCGAGAGGAAGGCCGAGGGAAAGCCCGCGATCACGATCAGCATGGCGTTGCGGAACACGTGGCCGTAGAGCACGCGGCGTTCCGACAGCCCCTTGGCGCGCGCGGTCTGCACGTAGAGCATGTTGATCTGATCGAGGAAGGAGTTCTTGGTCAGCATGGTGACGGCCAGGAAACTGCCCGCCGACAACGCCACCAGCGGCAGCACCAGATGCCAGAAATAATCGATCACACAGGCGGTCTGGGCGACGCAGCCGGCGAACCCGATGCCCACATAGGGCTCCGACACCAGCCCGCGCAACGGGAACCAGTCGAAATAGCTGCCGCCCGCGAACACCACCACCAGCAAAATCGCCAGCACGAAGGACGGCACCGCGAAGCCGATGGTCAGCGCCGTGGTGGTCCACAGATCAAAGCGCGTGCCGTCATGCACCGCCTTGCGGATGCCCAGCGGGATCGACACCAGATAGAAGATCAGCGTGCTCCACAGCCCCAGCGAGATCGAGACCGGCATCTTCGACAGCACGAGCTCGACCACGCGCTGGTCGCGGAAATAGCTGGTGCCGAAATCGAACTTGATATAGCTGACCATCATCAGCCCGAAGCGCTCGACCAGCGGCTTGTCGAAGCCGAACTGCTTTTCCAGCGATTTGATGAATTCGGGGTCGAGCCCCTGGGCGCCGCGATACTTGCCGTTAACGTTGGCGCCGGCGCCGGTCTGACCGGGACCCTGGGTCGACGGGCCGGTCTCGCGGCCGCTGCCGCCGGAGATGCGCCCGGTGGTGCCGGCGTCGGTGCCCATGACCTCGGCGATGATCTGCTCGATCGGCCCGCCCGGCGCGAACTGCACGATCGCGAAATTGATGACCATGATGCCGAGCAAAGTCGGAATCATCAAAAGCAGACGACGGATTATATAGGCCAGCATCGCTGGAGAGGGTGTACTCCAGAACCGCGCGGTCAGGCAATGTCCGTGATTCGGGGTGCGCCGTCCTCGCCCTAACTCTCAGACCGGGTCCAGGTCCCTGAGCTGCGGCGCGACCTGCTCCATGAACAGGCGCATGGAGCGGGCCCGCTTCTCGCGCGTGGCCCAGTCCTTGCCGGTGACGATCAGCAACGTGCCGAAGCCGCCCGATTCCTCGTAGAAATCCTTGAGTTGCCGGGTGACCCGCTCGGCGTCGCCGATCATGTAATAGCCGGACTCCACATAGGCGTCGATGGCGCGCTCGCTGTTGGGCACGTCCAGGCCGAACATGGTTTTCAGCATTTTCAGGAACCCGCGCTGGTCCTGGACGCTGGTCTCATAGGCCACGGACGCGCGCAGATCCTCGACCGCTTCGTCCAGCGAATCGGCGATATAGACGATGCGCGAGGCGGCGATGTTGCGAAGCGGCGACGCATGGCCGGCCGCAAGCCCGGCGGCGGCGTATTTCTCGACCTTCTTGCGCAGCATCGCCACGGGCTCGAGGAACGCGGACAGCAGCGTATAGCCGCGTTCGGCCGCCATGCGGACCGACGCATCGGTTTCGGTCGCCGTCGCAATCGGCATATGGGGCTTGTTGAACGGCTTGGGCAACGCCACCACGCCCTCGGCGCGCCAGTGTTCGCCATTCCAGTCGAACCGCTCGTCGCTGGTCCAGCATTTCAGGATGAAATCGAAAGACTCGGCGAGCCGCGCGTGACGGTCGTCGTATGACAGGCCGCGCTCGACGGAAAACAAAGGCGAAGGGAAGCCGGAGCCGTAGCCGAAAATGTAGCGCCCGCCCAGCAAATGATCGATGACCGCCGCCTGATTCGCGACATCCAGCGGGTGATGCAGATGGATCAGCTTCACCGCCGCGCCCATACGAATCCGCGTCGTCAGCGCCGCCGCCTTGCACATCATCAGATCGGGCGCGGGGATCGTATCGACCTTGCCGATATAGGGCGGCTCGCCGTGATGCTCGCTGATATAGGCGTCGCGGAACCCCAACTCATCGGCCAGCACGATCTCCGCGATGTCCTCGTCATAGGTTTGCGCGGCCGTCGTGTGCGGCCGAAAGCCGTTGGAGAAAATACCGAATTCCATGGGTGCTCCTTAAACTCGCGGCGGCCAGATTAGAGTTCCCGCCCCGCGCCCGCAATGCGATCGGGGTAAGTTTCCGCAAAGCGGGGCTGTGATATAATGAATAATTATGTCGCCTGAAACGAACGCCCTTGTTCTTGATCTGGTCGAGTGGGTCGCGACCCGACCGCGCCCCTATGACGATGTGATGACGGCCTGGCGCACGTCGTGCCCCCGGCTCACCATCTGGGAAGACGCCGTCGACCAGGGCTTTGTCGTTCGCGAGCGCAAAGAGAAAGGCGGCGCCATGGTCCGCGTGACGCCACGCGGGCGCGATTTCCTGCGCGACGCGGCGCGCCACATCCCCCGTTAGTTACGCCGCGCAGGTGCGGAAACCGTAGTGGAGGTCGCGGCGGTTGGGGGTGGCGTAGTTGCGCCAGATGTTCCAGGCGAGCCGGTCGCGGGTGGCCCAGGAGCCGCCGCGGCTGACCTTGTGGTCGTAAAACCAGGGCCGCGAATAGTCCTTATAGGGATCGGCCGAGAAACCGGGATATGGCGCGAACGCGCTTTCGGTCCATTCCCAGACATTGCCCAGCATCTGGCGGCACCCGAAGGCGGACTCGCCCGCCTGATGGGCCGCGACGTCGACCGTGCCCATGGCGCGGCCGTCGAGATTGGCGAGATCCGACGTCGGCGGCGCATCGCCCCACGGGAAGCGCCGCTTGCCGTCGGCGAGGCCGCCAGCACCGTCCGGCGCACGCGAGGCCGCGACCTCCCATTCGGCCTCGCTGGGCAGCCGGCGTCCGGCCCAGTTGCAGAACGCGCGCGCCTCGTGCCAGCAGACATGGATCACCGGCGCGTGGGGACGCAGCGCCGCCCATTGGTCGAATTCGCGCACCTGCCAGCCCGCGCCGCCGCGCCGCCAATAGACCGGGTGCGCCGCCGCCTCGCCCTCGCGCCAGGCCCACCCCGGATCGTCCCAGAACCGGCGCTCGTCATAGCCGCCATCCTCGACGAAGGCGGCGTATTCGGCGTTGGTGACCGGCGCGCGGGCGATCGCAAACGGCGCGATATGGACCGCATGGCCCCATTTTTCATTATCGAAAATGAACGGCTCGTCCCCCGTGGCGCCGAGAATATGGACGCCGCCGGGCACTTCCACATCGCCGGGCAGCGGTCCGGTTTCAAGACCGGCGGGCATCTCCAGTCCGAATTCCGGCGCGTCGTAGCCCAGCGTCTGGCGCGTCCAGGTGAACGCTTCGTCGTGCATGTCCTCGTGGTGGAGCGTGAGCCGGGTGAAATAGGAGTTGCGCACGCTCGCCGTCGCGCCGTTGCTTTCCAGCCGGTCGCAGAGCGCGTCGCGCACCCGTTCCATATAGGCGAGCGTGGTCTTGAGATCGGGCAGCGGCAGGTCCCAACGGGTGTCGTGGGCGACCTTCATGGAATCATAAAGCGGGTCGGCGTTCTCGATGAAGGGCTCGCGCCGGTCGAGGCCGCGCAATACGAAGAACTCGTGAAACCACGCGACATGACCGATTTCCCACAGAAGCGGATTGACGATGGCGAGCCTCGGCCCCATAAGCTGGTCGACGTCGAGGCCGTCGATCAGCGCGCGGGTGCGCCCATGCGCATCGTCGAGGGCGGCGACGAGATCGGAAACGGGGACGGGCCGGGTGGTTTCAATACTCATGACAAGCGGGTCGTTTAGAGGTTGGCGTGAAGATTAGCCTAATCACCCCGGCCCCCAAACAGTCTTTGTCGGGCAACCGGCGGACGGCGTCGCGCTGGGCGGGTTTCCTGGCCGAGCTTGGCCACGCGGTCGAGATTTCCGAAACCTGGGACGGGCGGGACGCCGATGCGCTGATCGCGGTGCATGCCTGGCGCAGCGCGGATTCAATCGCGCGCTTTCGCGCCGCCTTTCCCGACCGGCCGCTGGTGGTGCTGCTGGCCGGCACCGACATCTACCGCTTCCAGCACAGTCATCCCGACGACACGCTGCGCTCGATGGAACTCGCCGACCGGCTCGCCTGCCTCCACGATCTGGTGCATCGCGACATTCCGGCGCGCTTCGCCGAAAAACTGCAGGTGGTGCACCAGTCGGCCCCGCCCTTGCCGGAAAGCGCCGCGCCGTCGGCGCGCCATTTCGATGTCTGTGTGATCGGCCATCTGCGCGACGAAAAAGATTCACTGCGCACCGCGCTGGCGTCGCGCGGCGTACCCGAACAATCGCGGCTGCGCGTGATTCATCTGGGGCGCGCCCACGACGATGACTGGGCCCGGTCGGCGCGGGACGAGATGGCGCGCAACCCGCGCTATCACTGGCGTGACGAGGTGCCGCGCTGGCAGGTGCGCCGCGTGATGCGGCGCTCGCGTTTGATGGTGCTGTCGTCGCGCATGGAAGGCGGCGCGAATGTGATCTCGGAAGCGGTGGCCGGCGGGCTGCCGGTGATCGCGTCTGAAATCTCCGGCTCGGTGGGGCTGCTGGGCGAGGATTATCAGGGCTATTATCCGGTCGAGGATACCGATGCGCTGGCCCGGCTGTTATGGCGGGCCGAAAGCGAGCCGGGCTTTCTGGCGACCCTGGCGCGCCAGTGCCGGGCGCGGGCCGGCCTGTTCCGCCCGGCCGGCGAACGCGAAAGTTTGAAAAAACTGCTGACCGGTCTGGCCCCACCGTCCCGCATCACGTAATTTGAGGCGGGCGACAGAACCCGGTACCCGCTAGGAGAAACCGTTGGAATTCGATAATTCATTCGAGGTCGCCGCGCCGGCCGACGAGACATGGGCGATCCTGACCGACATCGAGCGCATCGCGCCCTGTCTGCCCGGCGCCGAGCTGACCGAGGTGGTCGACGAGAACAGCTATAAGGGCAAGGTCTCGGTGCGGCTGGGGCCGGTGGCGCTGACCTTCCAGGGCCAGGCCACCTTCGTCGAGCGCGACGATGCGGCCCACACCGCGCGCGTACAGGCGCGGGGCAGCGACGCGCGCGGACGCGGCGGCGCCAACGCCGACGTCACCTTCGGCCTGACGCCGGGCGACAATGGCACCACCGTGAACATCCACACCGATCTTCAGCTCTCCGGATCCGTGGCCCAGTACGGGCGCGGCGTCGGCATGATCGCCGATCTGTCGTCGCAACTGATCGGCCAGTTCGCGAAGTCCCTGCATGAGGAAATGGTCGCCGGCAAGGAAGCCGAAGCGGACGGAGCGGCGCCGGCGGCGCCCACGACCCAGCCCGCCCAGCCGGTCGCGGTCGGCGGCCTCGCCATGCGGGTAATGTGGAACGCGCTGGTCCGCGGCATCAAACGGCTGTTCGGCGTTAAATCGTAGAAAGTCCGGTCCCCCGTTCGTCACCCCGGACTTGATGGTGTGGACGGCCCCACTTTTCGGCATCGCAATGTGCC
>CAZPMO010000081.1:0-20941 GCA_964587515.1 uncultured Rhodospirillaceae bacterium | reverse complement strand
GCTTATGCTTCGGGCCGCGTTTACCGGGCCGCACCGGGCGGCCGAGGGAAATTTCGAGACGGTCGAGAAAAGCGCCGTCGCCGGCCGGCCGGCCGGTTCGTTCGCCCGACCTGATGGCTTTCGCGTCGGCCTCGGGCAACCCTTCGTCGAGGAAGGCATTCCAGTCATCGACCAGTTCGAGGAGCGGCGCGGTGGTCGCGAGCCCGTCGTCGCGACCCGACAAATGCGCGCCGGCGCTGCTCCACGGGTAATCCTCGGCGCGGCGGACGAGACGCGCGCGGACGGGATTCAATTCGACATAGCGCGCCGCCATCAGGAGATGGGGCTCATCCATCGGAAATGAAGCGAACCTCCCCTGCCAGAGATGGCCGCGCCATTCCATGCGACCGTTGATCGCCAGGCTGTAGCGCCGATGCGCTTCGCCGATGCCGCGCCGCAGTCCATCCTCGGATTTCGGCACGGCGATCAGGTGCACGTGGTTGGGCATCAGACAATAGGCCCAGATGGCGACACCGCGGCGGGCGCAACTTTCCGTCATCAGGGAGATGTAAAGCCGGTAGTCGCGATCGTCGAAGAAGGTCTGCTGGCGTCGGTTGCCGCGCTGGGTGATGTGGTGCGGAATTTCGGGGACAATAACGCGCGCCAATCTGGTCATGAAGACTCCCCCTAATTCGGTGACACCATACTAATTAATTAACTCACTGAAAATCCAAAATTTAAATAATTAGTATGGTGTCACCGAATTAGGGGGAGTCGAGCGATTCTCGGACGCGGCGCGCCAGCGTCTGGCGGGTGTAGGGCTTCGAAAGCATCTCGACGCCGTCGTCGAGCTTGCCGTGGTGAATGATCGCGTTTTCGGTATATCCGGACGTGAACAGCACCTTGATGTCGGGATAACGCTTACGGGCCTCTTCGGCGACCTCGCGGCCGTTCATGCCGTGCGGCAGCACCACATCGGTCAGCAGCAGATCGACCCGGCGTTCGCCGTCGAGGAATTCGAGACCGCTCGGCCCGTCCCCGGCCTCGATCACGTGATAGCCGAGCACCCCAAGCGCGATCGACAGGAAGGCGCGGACTTCCCGATCGTCCTCGACGATCAGGATAATTTCATCCCCCGTCGCCATCGTTTCCGGACGCGGACTCGGCGCCGACGCCCTGGCGTCGTCGTTCATCGCCCGGGGCAGGTAGAGCTTTACGGTCGTGCCCTCGCCCGGCTCGCTGTAAACACCGACATGCCCGCCCGACTGCTTGATGAAACCATAGATCATGCTGAGACCCAGCCCGCTTCCCCGACCGACGTCCTTGGTCGTGAAGAACGGCTCGAAGATCCGTTCGCGCACTTCGGGCGTCATGCCAATTCCCGTATCGCTGACCGCGATCATCACGTACTGGCCGCGGGTCACCTCGGCATGCGCATCGGCATATTCCTGATCGATATGGGCGTTGGCCGTCTCGATGGTGAGTTTGCCGCCATCGGGCATCGCATCGCGCGAGTTGATCGCGAGGTTCAGGAGCGTGTTCTCAAGCTGGCCCGGGTCCACGAAGGCGTTCCTCAACCCGGTCCCAAGCACAACCTCGATCTCGATATTTTCGCCGAGCGTGCGACGCATCAATTCGATGGCCGTCGGAATCAGCTGATTGACTTCGACCGCTCTGGGGTCGAGCGGCTGGCGGCGCGAAAAGGCGAGCAGGCGCTGCGTCAGGTCGGCGCCCCGCAGCGAGGCGCGTATCGCCGCCGCCGAAAATTTACGAGCCACCTCGTCATCCTTGAGCCGGTCCTCCAACAATTCGAGATTGCCGAGGATCGCGGTCAGAAGATTGTTGAAATCGTGAGCGACGCCACCGGTCAATTGGCCAACCGCCTCCATCTTCTGGGCCTGCTGGAGCTCGGCCTGCTGTTGCTTGCGTTCGGTCAGATCGCGAACGATGCCGATGAAAATACGGCTGTCGCCCGTCTTCATTTCGCTAACCCCGAGATCGAGGGGAAATTCCGTCCCGTCCTTGCGCACGCCGGTCAGTTCGCGCGGCCCGATGCCGATAATCCTGGCCTGGCCGGACTTGAGATATCGCGACAGATACCCGTCGTGAGCGCTGTGGTACGGCTCGGGCATCAGAATATTTACGTTCCGCCCGAGGACTTCCTCGGCGACGTAACCGAACATGGCCTCGGCGGCGCTGTTGAACGATTCGATCCCGCCCTCTTCATCGATGCAGATGATGCCATCGGCGGCGTTGTCCATGATGGCCTGCAAACGCGACTGACGTTCCGCGATTTCGTGCTCGGCCCGCCTGCGATCGGTGATGTCCTGGGTGATGCCGGTCAGGCGGATGGGCTTGCCGTCCGGGCCACGCGTTACCTCGTATTCACGATGCACGTATCGAACTTCCCCGTCGCCAAGCAAAATACGAAATTCCTGCTCGCGCGCGGCACCGGTTTCCGATATCGCCGTGATCTCTTTTTCCACCCGATCCCTGTCGTCGGGGTGGATCAAGTCGTAAAAATATTTGTTGCTGTCCTGCCCTTCCGCCTCGCTCAAGCCAAGAATTCGCAACAACCCCTCCGAACGACGAATGTCGCCGGTCTCGAGGTCTCATTGCCAATCGCCGATCTGGGCGATGCGCTGGGCGTTCTCCAGGCTGGCCTCGCTCTCGCGCAACGCGGTTTCGGTGCGCTTGTGTTCGGCAAGTTCGTCCTCCATCGCGGTGATGCTTCGCCGTGTTTGATCGAGCATCAGGTCGAAGGAGCGACCGACGCGGGCGACCTCGTCCCCTCCCCCGATCTCGGCCTTGCCGGAGTAATCGCCTGACGCCGCGCGATCGGCGGCCTGGGCCAGCTTCTCAAGCCGCCGGCTGAGCACGAAGCCCATGAACAACCCGGCCGCGGCAATGATCGCCATGCCGATGGCGGCCACTTTCAGGCCGAGATTGCGGGCCTCGGCATTGGCGCGATGCAACGGGGCGTTGGAGAAATTAACGGCGATGGCGCCGATTTTACCGGAGGAGCCGCGGATTTCCTGGCGACGCCAATAGTTCAGCGCCGTATCGCGCACCGGCGGCATGGCCTGGCCGATCATTTGCGTGTCGTTGCTGGCGACCACGCGGCCGTCGCGGTTGAGCAAATGCACCGCGCTGACATGGGGGCCCCGAAGAGCGTTCTCGAAATGAATCTGCATGTCCTCGAATTCACGGGTAATGATCGAGACCTTGCCGATCTCGCTCAGCAGATTCAAAACCACGCGATCTGTTCTGTCGATTTGTTCGGTGGTTTTATCAAGCGTCAACCCAAGCGTCTGCCACAGGACGAGCCCGACCATGATCGCCTCGAGTATGAAGACCGTCAGAGCAATCCGGAATTTCAGGGACATCCCGCGCCTATTCGCACCCTAATACGCCACACATTTTTCGAACCGCGTCGTACGCTTTATCTTGCACGGCTTTATATCCACCGGGCCGGCCACTTCGCAAAAGCAATCGTTTCCCCGCCACCGTCGCGCCGAGACTAATAATCGCGCGGCGCATGAGGTCACGATCATGCTTCGGTACGCGCCGATGTGCGGCGAACAACACATGTGGGATCGCTTCGCTTTCCGCCAGCATCCGAAAGGCGGCCTTTCTGCTCGACAGAAAAATCCGCAACGGCACGTTATTCGTCGCGCACGCCGCCGCCTCGCCGATCAGCACTGCCTGCAGACAGGCCGGATGGTTCCGGACATGCAGTATCTTCAGATCGGACCGAAGATCGAGACCGGCCTTTATCAGTGCGACCTTCGTCAACCGGCTGACCGCGGCGGACGCCGGCGGCATGGCGAGCATCTTTGCCCGCAGGTCACGCAAGTTCACCATTGGGCTATCAGGCTTGACCATGACCACGGCCGTCAATGGCTCGACCGCCGCCGCGATCGGACGGTAGCCGTACTTGTCGGCCGCCACCACGTAATCGAATGGTTGAACGAAAACAATGTCGTAGGTCTGTTTCTTGATTTCATTCCGAAAGAACTCGAAAGTCGATCTGGTGCGAAATTCAACGGGACGGTGAAGCGCCTCTGAAAAGACTTGCGAGAAGCCACCAAACCTTTCCCCCAACCGCGCCGGCGGGAGGAAAGGGAATACCCCAAATACGTATCCGTCGGCCGCGCGAACGACCCTGGATCCGGAAACCGCGATCACGACCACGGCCGCGATAGAACCGGCCGCGAACAAGCAACGTCGCAACGACACCCCTCGGACCTACTACCCGTTTCACGTCCGAAATATGGCGCGATTCCTCCTCTTATGGGGCAATGGGAGGATTGGCAGGTTCAGTGATGCCCGAATCATACTGTTTACGCGATGGAAAATCCATCCGGAGACGGCGAATCGTTATGACGACGGCTCCCACTTTACCGGCGCGCGGGTGACGACGACGCCCTCCGTCGTACTCAACCGCACCACGTTCACCGATTTCGCGAGATCGGGCGAGCCTGAATAGTAGGCCGGAATATCGCCGTCGCCGACGCGGGTCGCGGTATTCCAGTGTCCCAGCGCGACATAATCAGCGCCGGTCGCGGCAATCTCCTCGTCGCTGATCAGCCAGGACGGCCGCAGCGAGGTTTCCTTGTCGGGCACTGGTTCGTAATGCCCGTGCGCGGTCGCGATCTGCCATTTGGAACCGCGCGCCCGGGGCGATCGCAGCGGCGTCATATCGTCGTAATCACGATGCGCGTGACCCCAGATTTCGAGTTCCAGTTCCTCGAACAGTACGGCTTCGTCGTGGGTAATTCCAAGCACATGCACATTCGCGGGGTCGGATATCCCACCTCGGCGATAAGCGGATTCGGGGATCGCGGGATCGTGGTTGCCGGGCAGGATCACCACCGGAACCGCCACGTCGCCAAGCAGCCGCGCGGTGCGGTCCAGGAGATCCAGCGGCAAGCGGTTATGCTCGAAAATATCACCGGCCAGCAACACCACGTCCGCCGCCGCGGCTTCCGCGGCCTCCAGCACGCAACGCAGTCCCATGGTGCCGTCGCCGCCCCAGGTGCGGGCGGTATAACCGTCATCCACATGAAGATCGGAGGAGTGAACGATAACCAGATCGCGCTCGCCGTTGGCACGGGATTTTTCGTTCACAGATCCGATCTCCTAATTTGACCATCGCTTCGCCGCCAGCACCATAACTCAGCAGCCCCGCGCGGATAACGAAAGAATTTGTTCATCATTAGTCGCGATTCTCGGACTGGCATGGCCGTGTACGGCCAAAATATGGATTGAGACTCATGGAAATTCGCGATTTTCTGGAACACAAGCAGGCTGGCGTGCTCAGCGTCGCGCCCGGCCACGCCCTGCAACAGGCCGCCGAAATCATGACGTCGCACGGCGTTGGCGCACTTGTGATCACCGATGAGGCCGGGAACCTCCTCGGGATCGTGACCGAGCGCGACCTGACGCGCGCCATCGCGACATACGGTGCCGATCTGATCGATAAACCGGTGCGCGACGTGATGACAGAAAAGGTCGTGACCTGCGATATAGACCAGAGTGTCGTCGAAGTCCTGTATCTCATGAAATCCAACGGGGTGCGCCACATCCCGGTACTCGATCTCGATCGGCTGACAGGCATCGTCAGCATGCGGAACCTGAACGACGGTTGGTTCGATTTGATGGAAGACGAGAACCGAACCCTTCGCGAACGGGTCGGAAATCTCGAATTCCACGCCGCGGATTAATTGGCGCCAGCGCGATGAACGACCGCAATCCGCTGCCCGATTACTTCAGCACACTGAAAATCCTGATCGTCGACGATCAGGTCTATATGCGCGAACTCATTCAGTCGATCCTGCTCGGACTCAAAATCAAGGATATTCGCCAGGCGGGCGATGGCGAGGCGGCCCTGCGGGAAATCGAAATATTCCAACCCGGACTAATTTTCACGGACTGGAACATGAAGCCCATGAACGGAACCAACCTCGTGCGAAATATTCGCAAGGGCAAGAAAAAGGGTCTCGATCGGTACGTTCCCATCATCATGCTCACCGGCTACAACCAGGTGAAGAGGATTACGGAAGCCCGCGACGCCGGCGCCAACGATTTTCTCGTCAAACCGGTTTCTCCGAAGACCATATATTCGCGCGTCCGCATGACCATGGAACATCCGCGCCCCTTCGTCGGATCGTCGACCTATTTCGGATCCGACCGGCGGCGCAAGGATATCGGTCCGCCGAAAGGCGCGGCGGAGCAGCGCGGAACCGTTCAGAAGATAAAATCCGTCGCCTGGTTGATCGCGTTTTTACTGGGAATCAGGTCGCGGTCTCGTCCTCGCCCTCGCCGCCCGGTTTCGGTTCTTTCACGGGCCGCTTTCGGCGAATGATGATGTCGCCGTTATCGAGGACTTCCGGCGCCTCGTATTGCGGCACCGACTGCATCAGCATCTGCAAGGCGCCCAGGATTCTCTGGACGCTTTCCCAGATAGCCTGCTCGGCGCGTTCCTGAGCATTCGGGGCCTGCGCCGCGACGGGCGGCGCGGCAAGCGCCATCGCCACCACCACGACCGCGATCAGTTTGAATAATCCAGTCATGGCCCCTCATCTATACGCGAACTGTGACGAATTTGAGGCGCGTCACACGATGCTTTAAACGCCGGGCGGCAGCACGTCCGACCATTTCTCGCGGATGCGCGCGTCCAGTTCCTTGCTCGACCGCGCGACGATGGGGAACGTTTCGCGCCGCGCCCACGGCTTGCACGCATCGACCACCACGCGTGCGTTGCGCGGGTCCTCATGGCTGTAGGCCATGGGATCGAGATGGGTGCTCCAGCAGCCGCGCAGCGTTTCCATGCCTTCGCGCGGATCGAAGCGCGTGCACATGGCCCAGACCACATCGTTCATGTTAGACGGGTCGATATCGTCATCGACCACCACCACCCAGCGGTTGGCATAGGCCCCGGCATGGCACTGGGACGCAATCAGCCCGGCCTGCTTGGCGTGGCCGCCATACATCTGCTTGATCGACACCGTAAGCCACATGCGGCTGCCGCCGGCCTCATGGGCCCAGACGCCCTTGACCTCGGGCACGCCGGCGGCTTCGAGCTGGTTCCACACCGCGCCGCAGCGATAGGTGCCGCGGAAGAAGGTGTCGTCGTTGGGCGGCACCGCCGGGATCGCGCCCAGCAGCACCGGATCGTCGCGGTGCATCAGGGTTTCGATGCGGATCGCGGGTTCCTTCTGCTTGCCGCCGGCGTAATAGCCGGTCCATTCGCCAAGCGGACCCTCGTCGACCAGATCGTCGGGGTGGATCCAGCCCTCGAAGGCGATCTCGGCGTTGGCCGGGATCGGCAGTCCGGTGCTGGGACCGTTGATCACCTCGACCGATTCGTCGAGCAGCCCACCGGCCGCGTCATATTCGTTTTTGCCGTAGGGTATTTCCAGCCCCGCCACCATGAACAGCGCCGGGTGCATGCCCAGCACTACGGCGACCGGGCACGGCTCGCCGCGCTCGTGATATTTCTGCCGGATCAGATTGCCGTGCTTGCCCTTCGACGTCATCACCGAGGCGACGTTGCGATCGTGGGCCTGGACGCGATAAGCGCCGTAATTGATCCACCCGGTGTCGGGGTCCTTCATGATCACCATACAGCCGGTGCCGATGAAATAACCGCCATCATGTTCATGCCATTTTGGCGTCGGGATTTTCAGAATGTCGACATCATCGCCGGTGGTCATGTTGTCGAGCACCGGGCCGCCATTGACGGTGGTCGGCGGAATGGTGGGGGCTTCCTTCATGTAATCGCGCCAGTACGAGATCAGCTCCATTTCCGGCGCATCCGCCGGCAATCCGAGCCCGAGATTGATTCGCGGCACCGAGGTCAGCAGATTCGACAGCACGCGATAGCCCTTGGGATAGCCGGGGATATCGTCAAACAGCACCGCCGGCAGACCCATCTTGCGCTGATAGATATCGACGATGCCGCCGATTTCCTCCTCGCGTTCCGCGCCGGAAACCCGTTGCAACTGGCCGGCGGCCTCGATTTCCTTGATCCAGTCTCTCAGGTCCTTGTTCGCCAATGTGGTGCCTCCTCCGGTCGGCGTGATGCGCGACGCCCGCGCGCGCCCACATTATGCCGGGCCCCCGGGACCGGCAAGCGCGCCGCTTTTTCTTGCCGTCGGATTTTGCTAATGTCGGGGAGACATGCTGATCAGATTCTGGGGAACGCGGGGTTCGCTGCCGATGCCGATGGGCGCCGACGCGGTTCGGGAGAAAACGATCGCCGCGCTTGTTAAAGCCGGCGGGCGGTCGTTCGCGGACGCGGACGCGGCGGCCGGTTTCGTCGACGCCGAACTCGACTTTCCGCTCCGCGCCACCTATGGCGGCGACAGCTCGTGTATCGAGATCGAGAGCGGCACGGATGAATTCATCGTCTGCGACATGGGCTCGGGCGTGCGCCGGTTTGGAATCGATTCACTGAAGCGCACCGCCGCCGGGCACGCGAAAATCTATAATTTCTTCATGTCCCATTTTCACTGGGACCACATCATGGGCTTTCCGTTCTTTGCCCCGGCCTTCGATCCGACCGCGACGATCCGAATCTTCGGCGGCCATGACGACCTCGACGTCGCGTTGCGCCGCCAGCAGGAAAAAATTTCGTTTCCGGTGCCGTTCGACGCGCTCGCCGCGAAATTCGAATTTCGCACCCTGACGCCCGGCGAGACATACGATATCGCGGGCTGCGAGGTTCAACTGCTGCGCCAATATCACGACAACGATTCCTACGGATACCGATTCGAGCGCGACGGGTGCGCGGCGGTCTACAGCACCGATTCCGAGCACAAAGATGACAACCCGGCCGGCGCGCTCGCCTTCGTCGAGTTCTTCCGCGACGCCGAACTGGTGATATTCGACACCATGTATTCGCTGGCCGAGACCATGACCATGAAAGAGGACTGGGGCCATTCCAGCAGCGTGGCGGCGGTCGATCTCTGCCATCGCGCCGGCGTGCGGCGGCTGGCGATGTTCCACCACGAACCCGCCAACGACGACGAAACCATCTATCGCCTGCATCAGGAAACCATCGCCTACGAGGAAACCGTCAGACAGGACAGAAGGCTCGAAGTCCTGTGCTCCTACGAAAGGATGGAAATCACGCTCTGAGCCCCCCTAATTCGGTGACACCATACTAATTAGATAAATACCTGAAATAAAGGGTTTTTTTAATTAGTATGGTGTCACCGAATTAGGGAGCGTGACCTCAATCGTCCGCCTTCGCCCGCGCCGCCGCGACCGCGTCGGGGTGGGTGGAGTTCTCGCCCATATAGATGCCGCGTTCCCATTCCCGCTTCAGGGGATCGGTGACGTTCACCGCCATGCGCCCGATGCCGGTGATTTCGATCTCGGCAAGCTCGCCGTCCTGCAACGGTCCCAGCCCTTCATGGTTGGTGCCGCAGGCGATCACGTCGCCCGAATTCAGGGTCATGATACCGCTCGCCCACGCGATAAGCTCGGGCACGCGATGCTCCATGTCGTTGGTGTTGTAGTCATGGCGAAGCTGGCCGTTGTTCCAGAACCGGACATGCATGTCGTTGGGATCGGCGATTTCGTCGGCGGTCACGATACACGGCCCCAGCGGCCCGAAGGTATCGAAGGATTTTCCCATCCAGCTGCCGCGGCGCCACGTGAAGCGGCCTTCGGCGCGCGCCGATACGTCGATCATGCTGGTGTAGCCGAACACCGCGCTTTGCCAGTCGTCCTCGGCCACCATTTTCGCCGGCCCCCGGATCACCAGGGCAAGCTCGGCCTCGTGATGAAACACCCAGGGCTCGGTGAATTCCGGCAGCACCACGGTGTCGCCCGGCCCGATTACCGCGTCGGAGTTCTTCAGGAACATGTTCAGCGGCCGGCGGTCGCGATCCGAATGCTCCCAATAGTTGCCGATGCAGCAGAGGATCTTGGACGGCCGCGGCAAGGGCGGCTTGAGCTGCACGCCGTTGAGCGGCTGGGCCGCGCCCGACGCCGCGAGCCCCGCGAGATCTGATCGCAGCGACTCGAAATTGTCGATGATGCCTTCCATGGTCTGCTGCGGCGTCGCCCCCGCGACGTTCCCGATGGCGTCGGCGATGCCGATCACACCCGCCTCGGTCAGCAAGCCGGGCAACACTTCGCCCTCTCCCGACACCTGATACAAAACCAGCTTCATCGTTGTCTCCCTTGGAATTTGACCCTCAGTCGGGCAGCGGCACCCCGCCGTCACCGGCTTCAATCTGGTAGACGTTCAGCACCACCGAGATCGCGTGGTAGAAACCGATCTGGGTGATCAGTTCGACCACCGCTTCCGCGCCGAACGAAGCGACGGCCTGGTCGTAGAGCGCGTCCGACAGTTGGCGCGTCTCGACAATTTCGTTCACCATGTCGAACACCAGCGCCTCGTCGGGGTTGGTGAAATCAGGGCGGCGGCGGGCGCGGATCGCCTCGATCACGGAATCCTCGACCCCGGCGGCGCGGGCGCTCGGCTCGTGCACGAACCATTCATATTGCGAGGTGTACTGGCGCGCGACCGCGAGAATCGCGAGTTCCTTCAGATTGCGCGGCATCCGGGTGTCGGACAGGAAATGGTTGACGAATTCCGTCACCCGCGCGCCGACCTCCGGCGCATGCATCAGCACGCCCAGCGGCCCGCGCACGCCGCGCCCACTCGCGATGATGGTGTCGTACAGCGCGCGCTGTTCGTCATCCATCTGGTCTTCGGCCACGGAATCGAGGCGAGGCATTTACTTCTCCCTGCTGCGTTGAATGCGTTTTAGCGCCGTCAGACGCTTTCCATTTCGATCAAATCGGCGACGATGCGCCGCGATTGCAGCGGCCCGTTGTCGATATTGATATCGACGCTCTTGGCTTCGGGCATCGCCAGCATCGCTTTCTGCTGTATTTCCAGCACGTCGACATCTTCGGAGAAGGTGAGGTGGCCGCCTTCCTTCAGCAGCTTGGAGGTCGCCGCGTCGTCGAGCTTGTAGTTGCGGGCGTAGCACCAGTGATAATGGGTCGATGTTTCGGTCGCGGGCGTGATCAGGTGGGTCGACCACATGGAAATGCCCTTCTCGCGACGACCCTCCGGCGCGCCGCTGCCGGCCTCGGCGCAGCCGATATCGAGCCAGACCGTGGACGGCGGCGTCCAGGTCACGAGCTGCCAGCGGTCGACATTTCCGGTGAAACCGCCGGCGGCGGCGAACATGGGCGGCGGCGGGATATCGAGCATCCAGCGGTTGACGCGCACCTCGTTATCGGCGCGCTCGGTCTCGGGCAGCACCAGCGCCTCGGCGGGATCGCCGGCGATGGTGCGGGTGTGGAGATAGCTGACATGGGTGAAATCGAGCAAATTGTCGACCAGAAGCTGGTAATTGGCGTTCATGTGCAGATAGCCCATCACCGGTGTCCATTCCGGATCATCGAGCCAGAACACGTCCGGGATATCCGCTTCGTCGGCCAGCGCGGGATCGCCCGGCCAGATCCAGACCGTGTTCCATTTTTCGATTACCGGGTAGGCGCGCACCGCCGCGCCGGGCGGGATGCGCGACTGGCCCGGAATGCAGACGCACGCCCCCGCGCCGTCGAATTCGAGCCCGTGATAGGCGCACTGGATCGCATCGCCGACCACGCGTCCCATGGACAGCGGCAGCGCGCGGTGGGAACAGCGGTCGGCCAGCGCCTTCGCCGCGCCGTCTTGCGTGCGGAACAGCACCACCTCGTCGCCGACGATGGAGCGCGCGACAGGTTCATCGCCAAGGTCGCCCGCCCAGCACGCGGCATACCAGAAGTTTTTCAGAAAGGTCATCGGGTTTTCTCCCGAGTGAACAGGTGTCCAGACGATCGATGGGCGGGTTTCAAACCCGCCCGTGGTCCGACATCCGTCAATGCACGATCAGCCCGCCATCGACGACGATGGTCTGGCCTGACATGAAATCGCTGTCGGCGGACGCCAGGAATACCGCGGTGCCGACCAGATCCTCGGGCAGTTCGTCGCGCTTGAAGGCGCGCGCGTTCACGCTCAAATCAATGTTGGCCTGAAGCTTGTCGCGCTGAACCTCAAGCTGTTCGGACATGGTCAGGCCGGGGGCGATAGCGTTCACCCGGATGCCGTCGTCGCCGAGTTCGCGGGCCATGGCGCGCGTCATCGCGTCGACCGCGCCTTTCGAGGAGACATAATGCAGGAACATGGGCACCCCCATGTGAATGGTGGACGACGAGATGGTGACGATCTTGCCGTAGCCCTGCTTTTTCATTTCCGGCGCCACCGCCTGGCAACACAGGAACACGCCGCGCACGTTAACCGACATCAGCTGGTCCCATTCATCGACGTCTATTTCCAGGAAGGTGCGGCGTTTCAGATTCGCGAACACCGCCGCGTTGGGCACCAGCACGTCTATTTTACCGTATGCCTCCACGGTCTTCGCCACCATGTCGGCGACCTGGGCCTTGTCCGAGACGTCGATTTCCAATCCCAGCGCCTCGCCGCCCGACTGCTTGATGGTGTTGACCACATTGGTGGAATCGAGGATGTCGGCGATCACCACCTTCGCGCCTTCTTCGGCGAAACGCTTGGCGTAGGCCGCGCCGATGCCCTGCGCTGCGCCGGTGACAATGGCGACCCTGCCGTCGAGTTTACCCATACGAACCTCCCGCGTTTTTATTCACCGCTATTACCTGGCTTCAGGATAGCGCAACCGGACATCGAGTGCGATACTCGCCGGATCAAGGGAGGGCTTGGCGAATGGCGGAAGCAGTATGTGTTTCGGAGGTGAATTGCCTGCTGGGCGAATCGCCGATCTGGTCGGTCGACGAACAGGCGCTGTACTGGATCGACGTCCATAACGCGATGATCCACCGCCTCGATCCGAACTCCGGCGAGACCCGTAACTGGCCGGTGGAAACCGAAATCGGCTCGATCGGATTCGCCGACGACGGCAAGCTTGTCGCCGGCACCCGCATGGGGTTCGGCGCCTTCGACCTCGAGACCGGCACGCTTGATATCATCGCCGATCCCGATTGCGAGAAGCAGTGGAACACGCTCCGCCTCAATGACGGCAAGGTCGACCGCGCCGGCCGCTACTGGTGCGGCTCCATGGAGGACCCCGGACACGGCCCGAAGGGCACCCTCTACCGCTTCGATCCCGACGGGGAATTCCATGAATTCGAAACGGGCATACAGATTCCCAACGCGATCTGCTGGAGCCCCGACGACAGGGTAATGTATTTCGCCGATTCCATGGAAAGCCAGGTCCGCGCCTATGATTACGATATCGCCACCGGCCAAATCTCCAACCGGCGCGTCTTCTGCGAGGTGGCCCAGGGCGAAGGCCTCCCGGACGGCGCCACGGTGGACGCGGAAGGATATTTCTGGAGCGCGCGCATCTTCGGCGGCCGTATCGTGCGCTACGCCCCGGACGGGTCCGTGGAGCGCGTGGTCGAACTGCCGACGCCCCAGATCACCTGCTGCGCCTTCGGCGGACCCAATCTCGACGTGCTTTACGTGACCACGGCTTCGCTTGGCATGGACCGCGACGCGCTGGCGGCCGATCCGCTGGCCGGCCGCACCTTCGCGATCGATGTGGGGATCCGGGGGCTGCCGGAGCCCCGCTTTGGTTCCGGAACACCGGGATGAGCGAGGCGCGCTGCGTCGTCGAGGACAAGGAAATCCTCGGCGAGTCCCCGGTCTGGTCCGACGCCGAGCAGATGCTCTACTGGGTCGATGTGCGCGCCCCGGAAATTCACAGCTATCACCCGGCGACCGGCGCGCACCGCGTGTGGGACGTGCCCGAGCAGGTCGGCAGCATCGGGCTGGCCTCGGGCGCACGCTTGATCGCGGCGCTGCGCAACGGCTTTTTTTATTTCGATCCCGGTTCCGGCGACCTCACGCCGATCTTCGACCCCGAGCCCGACAAACCGGCCAACCGGCTCAACGACGGCAAGATGGACCGCGCCGGGCGGTTCTGGTGCGGCTCCATGTCGGATCCCGACCGGGGACCGAACGGGACGCTCTACCGGCTCGATCCCGATCATTCCTGTTCGCCGCACCTGGACGGCATCGTGATTCCCAACGCGCTGTGCTGGAGCCCCGATGACCGGGTTATGTATTTCGCCGATTCATTGGAGCATGTGATCCGCGCCTATGATTTCGACGCCGCGTCGGGCGCGCTCTCCAATCGTCGCGAATTCGTGCGCGTGCCGGAATCGGACGGCGTGCCGGACGGCGCCACCGTCGACGCCGAGGGCTATCTGTGGAGCGCCCATATGCGGGGCGCGCGCGTCACCCGCTACGCCCCCGACGGGCGCATCGACCGGGTGATCGCCGTGGCCTGCGACAACGTTACGAGCTGCTGTTTCGGCGGTGCCGATCTCGAGACGCTTTTCATCACCACCGCGCGCCAGCGCCTCGACGAGGACGAGCTCGCGCGCCAACCCCTGGCCGGATCGCTGTTCGCGGTGGAGACCGGCGTAAAGGGCCTGCCGGACCCGGTCTTTGGCGGCTGACGCCGCAATAGACCGCACCCGGTGGGGCGCTGTCTTTATTGTGCTGGCCGCCGGCGTTGTCGGCGCTTTCCAGATGGGCAAACTGCCGGCGGCGCTGCCCCTGATCCGCGCCGAACTGGATTTCGGCCTGGTGGCGGCGGGCTGGGTGATATCGGCGATCTCCGCCATCGGCGTGCTGACGGCCATGATCTGGGGCATGGTCTCGGACCGGCTCGGCCACCGTCAGGTGGTGCTGGGCGGGCTGGCGTTGATCGCCATCGGCGGCGTCGCGGGATCATTCTCGTGGGACGCGGGCTCCTTGCTGGCCACCCGCATTTTCGAAGGGGCCGGCTATGTCGCGGTGGTAACCGCCGGGCCGGCCCTGCTGGGGCCGCTCGCGACCGCGCGCGACCGCAGCGTGGCGATGGGGGTATGGTCGTTCTACCTGCCGTTCGGGCTTTCGGGGATGGTGGTGATGTCGCCGCTGTTGCTGGCGAATTTTTCGTGGCGCGGCGCGTGGCTGTTCAATGCCGGACTCGCGATCATAACGATGATCGCGGTGGCCATCGCGATCCGCAAGGATACGCCACCCGCCGCGCCCGACGCCCGCGCCGCATGGGTCGGTATGGCGCGGACCATGATGGCACCGGGACCGCTGACGCTGGCGGTCTGTTTCGGCGCCTATTCCCTGATCCATCTGTCGGTGGTGGCGTTCATGCCGACCTTCCTGATCGAGCGGCGCGGCGTCGGCGTCGAGGAAGCGGCGCTGCTGACGGCGCTGGTGATGTTCATGAACGCGCCGGGCTGCCTGCTGGGCGGCTGGCTGATCCGCATCCGGGTTCCGGCGTGGATCGTCGTCGCGGCGGGATATCTCGGCATGCTCGCGTGCGGGCTCGGCGTATTCTCGGAAGAATTACCGGGCGGTTTCCGTTATCTGCTGGCCATGCTGCTGCCGTTCTCCGGCGGGGTGATCCCGCCGGCGCTGCTCGACCGCGCGCCGCGACACGCGCTCTCGCCGGCATTGGTGGCGACCACGATCGGGCTGATCATTCAGGTGGTCAGCCTCGGCCAGCTCATCGGCCCGCCCATCCTGGCCGCCCTGGTCACCGGCGCGGGATCGTGGCAGGCGGCGGCGTGGCTGACGGTCACGGCGTCCGTGGTCGGTCTCGCCGGCTCGGCCGCGCTGCGCGTCCTCGACCGGCCCGACGCCGGCGGTGGATAAGCCTTTCGAAAAGTGATTCAGATCAGTGTCGAGTCCGCCGTTTGTAATTAAAGGTGACGCTCAGGAGGATTCACAATGACCAGCTATCATCTCAACCACATAAACCTTCGCACCCCGGACCTGAAGATGACCCGCGACTTCTATGCGGAGGTGCTCGGCCTGAAGGAAGGGTTTCGCCCGCCATTCCCCAACGACGGCTACTGGATGTATGCCGGCGACGACCCCATCGTCCATATCTCGCCGAGCGAGCCGGACAGCTCCCTGCGCACCAATCCCGAGGGTATGGGACAAGGGCTCGATCATTTCGCCATGTGGGGCTCCGGCCTCGACGAACAGCTTGCGACCCTGGAGCGACACGGCATCGACTATGAAAAGCGTCTGGCGGGCGGCGGCCGCGTCATCCAGCTGTTCTTCGAAGATCCCAACGGGGTCGTGATCGAGGTCGGCTTCGACCCGACGGCGGAAGGCGTTAACCTGGACGCGTTCGACGGGATCATACGATAGTCCTCGACCTCGCGCCGCGGTTGATCTGTAATCGCGGCACCCGCGCAATCAACAAATGAGGACCGTCATGGGCTCCGAGAAGATTCAAGGATCCTTCGTCGCCTTGATCACGCCGTTCAATCGGGACGGCTCGATCGACTTCGAAGGCTTCAGAACCCTCCTGCAGTTCCAGGAAGAGAACGGCACCAGCGCCGTCCTGTTCATGGGCTCCACCGGGGAGACGTCGCTGTTGAGTCCCGAGGAGCGTCGGGCGATCGTTACCGAAACGATGAAGTTCCGCACCGGCCGCATGCCGTTTTTTTACGGCTGCACGGGCAACAGCACCGAAGCGGCCATCGAAAACGTCCGCCACGCCGCCGGCGAAGGCGCCGACGGCGCGATTTTAGCGGTGCCGTCATACATCTGCCCGTCGGAAGAAGATTCGGTCAGATATTTCCTCGACATCGCCGATGCCAGCACGATTCCGATCGGAATTTACAACAACCCGCCACGGGTCAAGACCGACCTGTCGGCGGCGGCGATCCTGCAACTCGCCAGGCATCCGAATATCGTCGTCAACAAGGAATCGACGTCCCGGGTCGCGCAGATTTCGCACCTCTGCGCCGCGCGCCCCGACATTTCGCTGATGTGCTGTGATTCGCCGACCCTGGGACTGGTGGTGCCGCTGATGGCGCTCGGCGGCGACGGCACGGCGAACATGTCGGGCAACGTCATTCCCCGCGAGATGGCGATGATTTCGAAGCCATGGGAGAACTATGAAGACGCCGCCCAGTGCCGCGAGACATGGCTCAGGATGTTGCCGCTGCTGCATTTCACCTATTCGGCGATCAACCCGGTGGCGGTGAAATCGCTCATGGCCGCGCTCGGGCTGCCCGCCGGCGGGCTGCGCCGCCCGCTCGGCCCGCTGGACGGCGCGTCGCTGCGGCACGGGCTCGATATCGTGCGCGAGCTCGACATCGCGGACGCCTACGGATTCCATCTGGCCGCCGCGGCGGAATAACCGTTCGCCGAGCGCGTCCGCGACGTCGAGGGGTGTGGACGCGACGCGATCTCGAATAAGCCACTCAGGAGAGGACCACATGGCGGCATACGCGATCTACCATCAGCTTGAAGTCACCGACCCGGCCGGATAGGAAGAATACCGTTCGCATATAAGGGAGGGTCTGGCCGAATTCGGCGCGCGGGTCGTCGCGGCCGCCGACCCCAATGTCCTGGAAGGCGAATGGAGCGGCACGCGCACCGTGATCATCGAGTTCCCGGATATGGAAACAATCGAGCGCTGGTACAAATCCGACGAATACAAGCCGCAACTGGAATTGCGACTGGGCGCCGCCCGGGGCAATCTCGTCGTGCTGGACGGCGTCTGAAAAGACCGGCGCGACGGCTCTCCTCAAGGGCGGCCTTCGTCCGCACTTTTAAGCAATCGTCGGCGGGCGCCGATTATCCCCAACACGGAAATAACGGCCAGACCGGAACCTATGATCAACAGGAGAACCGGCAGAAGCCAGTTCACAAAGCCTTCCTCGATCAGGGCGCTTTCGGGATCGTCGGGAAGATAGGTCACCATGACCCGGTCACCCTTGGAATAGGCGGAAGGGTTGCTTCCCGTACGATGACGAAAGGTGATCGAAGCGCCGCCGGGAGTCTCGAAGGCGACAATCGGAAACCAGGCCGGCCGGCCACTGGATGAGGTCGTACTCCCCGCCTCGAGAGACAGGACCTCGCCGCGCGCGCTTTTGCCATGGAAAAGAAGATCGATTTGAAAAGCCGCGAAATAGAGGCCGCCGCCAACCAGCGCGAGGGCAACCAGGAACACGATCGGAAATACTTTCAGTAACGTGCGATTTTGTTCGTCAGTCATTTTTATCTTTCGAAAAATTACACGGGGAAATAGCGCCAAATACCTAATTCTGCCATTCGACCAGTTTGCCGTTCCGAAACAGCGCGCGGAACTGATATAGCTCGTCCGGTTCGGGGAACAGCCGGTTGCGGCGTTTCCGATCCGGGGTTGTACAAAAATGCGGCCAATGACACCCAAAGCACCAATATTGCACCGCACCACCTTGAAACTTCTGCATAATTTCAGGCCGACCCCAAGCCGCCACGACCTGCTCCATCGTCATGCCTGCATGGATTTCGTTTGACCGAATGGACGCGGCCGTCCTCGGCGCAAGTTTCGGATGCGCGGCCACATAATCGCGGGCGCGTTCCGTCATCGCCTCTTTATCCGTCTTAAAACCGGCGCACCCGGCAAGAAGAACCGCGACGACCACGACAGGGATAACCAGCTTTTTCATGCCGAATTGCACCGCGATACAGTACAGGGGGAAATGGGGGAATTCTAATATCCGAAAGAACGGTTTTCGGAATCACCGGGTCAAATATCCGTGATTGCGATTCCAGACCTGCCCCGTTTGGGTGACGACATGAATGAGCGGACTGGTCACCATGTCGGGGCTGGTCGAGCGCCAGCATTGTTAGCGATCAACTGCCCCCCCGGGGCAAAATCCCGGGGGGCATTTTCATGGGAACAGCGAAACCAGCCCCTATCGGATAAACCCCGGGGGGAAATTGGCGCGCCCGCCAGGACTCGAACCTGGGACCTGCGGATTAGAAGTCCGCCGCTCTAATCCAGCTGAGCTACGGGCGCGCTGGACACAACCGCTTAGCATCGCGCACACTGGTTGTCACGCCCCGGAACGGGACGGAACGGGAGGATATCTTGAGACTTGAAGGACAGACGGCATTGGTCACGGGGGCGGCGGGCGGCATCGCGCGCGCGATCTGCGAGCGTTTCGCGGCCGAGGGCGCATTGGTGACATGTTGCGACATCGACGGCGACGGCGCGGCCCGTACGGCGGCCGGCATTACAGAGGCCGGCGGCAGGGCGGGCTCGGTGGCCTGCGACGTCGCCGTGGAGGATGACTGCCGCGCCGCGGTGGCGCACGCCGTCGCGGCGTTCGGCCCCCTCACCCTGCTGGTCAACGCGGCCGCGGCGCGCGAGCTAGGCGGCGACGTGGTCGAGCTCGCGACCGAGGAATGGGAGCGCGCGCTGGCGGTCAACCTCACCGGCGTCTTTCTGATGTCCAAGCACGCCCTGCCCGAGATGGCCAAGGCCGGCGGCGGCAGCGTCATCAACATCGCCTCGCAACTGGGTTCGGTGGTGGTGCCCAGCCGTCCCGCCTACGTCACCACCAAGGCCGCCGTGATCCAGCTTTCGCGCTCCATGGGAGTCGATTTCGCGAAGGACAATATAAGGGTCAACAGCCTGTCGCCCGGCGCCACCGAGACCGACCGGCTGCTGGTGCGCCACGAGACCATGGAAAGCGCCCGCGCCGAGATGGCGCCGAAACATCCCATCGGCCGGCTCGGCCAGCCGGTCGACATCGCCGACGCCGCCTTGTTCCTGGCCAGCGACGACTCACGCTTCATGACCGCCGCCGACCTGGTGGTCGATGGCGGCTACATCGCCGTCTGAGCCCGGCATGGTCTCTCCCATCGGCTATTTCTCCGGCGATTACCGTGAGGCGCGGGGGAAATTCCTCGATTCCTGCGGCGCCGCGTCGATCCCTATCGAGAGCTTCGAGAACCCGGCCCCGGGGCCGGATGGCGCGCCCGTATGGACCGATGTCGCCCTGATCGGCGATCCCGCCGCCGACCGGGTCCTGATGGTCAATTCCGCGACCCACGGGGTCGAAGGCTTCTGCGGCTCGGGAATTCTGGTGGGCTGGCTGCGGTCCGGCGCTTGGCGCGGCCTGCCCAAGGGCGTGCGGGCGGTGCTGATCCACGCCATAAACCCGCATGGCTTCGCCTGGGTCCGCCGCGTGACCGAGGACAATGTCGACCTCAACCGCAATTTCGGGACGCATGGCGGGAGTTATGCGAAAAATGCCGAATATGACGGGCTGCATGCCCTGGTCGTGCCCAGCAAATGGGACGAGAAATCGCGCGCCAAAACCGCGCGCGGGCTTGAGGCCTATGCAAGCAAGCATGGCGAATTCGCGCTCCAGGCGGCCCTCACGCGCGGTCAGCACGATCACGCCGATGGGCTGTTCTTTGGCGGGCGGGCCCCGACCTGGTCCAACCGGACCTTCCGCGAGATCCTCGACCGCCATGTGAAGGGCGCGGCCCGTATCGCCTTTCTCGACCTCCATACGGGGCTCGGCGCCTATGGCGCTTCCGAGCTGATCGCCGGCGCGACGCCGGGCACGCCCAACGGAGACCGCCTGATCGCCTGGTTCGCCGAAGGGGTGGCGCGGTCGGCGGCGGGAAAATCGTCCTCCGCGCCGGTCACCGGCGTGATCGGCGGCGCCGTGCGCCAGACGCTGACCGGCGCCGAGATTACCAGCGTCACGGTCGAATTCGGGACCTACCCGGTGCGCGAGGTGCTCGACGCCCTGCTGGCCGACAACTGGCTCCATCTTCATGGCGATCCGGACAGCGCGCTGGGCCGGGCCATCAAGGCCGATATCCGCAAACGGCTCTATCCCGACGAAGATGACTGGAAAGAGCTGGTCTGGGTGCGCGCCCGTCAAATCCTGCGCCGCGCCGCCCAGGGCCTGGCCACCGGCTGAACGAAACCACTCTTCCATCTATTTTCGAGCTGGTCGCGCCATCCGTTCGTCCCGGGATGTCGCCATGGTTAAATTCATTAAATTAAGCAATTAATGAATTTAATTAACTATTAAATCAAGTATTAATCATTAATATTAAGTGAAAATCTTAATAAAATGGCCGATCTTT
>CAZPMO010000080.1:0-21249 GCA_964587515.1 uncultured Rhodospirillaceae bacterium | reverse complement strand
GCCGTCGAAACCACCCTCACCAAACGCCTCGGAGACTGAACCAGATGGCCGAGACGCCCGCCGATATCCCCTTCGACGTTTCCGGCAGCTATATCGGCCGTTCGCTGTCGCGCCCCGGCGCGCGGCGCGCGGTGGCCGGACGCGGCAGATATACCGACGACATACCGGTGGGGCGCACGCTGCACGCGGCGTTTCTGCGCAGCCCCTACGCGCACGCCAATATCATCAATATCGACTCCACCGAGGCCCTGAAGCAGCCGGGCGTGGTCAGGATCGTGACCGGCCGCGAGCTGGCCGAGGTGTGCACGCCATGGACCGGAATTCTCACCAGTTTCGAGGGCATGAAGTCGGCTTCGCAGCACGCCATGGCGGTCGATCGCGCCTGCTGGCACGGCGAGCCGGTGGCCGTGGTGGTCGCCGAGACCCGCGCCCTGGCCGAGGACGCGGTCGAACATATTGTCGTCGACTGGGAAGAGCTGCCCACCGTCACCGACAAGGAGACCGCGCTGGAGCCCGGCACGCCAGCCATCCACCCCGTTCTCGGCGACAATCTCGCGCTGCGCCAGAACATCGACAATGGCGACGTGGACGCCGCCTTCGCCGACGCCCACACCATCGTCGAAGACAGTTTTGAATTCGGCCGCCACACCGCCGTCAGCCTCGAAGCGCGTGTGCTGGTCGCCGATTACGACCCGTCCACCGAACAATTGACCATCCACACCTCAAGCCAGGTGCCGCACATGATCAAGACGGTGTTCGCGCGGCACCTCAATGTCGAGGAACACAATGTGCGCATCGTCGCGCCCGACGTGGGCGGCTCGTTCGGTCTGAAGATCCACACCTTCGGCGACGAGGTCGCGACCGCGGCGCTGTCGATCATGCTGGGACGGCCGGTGAAGTTCGTCGCCGACCGACTCGAATCCTTCGTCTCCGACATTCATGCGCGCGAACATCGCGTGCACGGCCGCATGGCCCTCAGCAAGGACGGCGATATCCTGGGCGTCGAGATCGACGATCTCACCGGCGTCGGCCCCTACTCCGCCTATCCCCGCACCAGCGTGTTCGAAGCGGTTCAGGTCATCAACATCACCGGCGGGCCGTACAAGCACAAGAACTACCGCGCCAAGGCGACCATCGTCTATCTCAACAAGGTGCCCATGTCGCAGTACCGCGCCGTCGGACACCCGATCGGGATCACGGTCTGCGAATCCCTGCTCGACAAGGCGGCGGCGGCGACCGGGCTCGATCCCGTAGAGATCAGGCGGCGCAACTTCATGCCCGATGACGGCTATCCGACCACCACCCCGGCCGGCCTGCCGGTCAACGATCTGTCGCACGAGGCCTGCATCCAGACGCTGGTCGAGCGCATGGACTATGACGCGCTGCGGACCGAGCAAAAGGCGTTGCGCGGGACCGGCGTCCATCGCGGCATCGGCATCTCCGCCTTCATCAAGGGCACCGCGCCGAGCCCGGTGGGCTATTACGGCGCCGGCCGCGCCCCGATCGCGGCCCAGGACGCCTCGACCGTCAGCCTGGAGCCCTCGGGCGCGGTGCTGTGCGCGGTCGGCGTGACCGAACAGGGCCAGGGCGCCGACGCGGTCATGCGCCAGATCGCGGCGACCGCCGTCGGCGTGCCGATCGAGAATGTCCGGGTGATCTCGGGCGACACCGACGCGGTGCCCTATGGCGGCGGCACCTATGCGTCGCGCGCCACCGCCATCGGCGGCGAATCCACGTGGCAGGCGGGGCGCGCGCTGCGCCAGGAAATTCTCCGCATCGCCAGCGCCCTGCTTCAGTCAGCTCCCTCGCAGCTCGACGTGCTCGGCGGTAACGTGGTCGACGCGGGCACCGAGACCGTTCGCATATCCCTGGCCGAGATCGGCCGCATCGGCCATTTCCAGCTTGGCGAACTGCCCAACGACATCCAGCCCGAGCTGGCCGTCACGCGGCATTTCCGGGTCAAGGACGTGCCCTATATCTACACCAACGGCATCCACGGTGCCTATGTGGAGGTCGACACCGATACCGGTTTCGTGAAGCTGTTGAAGCACTGGATCGTCGAGGATTGCGGCCGTGTGATCAATCCCAACCTCGCCGACGAGCAGGTCCGGGGCGGCGCGGTGCAGGGTCTCGGCGGCGCGATGTTCGAACACTGCATCTATGACGATGCCGGCCAGTTGCAGAACGGCACCATGGCCGATTACCTGACGCCCATGGCGGGCGAGATGCCAGATATCGATGTCGCCCATATCCAGACGGTGACCTCGTCGTCGGAGCTTGGCGCCAAGGGCGCCGGCGAGTCCGGCGTCGGCGGCGCGCCCAGCGCGGTGCTGAACGCCATCAACGACGCGCTGGTCCCGTTCGACGCGCGCGTCACCGACCAGCCCATGACGCCCGAAATCGTCCTCAAGGCGCTCGGGAAAGTCTGACACCAAGGATCTCCGGTCGATGACCGAAATGGCGATTCCCTTCCGGCCGGTCGGCGAATTGCTCGCATCTCACGCGGCGCGCCACCCCGACAAGATCGCGATCTTCGATCTCGATTCCGGGTTCGGCCTGAATTTCGCGGAACTGAGCGATGCCGTCGAGCGCATCGCGGCGCTGCTGGCGGCCGAGGGCGTCCGGCCGGGCGACAAAATCGTGGTGCTGTGCGACGAACGCATCGAAAAGCTGCTGGTGTTCCTGGCGGTATGGCGGGCCGGCGCGGTGGCCTGCCCGTTCCATGTCGAGATGAGCGCGGCGCATCTGCGCGCCATTCTGGGCTTTATCGAGCCGAAGATGGTGCTGTGGCATGAGGCGCTCGATGGCGAGGCATTGGCCGCCGGGCTCGACGTGGCCGCGATCAGGTTCGGCGCCTGGCCCGACGATGACGGGCTGTTCGCCATGCTCGCCCATGTGCCGGACGACGCGCGCGCCGACGCGGCCAACGACGCCGACGACATCGCCTGCGTGTTCTCGACCTCGGGCACCACCGACCAGCCCAAATGCGTCGTCTGGGACCATCTCGGGCTCTGGCAGTGCGGGCTCTCCACCCTCGACATGACTGGCATGACCGGCGACGACCGGCTGCTGGAATACCGGACGTTTTCCTGGCTGTCGCCCCAGATCATCGCGCTGATGCCGTTCCTCGCCACCGGGCTGACGCTCTACATGGCGCGGCATTTCTCCCATGGCCGTTTCTTCGACTGGATCCGCGATCATGAAATCACCGTCGCGGTCGGCGTGCCGACCGTGATCAACATGCTGCTGAGCCGGCCGGTCGATATCAAGGGCGCGGATTTGCCGTCGCTGCGCCTGATGACGTCGAGTTCGGCGCCGCTGGCGCCCGACCAATGGCGACGCTTCGAAGATATCTACGGCATCACGCTGTTGCAGTTCTATGGCGCGTCGGAAGGCGGCTGGCTGTGCGGCAACCGCCACGACCGGCACAAGATCGGCACCGCCGGACCGCCGGCGCGTCACATGGATCTTGCCATCGTCGACGGCGACGGCGCGACCTGCCCAGCCGGGACCGAAGGCGAAATCACCATTCGCGGCCGCCAGACCGCCATAGCTACCATCTCCCCCGACGGCGACTATGAAGACCGGACCCCGTTTCGCCTCGGCGAACGGGCGCGCACCGGCGACCTGGGCGTGATGGATGCGGACGGGTTCGTCACCGTCACCGGCCGGGTCAAGGATCTGATTATCCGGGGCGGCGTGAACATCGCGCCGCTCGAGATCGACGGGGTGGTGATGCGCCACGCGGACGTGCACGAAGCGGCTTCGGTCGGCGTCCCGGACGAAATCTATGGCGAGGAGATCGTCTGCTATGTGGTGCCGCGCGACGGGGCCGCACCGGACGCGGCGGTCCTGGCCGAGCATTGCGCTGGCCAACTGCCGGACTTCAAGCGGCCCAGGCATTTCCGTTTCATCGACGCGCTGCCGAAATCCGATCGCGGCAAAATCCGCCGCGAGGCATTGAAGGCGCTGTGGGAATCATCATAGGCAAGCGGTATTCTGGGCGCGGGAGGAAAAACAATGGCGACAAAAATGAAAATCGATAACGGCCAGACCGTCAGTGAGCAACTTGTCGCGATCCGCGACCGCTGGCACTGCATGAACCATCCCTTCTATGACCGGCTTTCCGAGGGCGCGCTCGACATCAAACATCTGGGTGCGTTCCTGTGTCAGCATTACGTGCTGGTGCGCCAGATTTTCCGCTCGATCGGCGTGACCTACGCGAAGTCGCCCGACGACATCGCCTATTACATCGTCGAGAACCTCGCCGAGGAAGCCGGGCTGCTGGGCATCGACGGCGGCGCGGCGCACGACCATCGCGACCTGATCTTCCGCTTCACGCGGTATTGCGGCTTCACCGACGATGAGGTCCGCGAGACCGAGTTGCTGCCGACCTGGTACGCGCGCGCCGCCTATTACTGGTGGATTACCGACGCGGAACCGCCGATCGTGCGCCTCGCGGTTCAGGCGACCCAGGAATCACAGCTCGTCGGCGAGAACGGCGAGCGGGTGGTGCCGGCGCTGCTGGCCCAATACGGCTTCACCAAGGACTCGCCCGAAATTGTCTTCTTCGACGAGCACGCCACCGCCGACATCAAGCACGGCAATATCCTGCTGGGGCTGGTCGACGAGCACGCCACCACGCCGGCGCTGCGCGAACGCTGCCTGAAACTCGCCGAACAGACCTGCAAGCTGCGCTGGGTCGCCTTCAACGAGCTTTATCGCGTAACCCATTTGGGTGAGGAAGTCGGCCAGGCGCCGGAATAGACCGAGCGCTAACGGGCCTCGATAGACTCCGGGTCGGCGCGCACATAGAATTCGCGCAAAGGAGAAAGCGTGGCCGAGGAACGAGTCCAAAGGCGATTAACGGCGATCCTGGCAGCCGACGTGGTCGGATATTCCCGACTGATGGAGGCCGACGAGGAAGGCACGCGCGCGCGCCTGAGAACCCTTTATTCCGAGTTGATCGAGCCCCGCATCGCCGCCGACGGCGGGCGCATTCTATAGACCATGGGCGACGGCATCCTTGCCGAATTTCCGAGCGCCGTGGACGCGGTGCGCAATGCGCTCGACATCCAGTGGGCCATGCGCCGGCGCAACGCGGACGTTCCCGAAGAAACCCGGATTGAATTTCGGGTCGGCATCAATGTCGGCAACGTGATGGTCGAAGGCGACGATATTCACGGCGACGGCGTGAACGTGGCCGCCCGTCTCGAGGGACTCTGCGAGGCGGGCGAGGTTTATGTTTCCGGCACCGTTTACGATCAGGCGGCGGGCAAGGCGGCGGCTTCGTTCGACGATCTGGGGGAACAGACCGTCAAGAACATCGCCAAGCCGGTACGAGTCTATCGCGCACGGGCGCAGTCGGACAAAACCACCACTTCCGCCGATACAACCAAGCCGCTCCCCCTGCCCGACAAGCCGTCCATCGCTGTGTTGCCGTTCCAGAACATGTCGGGCGATGAGGATCAGGAATATTTCTCCGACGGCATCAGCGAAGACATCATCACCGCGCTCAGCCGCGTCCGATGGTTCTTCGTCACCGCCCGCAATTCGAGCTTCTCCTACAAGGGCCATTCGCCGGACGTTCGCCAGGTGGCGCAAGACCTCGGCGTTCGTTACGTGCTGGAAGGCAGCGTGCGCAAGTCCGCCAACCGCGTGCGCATCACCGCGCAGCTGGTCGACGGCCAGACGGGAAACCACATCTGGGCCGACCGTTACGATCGCGAACTGGAAGACATTTTCGCCGTACAGGACGAGATCACCCAGGTAGTGGTCGGCACCATCGAGCCCGAGATGGCGCGCGCGGAACAGGAACGCGCCAGCACCAAGGCCCCCGAAAATCTGGATGCCTGGGAAACATATCTGCGTGGCATGTGGCACGCTCATCTGCACCAGAAAGAAGAATTCCTCACGGCGGAACGCCTGTTCCGTCAGGCGATCGGGCTCGACCCCAATCTGGGCCCGGCGCACTCTGCTTTGTCGGAGGTGCTGGGCAGGCAGGCGATATCGCGTTTCGATGGGCCGGAGATTTCTCTTGCGGACGCCATTGCCGCCGGTCGAAAAGCGGTGCAACTCGACCCTTCGGATGCGGCGGCCCGATGCGCTTTGGGAAGAGCATACTTCTTCTCTCGTGATCCGGAAAAAGCGATAACGGAACTCCGGAAATCGATCGATTTGAACCCGAGCTATGCGCACGGGCATCTCAGTCTTGGCGCAACGCTTGTGTGCTCCGGACAAGCGGAGGCGTGCATTCCTCATCTGGAAATGGCAAGGCGTCTCAGCCCGCGAGATTATCTGTTGGGTACGATGATGGCGCGTCAGGCCGAGGCCTGCGTGTTCTTGAAAAAATACGACGAGGCCGTGACCTGGGGAAAATTGGCGATCAACGAGGACAGTTCGTGGCTCAACAACCACCTCGGATACACATCGGCTCTTGGTCATTCGGGACGTCTTGACGAGGCTCGCGAGGCCTGCGCCGCCATGCTCGCGATCGGGGACGAAATTACGGTCGCCTCTTGGCGACGGCGTTCGCCGATCACTAACGAATCGTACATGGAGCACATGGCCGAGGGATTACGAATAGCGGGCCTGACCGAGGAGTGATTCGCCGTAAGCGAATGGATTTTCGAGTCCGGAATTCACCGATTCCCCCCTTGGCGTGGCCGTGCCCGTGGGTTCTGGTAGGATAAGCCCCCAAACAGGGAATGATAGAACCATGAACGATATCGATGTCGGCGCGATTCTGGTGAAGCCGGTGATCGAGAATGAGCGTGCGCTGTTCGTCGCGGAGAACTTCGTCCCGGACTCGACGCCCGAGGCCATCGCGGCCGAGCGGAGCTGGATGGAGCCCCGTTTCCGCGACCCGGAAACCGGCGATCTGGTGCTGACCGTGCAATCCTATGTCTTCGAGACGGGCGGGCGCACCATTCTGATCGACACCTGCGTCGGCAATCACAAGCAGGGCCGCAACCGGGAAAGCTGGAACGGCGGCAACTGGCCGTGGCTGGAAAACCTGCAAGCGGCCGGCTATGCGCCCGACGATATCGACATTGTGCTCTGCACCCATCTGCATGTGGATCACGCGGGATGGAATACCAGGCTGATCGACGGGCGCTGGGCGCCGACATTTCCCAACGCGGAATATCTCACCGCGCGCGATGAAATGGCGTCCATTGAACACAAGCGGGTGCACGGCCATTCGCAGTATAAATTTCTCTATGACGACAGCGTGCTGCCGGTCATCGAGTCCGGTCAGTCGGTGCTGGTGGAATCCGATCACAAGGTGACCGACGGCGTGCGGCTGGAACCTTCTCCCGGTCATTCGCCGGGCCATGTCTCGATCCGCGTCGCTTCGCGGGAAGACGAGGCGGTGGCAATCGGCGACATGATGCATCATCCGATCCAGGCCCTTTATCCGCATTGGAACAGTCGCGCCTGCGAGGATGCGGAAGGCGCGCGCCGGACGCGGCGGGAATTCCTCGAGCGCACCGCCGATACCGATGTAACGGTGCTGCCCGGCCATTTCCCGCCGGGCCGCGTGCGCCGCGCCGGCGACGCCTTCAAGTTCGATTTCGGATGAGTGCATCCATGAAGTTCGGCATTTCGTTCCCCCATAAGGACATCGGCGCGGATCCCGTCGTGATCCGCGATTTCGTGCAGACGGCCGAAGACCTCGGTTTCGACAAGCTGACCCTGGTCGATCACGTCCTCGGCACGCCCGAGCCGCATGGCGACGACCCTCAATGGGCGGCGCGCTATACGCTGGAAAATTCGTTTCACGAGCCGATGACTTTGCTCGCCCATATCGCCGCCTATACCAGCAAAATCCGTCTGGTGACGGCCAACATCATCCTGCCCCAGCGCCAGGCCGCGCTGGTCGCCAAGCAGGCCGCCGAGGTCGATATCCTCAGCGGCGGGCGGCTGATCCTCGGCGTCGGGCTGGGCTGGAACGCGATCGAATTTCAGGCGCTCGACATGTCGTTCGAGGACCGGGGCCAGCGCATCGAGGAGCAGGTCGACGTGATGCGCCGGCTATGGACCGAACCAACCGTCGTCTATGACGGCAAGTGGCACAAATTCGAGGAGGCCGGGCTAAACCCCAAGCCCATTCAGCAGCCGATCCCGATCTGGTTCGGCGCGGTCATCGATATCGCGGTGAAGCGGGCGGCGCGCATCGCCGACGGATTTCTCGGATTTCCCAATTACGACCGGGGCGACCCGCAGGCGCCGAGAAAGCTCGCGCTGTTCCGCGAAACCGCCGCCGCCCATGGCCGCGACCCGGATTCCATTCCCATCGACGCCACCGTTTACGCCGGCGACCGGGGGCCCGATGAATGGCTGTCGGAAGCTGAATACTGGCTGAGCGTGGGCGCGAACAGTTTGACTTTCCGTACCGGGGAATCCGGGCTTAAGACGCTCGACCAGCATCTCGACGCCATGCGGCGGTTGATGGGCTGATGTCGCGCTTCCTGCCATCCGTCGCCCCGGAGGAACGTCCCGGCCAGGCCCAGGACATCAAGGCGCTGGGGGTGGTTGTCCCTTATCTGTGGCCGCGCGGGGATACGGCGCTCAAGCTTCGGGTGGTTTTGTCGGCGGGGGTGCTGGCGCTCACGGCGTTGCTAAGTGCGCTGGTGCCGTTGCTGTTCGCCTGGGCGGTCGACGAGCTGTCGCCGAAGGGTGCGCCGGCCGTCGTGGTCGCGCCGGTCGCGCTGCTGCTGTCCTACGGCATCATCAACTGGCTTTCGCGTGGGCTCAACGAACTGCGCTGGATCCTGTTCGGGCCGATCGAGCAGCGCGTCCGCCGGCGTCTCGGCCTCGCCGTGTTCGATCATCTTCATACGCTGTCGCTGCGCTACCATCTGTCGCGCCGCACCGGGACGCTGAGCCGCGTCCAGGAAAACGGCCTGCGCGCGGTCGCCGATCTGCTGTTCAACCTGGTCTTCGTGGTCGCGCCGCTCTGCATTGAAATCGTGGTCATCTGCGCCGTGCTACTGGGGCGCTTCGAGCCCTATTTCGCGATCATCATCGTGGTGACGCTGACATGCTACGCGACCGCGCTGATCTTCGGTTCGGAATGGATCCGCCGCTATCAGCGCCCCGCCGTGATCAAGGCCGCCGAAGCCCACGGCAAGGCCATCGACAGCCTGCTCAATTACGAAACCGTGAAGTATTTCGGCAACGAGGATTACGTCTCCACCCGCTACGACCGGGAACTGCGTGAAGTCGAGCGGCTGACGGTGCGCTCGCTGATCATCCGCAGCCTGATGGGATTCGGCCAGATGACGGTGCTCGGCGCGGGCATGATCGTGATCGTGTTGCTGGCCGGGCTCGAGGTGGCCGCCGGCGCCATGACTCTCGGCGCCTTCGTTCTGGTCAACACCTATCTGCTGCAACTCGTCCGGCCGCTTGAGCGGCTGGGAAATCTCTATCGCTCGATCAAACAGGCGCTGATCGATCTCGAACAGATGACCCGGCTGTTCGACCAGGCCGCCGAAATCGTCGACCGCGACAATGCCAGGGACCTGCCCCGGGGCGAGGGCGGGATCGTCTTTGACAACGTTTCGTTTGCTTATGATTCACGTCGGCCGATCCTCAAGGGGGTGAGCTTCGAAATTCCGGCCGGCCATAAAATCGCGCTGGTCGGCCCCAGTGGCGGCGGCAAGACGACCATCGGCCGCCTGCTGTTCCGCTTCTATGATCCGACCGAAGGCCGTGTCCTGATCGACGGCAATGACATCAGCGAACTGACCCAGTCCTCCGTGCGCGCCGCGATCGGCGTGGTGCCGCAGGACACCGTCCTGTTCAACGATTCGATCGGCGACAATATCCGGTTCGGACGTCCCGACGCGACGCCGGGGGAAATCCATGACGCCGACCGACTGGCGCAAATCCACGATTTCATCGTCGGTTTGCCCGACGGCTATGACACGGTGGTCGGCGAACGCGGGCTCAAGCTGTCGGGCGGCGAAAAACAACGCGTCGCGATTGCCCGCGCGGTGCTGAAGAAACCCCGAATATATATTTTCGACGAGGCCACATCGGCGCTGGACAGCCACACCGAACAGGCCATCCAGGCGAGCCTGGCCGATGTATCGCGCGGCACCACCACGCTGGTCATCGCGCACCGCCTGTCGACCATCGTCGACGCGGAGCAAATCCTGTTCATCGCGGATGGCCGCATTACCGAACGCGGCACCCACGCCGAACTGCTCGTCCTCGGCGGCGCCTATGCGAGCATGTGGCGGCGTCAGCAACGTCACGCGGGCGAGGATGACGAGGGGCGCGAGCCCGACGACCCGCCCCCCGAGTTAGAGCACTATCCGATCAAATGAAACGGGCGGGCAAATGATGCCCGCCCGCTGGATGATCTGATCGCCGCCCCTAACTCATATAGCGGGTCAGGAACAGGGACAGCTCGGGAACGTAGGTCACGAAGCCGAGCGCGATGATATTGATGACGATGAACGGCACCAGCCCCGGATAGATACTGGACAGCGGCGCCTTGAACAGCGCCTGGGCCACGAAAATGTTGAGCCCGAATGGCGGCGTGAACATCCCGATCGCCAAATTCACCGTCATGATGACGCCGAAATGGACCAGATCGACGCCGATGGCCGAAGCGATCGGAGCCAGCAGCGGCGTCAGCACCAGAATGGCGGAACCCGGATCGAGCAAACAGCCGACGACCAGCAGGAAGACATTGATCACCAGCAGGATCATCCACGGCTGAACATCCAGTCCCTTGATCGCCTGGACCGCGGCCTGCGGGATACCGCTGACGGTCAGCAGCCAGGAGAACACGCCCGCGCCGGCGACGATGATCAGCACCTGCGCCGTGAGATACATGGAGCTGACCGAAACGTCCCACAATCCTCTCCACGAAATGTCGCGATAAATGAACTTCGTTACGACGATCGCGTAGACGCAGGCGATGCCGGCCGCCTCGGTGGGCGAGAAGATGCCGGCATAGATGCCGCCGAGGATGATGAACGGCGTCCCCAGCGCCCAGACCCCGGCCTTGCTGGCGGTCAGGAACCTTCCAAACTCGAACCCTTGCGCTTCGCGAATGCCGCGGGTGGCGGCGAAGAAATAGATATATGCCGCCATCAGAGCGGCCATCAGCAGACCGGGAAATACGCCGGCGATAAACAGCAACGCAACCGATTGCTCCGCCGAGGCGCCATAAAGGATCATGCTGATCGACGGCGGAATCACGATCGCGATGGCGCCGGAAGACGCCAGCAGCCCGGTCGAAAACTTCTCGTCATACCCCGAACTGCGCAGCGACGGATACATCAGGCGCCCGACCGCGGCGACCGTGGCGGGGCTCGACCCCGAAATGGCGCCGAAGATCGTGCAGGTGCCGACGGTGGTCAGGGCCAGACTGCCGCGCACGCCGCCGATGATCGACAGCACCCAGTCGATAATACGCTTCGAAATACCGCCATGACCCATCAGTTCGCCGGCGAATATGAAGAACGGGACCGCCATCAACGCGAATTTGTCGACGCTGCCGAACATCACCACATGCACCGCGGCCAACGGCACGTTCATGAAGAACAACAGGATGATCGCGGACGTCGCCAGAAGGATGATGAAGATCGGGAACCCAAGCAGCAGCAGCCCGACCGGCATCAGAACCATTATCCACTCCACAACGCACCCCCTGCATTCTTATTATTCGAAACCGCGAACATCCCTACTTCTCCCCACCGTCGGCTTCGTCGTCGCCATATTCTGCGACCAGTTCATCAACCTCGCTTTCCAGATTGCCCGTCACGTGGCTGCGGAAGCGAAACACCATGGCGACCAGCATCAGGCCGAACCCGAGCAATATGGCGAAATGCGGGATCACCATGGGAATTTCGGCGACGACGCTGCGCTGGTCGAACATCGCCATCTTTTCGACCATAATGTAGTTCTGCGGCAGCACGAAAATGCACACCAGGATGAAAGCGACCACGCCGATGAGATTCAATATCTCCTTCCAAGGCGACGGCAACATGATTGAAAAGAAGTCCATCCGCAGATGGCGTCCTTCCCAAGTCACAAGCACCGACCCGACAAAAACCGTCCACACCATGATGTAGATCATGATTTCCTCGGCCCAGATGATCGGCGCGAGGAAAAGATAGCGCCCGAGCACATTGCCGAAATTGACCGCGATACCGACGAGTATCAACGAGCCGATGATAAATCTCGGTATCGAGACGATGCTGAACCCAAGCACCTTGTCCAGTGCCGACGAATTGCCGGAATTACTCATTGCCGTCCCCGTAGACGTTTTTGTTTTCTGTTTCGCTTTTTGCCGATAGCGCGCAAGTTTTTTGCTCGCGCGCCACCGGTGACTTCGCAAACGCCGCGCATCGTGGCAGACTTTAGATAAATATCAAGCGCCTCCGAAAAATTTGGACGCGATAGGAAAAAACGATCGAAGCGAGCAATGGCATGACCGACGAAACTATCCTGGTAACCGGCGCGGCGAGCGGCATCGGACTCGCCTGTGCCCTGGCCCTCGCGGAACGAGGCGCCAACGTACTTGCCTTCGACATCCAGGGCGAGCGCATGGCGGCGGCGCTGCCGGGCGACGCGGCGAACCTCGCGACTTATGTCGGTGATGTTTCGCGGCCCGCGGATTGCGAGGAAGCCGTGGCGACGGCGGTCGAACGGTTCGGCGCGCTCGATGCGCTCATCCATTGGGGCGCGAAACATTCGAGCGCGCGCTGGGACGAGCTTGGCGCGGACGAATGCAACGCGGTCATGGCGGTCAATGTCACCGGATCGTTCCTGATCGCCCAGGCCGCGGCGCGTCACATGACCGATCGCGGCAAGGGCGCCATCGTGCTGACCACCTCGACCTCGGTGCTCCACGGGGTCATCGGCGGTCGCGGCCAGGGCGGGCCTGCCTATGTCGCGTCCAAGGGCGCGGTGATCGCGTTGACGCGCTCGCTGGCGCGCGCGCTCGGGCCGCATGGCATACGCGTCAACGCCGTCAGCCCGGGCATTACGGAGACGCCGATGATCGAGGGTTACACCGATGATCAGCGCGCCGAAATGATGCGCCGCTTTCCGCTCGGCCGTTTCGCCGAACCCGGCGAGATCGCCGAGGCCGCGATTTTCCTGATCTCCGACAAAGCGAGCTTCATGACCGGCGAAATCATGCATGTCAACGGCGGCTCGAATTTCGGCTGACCAGATACTATAATCATCATCAGAATTTTCTCAGGGAGGAACCACCATGCACAATTTCGATATGCCCGAAGAGTATGTCCAGCGTGTCACCGATCGGCAGGGCCGGCCGCATACCTGCGAAACCTTCGAGGGTGGGAAGACCGCTTTGGTAGTGGTCGACATGCAGAACTACTTCATGCATGAGAGCCAGCAGGCCGCGTGCCCGGTCGCGCAGGACGTGGTGCCCAACGTCAACCGCGTGGCCCAGGCGGTGCGCGACGCTGGCGGCATCGTCGTCTGGATCCAGAATCTCGCGCCGTGGGAGTCCGAAGAGAGCTGGTCGGTGGCCCACGAACGCTATGTGCCCGAAAAAGCGGAACTGCGCTGGCAGTCGATGCAAAAAGATTCGTTCGGCTTCGAGCTTTGGCCGGAACTCGACGTGCGCGACGAAGACCAGCGCGTCGTAAAGCGGCGCTATTCGGCTTTCATCCAGGGATCGTCCAACATCGAGAACGTGTTGCAGGACAACAATATCGAGACCTGCCTGGTGGTCGGTGTCGCCACCAACGTATGCTGCGAATCCACCGCGCGCGACGCGATGATGCTGAACTACCGCACCCTGATGGTCTCCGACGGCTGCGCCACCTCGACCGACCGCGAACATCTCGCGAGCCTCGGCAATTTCTATCTCAATTTCGGCGACGTCCAGACCACCGAGGAGGTCATCGCCCGGCTCGAAGCCTCGGCCCGGCGCAACCAGGAAAACGCCGCCGAATAGGGCGCGCAGCCGATTGAATTCTTGATCGGCGCGTCTATCACGCATTAATCGGCGCCAAAAAAACAGGCGCGGTGAGGGGGAATCGCATGGCTGAAAAGCTGGTTATCAGGAATATCGGGCTGGTGCTGTCGGGCGCGCTGGAAGCGCCCCGTATCGACGCCGACACCATCGTCGCCATCGATGGGCGCATCGCCGGGTTCGGCAAGGAAAAGGACTGCGACACCGAGGACGCGACCACCACCATCGACGCGAACGGCGTGACCGTCGCGCCGGGCCTGATCGACAGCCATGTGCATCCCGTGGCCGGCGACTGGACACCGCGCCAGAGCCAGGTCAACTGGATCGATTCCTCCATGCATGGCGGCGTTACCACCATGGTCTCGGCCGGCGAGGTGCACTATCCCGGCCGCCCCCGCGACCCGGAAGGCGTGGTCGCGCTGGCCATCACCGCGCAGCGTACGTTCTCCACCTTTCCGGTGGGCGGGGTGAAGATCCATGGCGGCGCGCCGATCCTCGAAAAAGGCATGGAGGAAGAGCATTTCCGCCGCATGGCCGAGCAGGGCGTGAAGCTTCTGGGCGAGATCGGGCTCGGCGGGGTGAAGGCCGGCGACGAGGCCAAGATCATGGTCGACTGGGCCCGCAAATACGGCATTCAATCCACCATCCATACCGGCGGGCCGTCGATCCCGGGCTCCGGGTTGATCGACAAGGACGTGGTGCTGGAGGCCGGCGCCGACATCATCGGCCATATCAATGGCGGCCATACCTCGCTGCCCCACGACCAGATCCGCTGCCTGTGCGAGGAATGCGAGGCGGGCATCGAGATCGTCCATAACGGCAACGAAAATTCGGCGCTCTACGCCATGCGCATCGCGCGCGAACTGGGTCAGCTCGAACGCGTGATCCTCGGCACCGACGGGCCGGCGGGCTCGGGCGTGCAGCCGCTCGGAATCCTGCGCATGGTCTCCATGCTGTCGTCGCTGGGCGACGTGCCGGCCGAACAGGCGTTCTGCTTCGCGACCGGCAACACCGCCCGCATGCGCGACCTCGATTGCGGTCTGATCGAGGAAGGCCGCGCCGCCGATTTCGTGTTCCTCGACCGCGCCCAGCACACGCCGGCCAAGGATATCCTCGAGTCCATCCAGTTCGGCGACATCCCGGGCGTCGGCATGGTGGTCATCGACGGCAAGGTCGCCTCGGGCCGCAGCCGCAACACCCCCCCCGCCGAACGCATCCCGGAAGTGGTGGAGTAGTTCGCAGGCCTAACGCAGCCCGTCCTCGCCTGTCGCTTCGTCGGTCGTCAGGCCGCCGACTCGGGGGAACGGGCGGCCGGAGTCGGTGACGCAGATGGCGACCAGGATCTCGTTGGCGCGGGGCGCGTCGGCCAGGCGCACTTCCATGCCGTCGAAATGGGAGCGCACATAGGCCGCGTCCTTGTGACCCAGCGGCACGTCGATGGGCGTGCCGGGTCCGCCGAGCTTCTTTACGGACGGCACCAGCGCAGCGCCTTTCTCGACCGCCTTGCGCAGCGGCGCGCCGAGCTTGGGGTGCAGGATCGCGGCGGCGTGTTCCCATTCACCGTTCTCGCCGACGATGGCGGCCTTGCCGTAACTCTCGGCCTGATCGGGCTGGATGCCGAGGGCGCCGACGCACATCTCACCGAGGACGCCGCCGAGCTCGGCGCCGATCTCCATCAGCTCGCTAAGATCCTCGACATATTTGCCGGCGAACGGGTTTTCGATCACCGCGATGGCGGCCGCCTTGCGGGTCGGCGGCGACACCTCGCGGCCGATATCGATGCGGGTTTCCTCGACGATTACGGCGGTCTTGCGGATTACAGCGCTCATCTCGAATTTCCTTTCTCAGTCGACCCGATCCAATTCTTCGAACCCTCTCCCCTCGCGGGAAAGGGAGGGGCCCGCGACGCGACAGCGTCGTGGGAGGGTGAGGGGGGCGCCGCTAACAGGCGGTGAAAAAAAGAGTCTTTTAACGCGCGGACGCGCTTACCCCTCACCCAACCCTCTCCCGCAAGGGGAGAGGGGCTTTGTTTACGCCTCGATTCCGGTGGGCGCGTCACCGACCACCCGTGTCTCGCCCTTCAATAGCAGCACCGCGGCCTCCATGAGTCCAGCGGCGCGCATGGTTTCCGCCGCGATGGCACCGCGATCGAGCGCGTAGGCGATCGCGGCGGGCTGGAGATCGCCGACCTCGACGGTGACCGGCAGGTGGCCGAGATCGCTGTCGTCGTCGAGCGAGCGGGCGGGTTCGCGGCGAATCGCCGGATCCGCGACGTCGACCTCGTTGGCGATCAGCGTCGCCGCCACATCGGCCGTGGCCGCGTCGCACGCCAGCACGGTCACCGCGTCGGCAATGCCCAGCGAATAGCTGCGGCCTTCCCAGCCGCTGGTGGCGACGCCGCGTATGTTCATGGTGTCGTCGAGGCGGGCGAGACCGTCGATGCCGGGCTGGAACAGATCGCCCACCATGCCGAGGGTCAGCGCCTGGCCGGGCACCAAATGAAACGCGATGTCGCCGGAATTGTTGACCCAGCCATGGGCCAGGTCGCGGCCGACGATCATTGCCGCCAGCACCTCGTCGGCGACGGCGCCGGCCACCGCGGCCATGGGCGTGACGAAACCGGCGCGATGCGGCCAGACGGCGTTCATCATGCGCCGGGCGACCGGGCCGCGCGGGTGCCAGCGCGGCTCCTCGACCGCGGAGCGCAGCCTCTTGAGATCGCCGACCAGCACGTCCAGCACGTCCTCGAAGCGATCGCCGGCCTGGGCATAGGCCCGCGCGATCTCCGTCTCCTCACCCTCGGCGCCGATGATCAGGTCGATCGGCCCGTGGTGGAGATGGAGCCGCCTGCCGTCGTCGAGCAGCCGCGCCTGGGGGCCGCCCGCCATGTTCAGACGTCTTCCAGCGCGCGTGGAGGTTCGAACGGCCACGGGTTGTCGCCGGTCCAGGGCTCGGCGCGCACCGCGGTCTTCGCGAGCGCCTCGTCGAGCGTGACCCGGCGGTCCGCGTAGCCGCCGATGGCGGCGTATTCGTCGGCCGGCAGGGTGAACTCGATGGGCGCGACCAGCGCCGGGGTCGGCACGTAGCCGAACGAGTTTTCCGGCATGCGGGTGACGTCGACCATCAAGGTGATGCCGCCGCCCGGCCACACATAGACCGGCGCGCCGCCGCAGGTCACCCGCGTCAGCAATTGCTTCACCGAGCGCGTCAGCCGCACCGGATTGACCGTAACCCCGGCGCGCAAGGATCCGCCGGCGCCGCCCATGAACAGCACGCTGCACAGCGCCGGCTCGCAATTCTCGCCGATACGGTCGGTCACCGTCTGCAAGGCGCGCGGCATGTCGCGCTCGACCGGGTTGAGGTCCTCGTCAAGCTCGAAATAGGCCGCGTCCTCGCCGGTGGTCGAGACCATCAGCAATTTGAGACCGGGCCAGGCGTTCTTTTCGTCGACCTTATCGATGATCGACAGCGGATCGGTAATCTCGGTGCCGCCCCAGCCCGCGCCGGGCTCGGAGACCTGGAAATAACGGCCCGGCGTCGACCGGCGGCCACGGATCTTGATGCCGGCCAGCGGCATGTCGAGGAACTTGCCCGACTGGTGTTCGGTCAGCACGCCGGTGATGTGATCGTCGACCACGATCACCTCGTCCACATGACCGTGCCATTGCGGCGCGAAGATGCCGATGGTGGCCGAGCCGCAACCGACCCGCATGCGTTCCTCGCGATCGCCGTCGATGATCGGCGGCTGGCCGGCCTGGACGGTGATGGTGGCGCCGTCGTCGATGGTCATCTCGACCGGTTCCTTGTTACAGAGCGCGAGCATTGCCTGGCAGGTCGCGTTGCCTTCCTTCTTGGTGCCGCCGGTGAGATGGCGCACGCCGCCCAGCGCCAGCATCTGCGAGCCGTATTCGGCGGTGGTCACGTGGCCGATCTGCTCGCCGCCGACGCGGATCGGCGACGGCTCCGGACCGATAAAGCGGTCGGTGTCGATCTTCACCTTCACGCCGCAATAGCTGAACACGCCCTCGCTGACCACGGTCACCATGTCGACGCCTTCATGATCGGACGAAACGATGAAGGGCGCCGGCTTGTAATCGGGATAGGTGGTGGTGGAGCCGATGCCGGTCACGAAGGTGGGCGCCTGGCTGATCAGCGAGCCGTCCCATTCCCCGGCCGCCTTCAGGAACGGCACCACCTGGCCGTGATCGTCCAGCACCTTCTGGGTCACCACCAGCGGATCGGTCCGGGTCAGCGTGCCCGCCACATTGCCGTAGCGGTCACAGGCGCCGGTCTTGTCGGGGCGGATGCGGCACAGCACCGGGCACGCGTCGCAGGTGATGACGCCGTCGTTCTTTTTTTCGGTCTCGGCCATGTCGGTCATCCTCTCGCTTTAAGGCCCTGGGCGAGTATTTCTGCGCGCACCCGGTCGGGCGTCGCCGGGGCGCGCCGCATGCGAACGCCGGTCGCGTGATAGATGGCGCCGAAGATCGCCGGCGGCGTCGGGATCAGGGCCGGCTCTCCGATCCCCTTCGCGCCCCACGGGCCGGTCGGTTCCGGATCCTCCACCAGCACCACGTCGATTTCGGGCACGTCGCCGATGGTCGGCATCAGGTAATCGTGCAGGTTCTCGGTGCGCCCGGGAATGTATTCCTCCATCAGCGCCAGCCCCAGTCCCTGCGCCGTGCCGCCGTGAATCTGGCCCTCGACCTGGATGGGATTGATCGCGCCGCCGACATCGTGGGCCGCGACGATACGCAGCGTCTTCACGGTGCCGAGCTCGGTGTCGACTTCCACCTGCGCCATCTGGGCGGCGAAGCCATAAGTCGCATAGGGCACGCCCTGTCCGTTCTCGTCGAGCGGCTGGGTCGGCGGATCGAAGGTCCCCTCGCCCACCAGCACGTCCCCGAAATGCACGGCCTCGAGTTCCGACAGATCGATCTCGCGCACCGCGTCGCCGTCGCGCACGATCAGCGGCGAGGAACCGAATTCGATCTCGGCGCCTTCGCCCACATTGGCGAGCCGGAGAATTTGGGCGCGCAGATCCTCGCCCGCGCCTTTAGCCGCGTTGCCCGAAATATAGGCCTGGCGCGAGGCCGAGGTCTTGCCGGCGTCGGCGGTCAGGTCGGTGTCGCCCCACACCAATTCGATCTGGGACATTTCGATGCCGAGCCCGTCGGCGGCGCACTGCACCATGGTGGTGTTGGTGCCTTGGCCGATATCCTGGGCGCCCGAATAAAGCGTCACCGTCCCGTCGCGGCTGACACTCAGATGCATGGTCGATGGGTTGGGCATGGAGGTATTGCCACAGCCGTACCACATGCACCCGACACCGACACCACGGCGCAGAACGCCATCTCTATTTTCGTTAAATTTTTCAGACTCTTGTTTGAGTTTATTCCAGTGATTTCTAAGACCTGCGAGGCAGTCCGCCAGCCCGGCGCTGGCCTCCAGCACCTGCCCGGTGGGGGTCGCCTGCCCGACGCGTATGGCGTTTAGATGGCGGAACTCCAGCGCGTCCATGCCGATGCGCTCGGCCATCTCATCCATCAGCGCGTCATGGGCGATCGCGCATTGCGGGATGCCGAAGCCGCGAAAGGCGCCGGCCGGCGGCTCGTTGGTGAACAGCCCGGTGGACGTCGCAAGCACCGCCGGCACGTAATAGGGTCCGGTGGAATGCACCGGCACGCGGTCCTTCACGGTCAGCCCGAACGAAGTATAGGCGCCGGTATTGAAATCGCCATGGAAGCGATAGCCGGTCAGCTTGCCGTCCTGGGTGCAGCCATATTGCGCGGTGATCCGCGACGGATGGCGCTTGGTGGTCGAGGCCATGGTCTCGATGCGGTTATAGGCGCCGCGCACCGGGCGATCGAGGATCCAGGCTGCGATCGCGATCAGCGGATGAACCGAGATATCGAGCTTGCCGCCGAAGCCGCCGCCGCAGGCGGTCGGAATGATGCGCACGTCCTGCTGGGCGATGCCGAGCACCGAGGCGACCTCGTCGCGGTCCATGTAGGGGCTCTGGGTGGTCACCGTCATCTCAAGCCGGTCGCCGACGCGGCGCGCCCAGCCCGCTTCGGGCTCGATATAGCCGTGCTCGACGAAGCCGGTCTCGAACGAGCCCTCGACGATCACGTCGGAATTCGCGAAGGCGTCCTCGATATCGCCCTTTTTAACGAAACCGCGCCCCATCACGTTGTCGGGCGTCTCCGCCTGGACCGCGCGCGCTCCCTCGGCAAGCGCCGCCGCGATGCCGTGAACGGGTTCGAGCAGCTCGTATTCGATGGGCACGTCCTCATCGGCGATGCCGAACACGGTGTCGTAATCGCCGATCAGGGCCAGCACCGCCTCGCCCCGGAAACGCACCTCGCCGTCGGCGAATACGGGCTGGTCCTTGACGTCGGGATAGACGCCGAAGCCGTTCATGCCGGGCACGTCCGCCGCCGTGATAACGCGCGCCAAACCTGGATATTCGCGATGCAGCGCATCGAAAGAGCCCAGCTTGACGCGCGCGCTCCAGTGCGGCGAGCGCACCGCGCGAACCCACAGCGCGTTGGCGGGCGCGAGATCGGCGCCGAAAATCTCGCTGCCGTCGAGCTTTCCGAGCCCGTCGGTCTTGAGTACGCGCGCGCCGTACGCGGCGCCGGCTTCCGGAGTCACCACGTCGACCGGGCCGGGCGCGACCACGTGGCGGACCGCGTCGATGATTTTGCGATAGCCGGTGCAGCGGCAGAGAACCCCGCCCAGCGCATCCTCGATTTCCTGCGTGGTCGGGCGTTGGTTGCGGCCCAGCAGCGAGGCCGCCGCCATCAGCATGCCGGGCGTGCAGATGCCGCACTGCGCCGCGCCGTGCAGATGGAACGCTTCCTGCAGGGCGCTTAAATCGCCGTTGGAGGCGAGCCCCTCGACCGTGGTGATCGAGCGACCCTGGGCCTGGGCCACCGGCGTCATGCAGGCGCAAACCTGTTCGCCGTCGACCAGAACCGTACACGCACCGCAATCGCCGGCGTCGCAGCCGATCTTGGTGCCGGTAAGGCCGAGATCGTCGCGCAGCACATGCGCGAGACGACGCGCCGGTGCCGCCTCGATGCGCTGTTCGTCGCCGTTCAGCGCGAAGGAAACCGTGATGCGATCGCTCATGCGCCTTCTCCCTGGAGTCTGTCCGAGGGATGGTTGCGCAGCGGGGCAATCGGGTGAATAGCTTCCACCTGGCCCCAACGAAAATTCGTCACCCCGGACCCCGATCCGGGGCCCAGCGATCCGACGGACAAAGGCCGGATCGT